>NZ_CALGNQ010000189.1 GCF_937958535.1 uncultured Georgenia sp. | reverse complement strand
CGGACCTCACCAACCCGCGGCTGGCCCTCATCACCGGCGCCTCACCCGGGGGACTCCCTCTGGCCACCTACCACGACGTGACCATCACCTAGCCGTACTGCACGGAGGGCTTGCACCGGTCGGTCGCGCGGGCATGGTCAGCCGCGATGCCCAGCCCGGTCGATGACGTCGAGCAGCTCATGCGCCTTCGCGGCCCACGACGAGCCGAGCACCGACTGACGCAGCCGCACCGGGTCGAACCGGTCGGTGAGCGCCTGCTCGACCAGCCGGGGGAAGTCCTCCCGGCTGTGCGCGACGTGCACCCGGTCGCGGTAGGCCGCGATCTCCGGGAAGTCGGTCGTCACGACCGTCAGCCCGAGTGCGAGGTACTCCTTGAGCTTGATCGGGTTGGCGAACCGGATCCACTTGTTGTCCAGCCACGGCATGAGGGCGACGTCGAACCCCTCGCCGTAGGCCGGGATGTCGGCGTAGGGGCGGAAGCCCAGCCAGTGGACGTTGGGCAGCCGCACCAGCCCGGTCATGTCGCAGGTGGCGTCCCCGATGAGCACGAGGTTGACGTGGGGCAGCGCCTCGGCGGTCTCCCGGAGCAGCTCGATGTCGACGACGAAGTCGTCCAGCGCCCCGAAGAAGCCCATGCGGGGCTGCGGGATCCGGGCGATGTCCTCCGGGAGGGGGGACCGCCCGGGGGTGAAGTGCTCGACCTCGACGCCGTGGTCGAGGAAGTAGGCCCGGTCCCCCACCATCGGCTCGTCGAGCCGCATGAGCTCGTGGCTCACGTAGAGCACCGTGTCGCTGCGGCGCAGCAGCTGCTCCTCCAGGCGCCGGACCATGTCCCCGTCCGCCTCCGGGAACTCCGAGTGCAGGTCGGCCCGGTTGAACAGGAGGGTCGAGCGCCGCAGCCGGGAGGCCGCCGGCCAGGCGGTGGGGATGGTCACCACCACGGCCGGGCGCGGCCCGATCCCGACCAGACGAGCGGCGAGCCGCACCTGCTGCCGCACCATCCAGGCACTGAGGCGGGCCAGCGTCCCCTCGCCGTACACCGGGAGGAAGACCGGGCTCATGACGTGGTAGCCGGGGTTGTCCGCCACCGGACGGCGCAGGAGCTTGGTGGTGCTGCGGACCTTGCGCAGGATCCGGCGTCCGGGAGCGACGCTGACGCCCCTGCGGGGCACCCGCAGCCCGAGGCTGTTGACCACGAGCACCGGCCGGTCCCGCGCCGCGTACTGCATGAGCTGGAAGTCGGAGTGGGACTGGTTGTGGTACCACCAGTCCTGCGCCGCGAACCACACGATGCCGTCACCGGTCGGGCGGGGCGGGCGGCCCGCGAACACGTGCGGCGCGAGGACCCCGCGCAGACCAGCGCGGTTGGCCGCCCGGCGCGGGCTGCGGATGAGCTCCCCCACCACCAGCCCCGCCTGGAACACCGCGGCCCGCAGGGGGGTGCTGCGTCCCCGGAAGTGCAGCACCCGGTTGGCCATGAGCAGACGCCACAGCCCGGGGTCGGCGTGGTACTCGCCCTGGGCGTGGAACGCCGCCGCCTCCGGCACGTACCACGCGGAGAACCCGGCGTCGCGGGCACGCTGGAAGTAGTCGACCTCCTCGGAGTAGAGGAAGTGCGCCTCGTCCCACGGGCCCACGGCCCGGCGGCACGCGGCGCCGACGAGCAGCACCGCTCCGGTCGCCCAGTCCACGGTGCGCGCCCTGCGGTAGGCGGGTCCGACGGGGATCGTCTCCGACAGGCCGAGCCGGCCGGCCAGGGGCCCGCCGAGCAGCGCATCCGCCCACGCCCGCCGCACACTCGGGTCGCGACGCAGCGAGGCGTGGGTGCCGTGCTCCCCGACCAGGCGCGGCACCGCGATACCGGCCCCCTCGCCGGGCAGCGCGTCCTGCAGGTGGGCCACACAGCGCGGAGCGAGCCGGACGTCGGGGTTGAGGACGAGGACGTCGTGCTCCGCCGGCACCGTCGCCGTGGCCGCGTTGATCGCGGCGGCGTAGCCGGCGTTGCGCCCCATCGCCACCACGCGCGCCGCGGGCGCCAGGCGGGCGACGAGCTCGGCGGAGCCGTCGGTCGAGGCGTTGTCGGCGACGACGAGCTCCCACTCCGGGAGCCCGGCGAGCCCCGCCTCCAGGCTCTCCACCAGGCCGGGCAGGTGCTCGGCGCTGTTGTACGTGACGACGACGACGGAAACAGCACGGCGGGTCGAAGCTCGGCGCACCTGTGTCTCACCTCCGAGAGCTGGAAAGGGCTCACAGCTGCCCAAGCCTTCGACTCCTCCGTCGAAGCGGCTACCGGCCGCCCCGAGTCTATCCGGGGGACCGCAGCGGGCGAGGGGCTTTCGGCGCCCGGCACCGGCCGCGGCGGTCAGGCCGTGCGCAGGTCGGTCGTCCGGGCCACCCGGATCGCAGCCGCCTCGCACAGGTCCGCCCAGCGCAGCTCGTCCGCCTCGCGCATCACCGCGAGCCCGCGCCCGGCGGCCACGCTCGCCAGCTGCTCCTGATGGTCGTCCACGTGCTCGTCGTGCGCGGCGCGTCGCGGCACCATCACCGGCGCCTTGCCCAGCTCCAGGCACTGGAGGAACGTCCCGCACCCGGCGTGGGCGACGACGACGTCCGCGCGGGCGACCTCGGCGCGGAACTCCGCCTCCGTCATCATCGGGCGGGCGTCGATGCCCAGGCCGTCGGTGCGCGTGGTACCCGTCTGCCAGGTGACCTCGCATTCCGGGGGCAGGACGTCGACGAGCCGCTCGAGAACGCGGCGGAACTGGTACTGCCCGACGGTGCCGATGGTGACGAAGACCCGGCGGGGCCGTGCCGGTGCCGCGGAGCGGGACGCGATGAAGGAGTCCATGAGGCTGACCGCGTACTTCCAGCGCCGACCGGCGAGCGCCTCGTACTGGGTGAGCACCCGCCCCCAGGGCAGCGCACCGAGGATGCGACCGGTCATCGACGGCCCGAGCGGACGGGTGAGGCTCTCGACGTAGGTGGTCCGTGCCCCCGAGAGGCGGGCGAGCGGCAGCGCGGACAGCGCGATGGCCGCCCCCGTGCTGTAGACGGTGTCGACGTCGTGGGTGCGCAGGGCCCGTAGGATCCGGGGCGCCACCCGGACGACGCCGGCGTAGTCGCGGGACCCGACGTGGTCGACGAAGACGACGTCCTCGCCCGCCAGGGCGCTCTCGCTCTGCGGGGTGCGGTGCGTCACCCACAGCGCCTGCCGGTGCCGGCCCGGCTCCAGGACCGGGGCGAGGAGACGCATCTCGACGAGGTGGCCACCCGTCGAGGCGATGAACGCCGGCCGTCCGTCGCGGCCCCGGGAGGCCATCACACGTGCTCCAGCGCGCGCGGCGGGGAGGCGGTGACCGGCCGCGACCCGCGCCGGGCGCGGACGGCCGCGTCGACGGCGTAACACCCGACGACCGAGACGGTGAGCCCGACTGCCAGAACCATGACGGCCGCCCGGGCGAGCTCGGAGCGGGGGAGGGCGAGGTGGGCGCGGCGCACCTCGTCGACGACCGCGGTGATGTGCTCGTCCTGGTCGTACTCGCGGATGCCCTGGATCGTCGTGAGCGTCTCCTGGACCTGCTCGACCGTCTCGCCCAGCCGATCCTCGACCCGCTGGGCGCTGGGGTCGACCACCTCGACGATGAGGGTCGGGGCGCTGAAGTTGTGCACCCACTGACCCCCGGTGTCGAGCTGGCGCACCGACAGCCCCTGATCGACGACGCCGTAGAAGGGAGCCTCGTCCGACACGAACGCATGCGGCATGTCGTCCTCCAGCGCCCGCTCCAGCACCGTGGTCATGGGGATGAGCGAAGCGCCCGGACCGAGCTCCATCGACGGGTTGGACAGCGTCGCCGTCGTCGCAAGCGTGACCTCGGCCCGCGCCCAGTGGACGGCGGTGTCGCGAGACACGACGAGGAGCGCCAGTGCGGTGAGGAGCACTCCGACACCGAAGACGGGCCACCACCGGACGGCCGGATGGTCGCTCCATCTCTGGGACATGTCCTCGCTCCTCGCCGTCGGGGTTCCTCGAAGAGCAGCGCCTGCGCAGCCTCACGATCGCGGATCAGTTTGTAGGCTAGCAACACGATCCAACGACGGGACGGTAACCAACTGTGAGCCTTCGCGAGCTCCTTCGCAGCCTGGTGCGACGGTGGTATGTCGTCCTGCTCGGACTGCTGCTGACGGCCGGCCTCGCCTTCGTGGCCGTTTCCGCGGCACCACCGACCTACGAGAGCCGGGCGTACGTCGCGCTGCTCCCAGGTGAGGCCACCTACCCGGAGAACAGCAACCCGTTCCTCTACCTCGGTGGCGGGACCCAGATCCGCGACATCCTCCTCCGTGTCATGACGACCGACGAGGTCCGCGAGGCCGTACTGGGGGACACCCCCGGCGCTGGATTCTCCGTGGTGCCCGACCCCATGGGCGGTCCCCTCGTCCTCGTCGCCGGTGTCGCGACAACACCCAACGGAGCGCTGGAGACGACCTCCGCAGTGCTGGACCAGTTGCCGGCCGTCCTCGATGATCTGCAGGCGAGCAGGCAGGTCCCGGTGAGAGCCCGGTTCACCACGCTCGTGGTGAGTCAGGACGCGAAGCCGACGGTCGTCCGCTCGAACACGACCCGAGCCACGGTGATCGCCGTCGCCGCCGGGCTTGCCGCCACGGTTCTGGTGACCGTGTGGTTCGACGGGATGCTCAGCAGCAGACGACGCGGGCGGCGCGCCGCACACGCCGATGTCGCAACCTCGCCCTCGGAGGTCCTTGAACACGGCACGTCTCCGTACGGAGGTGCCGCCGACGAGAGCGAGTCAGTGGCAAGACGTCCATGACGTACTCGCCACCGACTCGACGGCGCAGGACCCGTCCTGCAGCCGGGCCGCAGTTCGACGCCGTCACCTTCCTGACGATCTACCTCGTTCTCCTGCTCGCCGTCCCGTCCGGCCTTCGCATCTCCGCACTGGGGTCGGCGGGATCGCCCGCTCTGCTGTGGGCCCTGGTCGGTGGCCTGTGGTGGCTGGCCGAGAGATTGCGCGCGCGCCGACCGGTGCTCTGGGGGGTGGGAACCATGCCTGCACTGGCGCTGCTCTTCACGCTGGCCGTCGCGGTCTCCTACGTCCTGTCCGTGCTGCGGACGACACCTGCCCTCGAAGGCAACACCGCCGACATGGGACTGATCCGGGCAGCCGCTTGGCTCTCCGTCCTCATTGTCACGAGCGATGGGATCGACACCTGGGAGCGGTTCCTTGTGCTGCTCCGCAGGCTGGCGCTGGCAGGTGGACTCATGGGGCTGCTCGGTCTCCTCCAGTTCATGACCGGCCAGTCCCTGATCGGCTGGATCAGCATTCCCGGGATGTCCGCAGACGACGAGTTCGGAGTCATCACTCGAGGATCCTTCACACGGGCCTCTGGGACGACGTCACACCCGCTGGAGTTCGCCGTCGTCGTGACGATGGCACTGCCTCTGGCTGCTGCCCTCGCGCTGCACGACCGTACCCGGCGTGCGTGGGCGAGGTGGGCCCCACTGGGAGGCATCACAGCTGCCCTGGCAGTCTCCGTGTCACGATCGGGCGTCATCGGACTAGGAGCTGCCCTGCTCGTGATGGCGTTGGGCTGGCCGCGTCGGACCCAGCTCCTCACCCTCGTCGGCGTCGCCGGTGTCGGCCTGGCCGTCTATCTGCTCGTCCCGGGCATGGGCACGACCGTGCTCGAACTGTTTCGTGGCATCGGTGAGGACGACTCGACCCAGTCGCGAACGGGCGCCTATGGACTGGCGACCTGGGTTGCCGGGCACTCCATCTGGTTCGGACGCGGTCTGGGGACCTTCGTCCCGGCATACATGATCTTCGACAACCAGATGCTCCTCCTCCTCATCGAGGTCGGCGTTGTCGGCCTGGGCACGTTCCTCATCATGGTGGTGGGCGGGGTGCACTGCGCCCGGTCAGGCCGTCGGCACACGACCGATGCCGTCGGACGTGATGTGGGCCAGGCGCTTGCCGCAGCCCTTGTTTCGGCGACATTGCTCCTGCTCTTCTTCGACGGCCTGTCGTTTCCCATGGTGGGCGGGTTGATCTTCGTCTACTTGGGGGCGGCAGGAGCGTACAGAGAAATGGCGCCGACACATCCCCGCGGGCCGCAACAAGACGATGGGACTACCGACGAGGCGGAGCCATCGCAGTCGCCGCGACGATGAGCTCGGCATGACCGCGCGCCATGTCGTCCACACTGGGGGGACGGTCCGGGGACTTCTCGGCATTGCCGCGCTCGCGCTCGTGAAGGACCACGTCGACCACAGTGCGTATCGCATCCACGATGTCCTCCCGGTTCCGCTGTCGGGATGAACGTCGCCGCGCAGAGGCGACTCTGGCATCCGTCACCGATCCTGCGTGCCCCGACGGGTTCGGAACCATGACCGAACGTCCGGGGGACAACGCCACGAGCTCAGCTGCGCCGCCGACGTCACTCATGAGGAGAGGAAGACCGGCGGCGCTGGCCTCTGTCGCTGCCACGGGCCAGCCTTCGAAGAAGGAATTGAGAAGAAAAGCGTCGCTCGCCCTGAGCAGCGATGTCGCATCCGAGTTGCCGAGGAGTCCGACTCGCCGGGCCAGCCGACTGCCGCGCCTGATGCCGTCAGCTCGGCGGAACTCGGCCCAGTCCGACGGCTCGCCGGCCACGACCAGGTAGATCGGCGTCTCGATGAGCTCTGCCGCGCGGAGAAACGAGGAGACCGTGCCGGGCACGTTCTTCTGTGCGTCGTAGCGCGCAAGAGTGAGGAAGACGACGGCGCCATCGAGATCTGTCCCGAGGAGCTCCGCCAGCCGACGGCGATGATCCCGCGAGTCGCCTGCCGGCGCGTCGGGGAACGCCGGGACACCGTTGGGGACGACCACCAAGCGGGAGCGCAGCTCCGCCGGTACGTGGCGCGCGTGGAACTCACGTACGGTCTCGCTGACGGCGATCGCGCAGGTGGAGCGGGCCAAGGTTCGGCCGAACCTCGCCCATCGTGTCCTGGTGAAGTGGATCTCGGTGTTGTGCAGGACCGGGATCACCGGCATGCCGCTCTTCACGGCGGCGTCCTCGAGGAACGGCGGCGCACTGTGCAGCTGGATGACACCGGCGTTGGTCTTGCCGATCACCACGGACGCGGACACCTCGTCGCTGACGGAGATGACCTCGATCCCTGCCGCCTGCAGCCGAGCGGCACGTGACCCGATGCCCGGTGAGAGCACGACCGGCTCGACACCCCACGATGCGAGATGCAGGGAGAGCATCTCCACCACCGAGCCCACTCCGCCGATGTCGAGGTGGTCCGTGGCAAGGATGCAGGTCGTCCCTCCGCCCGCCCGTCGGGGGCGGGTCGATGTCTGCGGACGTGATGGGTAGGCGAGTGGCTGGACAGCCGGGATGGGGTGACTGAACAGCCTTCGCGTGAGGCGGTGGACATAGCCGTACCGGATGTACGGAGGCAGCAGGTCGGTCAGTGTCACGACGGAACCGAAGGCGTGCGCCGCCAGGTGCCCGCGTATCCGTTGGACAGTGCTCATGGTTGCCGGTCGAGGGCGTCGAGGATCGCTACGTCGCGAGACGTGTCGAACTTGCGGGCAAAGAGTTTCCCTGACGTCCGGAGCTTCTCGTAGTCACTCATGTCGAGGAACTTCGGCGCGGGGCCGACCGGTGGGTCCCAGTCGACGTAGCGCAGGTCGTCGTTGACGACCGTGTCGCGCAGCGCGGAGTTCATGAAGACCGTCTGGAAGAAGATCTCGTCGGCATGACGAGCGTACTTGAAGTACCTGACCAGGCGTCTCCCGACAGGGGTCGTCACGAACCGGTTGATGTAGGAGATGCCGTTGGCCGCGAGCGTTATCGCCGCAGAACCTCCGAAGTACGTGTATCCGGCGGGGAGCGAACGGTCTCTCATCGGCAGCACCCGGAGCAGAGGGCGCAGAGTCGTCGGCAGAGAGTCGGGTCGAGGAGGATAGGTGAGGTGCCGTTTGCCGAGCTGGAAGTGAAAAGACTTCACCCGGGTCATCCCGCCCTCGGGCCAGTGTGCGTAAGGGAGGGCGAAGTGCTCGAGGAACTGGCGACCGATGTTCCCGTCGAAGTGCTTGTCGATCACGGCGTTCGGCACCAATGGATAGTCCTGCCCGCTCATGTAGATGAAGAAGTCACACGGGATGCTCCGTTCCTCGACGTAGCGGGCGCCGTCGAGCTGGACCTGGACCAAGCCCCACGCGGCCCAGTGCACGTTCAATCGGTCGATGAAATGACAGTTCCGGCGATCTGCGAGGGCGGTTCGAGCGGCTCTCACAAATGAGCTGTCGGTCTTGCGATCGATATGGATGACGAACGACACGTGAGGCCCGTCGAGTCGGTCGATGACCCTGAGTGCCTGGGCCAGGTTCTTGTACAGGATCATCATGTAGACGAGGTCAGCCATGGGCCGCCCCCTCCCGCCGTCTTGCACGGGCGCCGTACACCTCGTCCTCTACGATGTCGGCGACCAGGCTCTGGGTCGGGACCCACGATCGTGCGGCCACGCTCCGGGCGGCGGCAGCGGCACTGCCTGCGACGTCGGCTCGCTCCACTGCTGTACTGAGGGCGTCTGCAAGACCGCTCGGACGGGGGTCAGCCCACAGGACGTGAGGGTTGTCGAGATCGGCCCTCGAGTCCGAGGAGTCGTTCACGACCGGGATGGTTCCGGCGGCCAACATCTCCTCTGCGACCAGCGAGATGTTCGTGAAGGACATGGCGAGGCCTGCGATGCTGCGGTTGTACAGCGCATTGAGTTCCGGCACGGCGAGCTTCCCGTGACGGACTGCTGGGACGGGCAGCTCAGGGACGGGGTCGCCGTAGATGTGGATCGGCTGCTCCGGATGGCGTCTATGAAACTCCGTGAGTGCCAGCCGGGCGAGGTCGTAACCCCGTCTGGGCACCGACGGCTTCGCGTAGAACACGACACCGCGACGGTCCTGGGCACCGGGCAGTAGGTAGTAGTCGTCCGTCGCGCAACCGAAGGGGACCACGTCCGGCTCGATGCCCACCTCGTCTCGCAGATTCCTGGCGACCATCTCCCCCAGGGCGATGGTCCGGAAGCCGAACCGGTAGGTGTCTTCGGCGAGGGCGTACATCCCTCCCCGTGCGTAGAAGTACGGCTCGAAGTCCTGCACGAAGTAGAGCCGCCGTATCGCGACAGTCCTGCTGCGAGCCGCCAGGACGTGCGCCGTCTCCCACGAGGTGGCGACACATGCGTCGAGGTCGTCGAACCCGTCGCCGACGCGACGGACCTCTGCTCGCACGTGGGGCCAGCCACGGCGGACGGCTTCCCGTTGAGTGTCCAGGTCGCCTTCGGCCGGGTCGTACAGGCAGATGACGCACTCGTGTCCGCGGCTCTCGAGTCCGGACACCATGCGAAACATCGTGGTGTGTCCTCCGGACCCGATGCCGGGTGGCATGGTGAGCCATCCGATACGGAGCGGACGGTCTCGGTGGGGACGCCTGTCAGGTGAGGCCAGATCAAGCGTCCCGGAGTCCGCAATGTCATTCGGGGTCGTGTGAGGGAACCCGACCGAACCCGCGTCGAGGCGCTCGTACAACCGTCGTACGACGCGGCGTGAGGCCTCGCGTGGACCCATCCGGCGCGCCTGACGCGCCCGCCGGGCAAAGTCGTTGATCAGGCGGTTCATGTCAGACTCCCTAGCTCGACCTGGTGGGCGAAGTCCGCGTTGGCGGCGCGCAGCTCGTCGAAGGTGCCGATCGCCTCCACCCGCCCGCTCTTGAGGAAGACGATGGAGTCGCAGCGGCGCACCGTGGACAGGCGGTGGGCGACGATGAGGATCGTCACCTGGCCGTGGAGCCCCTGGACGGTCTGGGAAATCCGCCGCTCGGTCTCGTTGTCGAGGGCGGAGGTGGCCTCGTCCAGGATGAGGAGCTCGGGCTCCGGGTAGAGGGCGCGGGCGATGCCGATGCGCTGGCGCTGGCCGCCCGACAGCCGCACACCCCGCTCACCGACGGTCGTGTCCAACCCCTCGGGCAGCTCGGCGATGAGCTCCTCGAGCTGGGCGCGGGCGACGGCGCGCTCCAGGCGCTCCTCGTCGACCTCCTCGTCGGCCTCACCGAAGGCGATGTTCGCCCGGAGGGTGTCGTCGAGGAGGTAGACGTCCTGCGGGACGAGCCCGAGGGCGGTCTGCCACGAGGCGAGCCGCTCGTGGATGGGGACGCCGTCCACGGTGATCGTCCCGCGGGCCGGACGGTGCAGGCCCAGGAGGAGGTCGATCATCGTGCTCTTGCCGGCCCCGCTGGCCCCGACCAGGGCGACGGCGCGGCCCGCGGGGACGGTGAACGAGACGTCCCGGAGCACCGGCTCCGTGCCGCCCGCGTGGGTGAAGGTCACGTCGCGCACCTCCACCCGGTCGGTGAGCCGGAGCGGTTCGACCGGCGGGCGTGGCCCGTCCGGGGTCCGCACGGCGGCAGCGGCCGTCAGGTCGGCGACGACGACGTCGAGCGACGGGCGTCCCAGCCGGGCGACGTTGAGCGAGCTGAGCACCCGCACGGCGCTGGGCAGGATCCGGAAGCCGGCGACCGCGAACAGGCCGAGCAGGCTGAGCGCGGCGGCCGAGGCCTCGGTGGCGAAGATGAACACCGTCATCAGGGCGATGCCGAAGATGAAGAGCAGCTCGAAGACGTACTTCGGGATCTCGCCGAAGAAGACGGCGGTGCGCTGGGCGCCGGCGAGCTCGCGCCGCCCGCTGACGTACCTCGCCAGGAAGAAGTCGGTCTTCTGGCGGATGGTGATCTCCTTCAGCCCGCCGATCGCGTGCATCGCCCCCTGGTAGATGGTGAACCACGAGGCGAGCAGCTGCTCACCCGCACGGGTGGCCGTCGGTCGCACGAGCCGGTAGAAGGCGTAGCCGGCGAGCGCGAAGTAGACGAGGAGGAGGACCGCCGGACCGGGTGCCGTGACGAGGAGGGCGACACCGATCGCCAGGATGATCATGAGCTCGGAGAAGATGTTGACCACCCCGACGACCACCTGCTGGTAGGTGCCGGCGACGGCGTCGTTCATCGTCCGGAGCAGGTCGGCGGAGTTGCGTCGCAGGTGCAGCCCGTAGGGTGCGGTGAGGTAGTACCGCAGCAGGGTCACCGAGGTCTGCGACTCCTGCTCGAACATGAAGCCCAGCACCCACCAGCGGAACGCGATGGCGAAGATGCCCTTGGCGAGGAACACGGCGAACACGAGCACGGCGAGGACCACGGCCAGCCGTTCCTCGGAGACGCCGCCCAGGGCCCGGTCGAGCAGGCCCAGGACGCTCTGGTCGGTCCCCGAGCCTGTGAGCAGCTGCATGAGCGGCAGGATCGCGAAGATCGCGGCGGCCTCCGCGAGCGCCGCCACGGCAGAGCCGACGAGCGCCCAGACGAAGCGTCGCCTGGTGCGCCGGGAGAACAGCACCCGGGCGGAGTCGCGGGTCAGCATCGCCCGGCACCGCCGGGCCGTGCGCGGTCGCTCATCGGGCCCCCAGGGCGCGGCGCAGGGCGGCGGCGACGTACTCCTGCGCCTCCGCGGTGATGTGGGGGTAGATCGGCAGTGAGAGCAGGGAGTCGCAGGCGGCCTCGGCGACCGGGAAGTCACCCCGGGCGTGGCCGAGGTGGCGGAACGCCTCGGTGAGGTGGACGGGAAGCGGGTAGTGGACCGCGGCCCCGATGCCGGCGTCCTGGAGTGCGGCCAGCACCCGGTCCCGCTCGGGCACCCGGACGGGGTACAGGTGCCACACGTCCTCGTTGCCGGGTGCGGAGCGGGGCAGGGTGAGCCCCGGGACGTCCGCGAGCAGCTCGGCGTAGCGCGCCGCGGCCCGCGCCCGGGCGGCGTTCCACCCCGCGAGCCGGGGCAGCTTGGCGAGGAGGACCGCGGCCTGGAGGGTGTCGAGCCGCGAGTTGAAGCCCACCGCCTCGTGGCGGTACTTCACCGTGCTGCCGTGGTTGCCCAGGAGCCGGACCCGGTGTGCGACCGCGTCGTCGTCCGTGGTGACCGCGCCCGCGTCCCCGAGCGCGCCGAGGTTCTTGCCGGGGTAGAAGCTCGTACTGCCCGCCGCGCCAAGCGCGCCGGCCGCCCGGCCGTGGCGGCGCGCCCCCTGCGCCTGGGCGGCGTCCTCGACCACCGCCGCGCCGTACCGGGCCGCCACCGGCTCGAGCTCCTCGACCGGCGCGACCTGCCCGAAGAGGTGGACCGGGACGATCGCCGCCGTCCGGTCGCCGGCGGCCCGCGCCACCGCGCCCGGGTCGATGAGCAGGTGGGTCTCGTCGACGTCGACGAGGACCGGGCGGGCACCGATGCGGACCACCGCCTCCGCCGTCGCGACGAAGGTGTTCGCGGGGAGGACGACCTCGCTGTCCGGCGTGACGCCGACGGCGCGCAGCGCCAGCTCCAGGGCGTCGGTGCCGTTGCCCAGCCCGACGCAGTGGGCGGCGCCGACGAACGCGGCGTAGGCCTCCTCGAACTCCTGTACGGCGGCGCCGCCGACGAAATCGCTCGAGGCCAGGAGGGCCTCCCAGCCGTCGTCCAGCTCGGCGCGGACCTCCGCGTGCTGGGGGGACAGGTCAACCAGCGGGACTCTCACGTCCGGGCCACCTCGTTATATGGGACGGGTCTTTCGGTCGACATCGCACCGACCTGGAGTTGGACTGGTGAGGAACATAGGCGCCGGCACTGGCGCAGCTGCCCACATCATATGGCTCGCTCGGGCCTGTACGGGAGCGTTCGCCACAACTGCCGACGAGCATTCCGCGAACCCGTTCCCCGCCGCGTCGCGCGGCGGTACTGTGTCGCCCACGGGCCGGGCGAAGCCGGGCACGGACCAATGGTGGTCCTATCAGGAGCGCACACATGAGACTTGGGAACGTCGTCGACGCCGTGGCGCCTCGTGTGCTGCGCACCGCCTCGCTGCCCGGCCGCGCCGCCGAGCTGCCGGGGTACGGGCGTCTCCTCAGGCCGCGGGAGCTCGGCAGCCGGCCGACCGTCTCCGTCGTCATCCCCTGCTACAACTACGGGCGCTACCTGCGCCAGGCGGTGGAGAGCGCCGTCGGGCAGGAGGGGGTGGAGGTCGACGTCGTCGTCGTCGACGACGCGTCCAGCGACGAGACGCCCGTGGTCGCCCGCGCGCTGGCCGCGGAGCACCCCAACGTCCGGGTCATCACCCACCGCACGAACGCCGGCATGATCCGGACCTTCAACGACGGGCTGCGGGCGGCCGAGGGGACCTACACGCTCCTCATCTCCGCCGACGACCTCCTCACCCCCGGAGCGCTGGCGCGCGCCACGGCGCTCCTCGAGCACCACCCGGAGGTCGGGATGGCCTACGGCTTCCCGCGCAACTTCTCCGGCGACCCACCACCTGCCGTCACCGCGGTCAACAGCTGGACGGTGTGGCCGGGGGACCGGTGGATCGAGCTCTGCACGCGGCGCAGCCACAGCATCGTCCACTCCCCGGAGGCCGTGGTCCGCACCAGCGTCCAGCGGGAGGTGGGCTACTACCGCGAGGACCTCCCGCGCTGCCCCGACTACGAGATGTGGCTGCGGTTCGCCCACGTCTCGGCGATCGGCCGGGTCAACGGCCCGGACCAGGCCTACCGCCGCCTCCACGAGGAGAACTTCACCCGGACCGTGAACGCCGGGGTGCTGGCGGACCTCAGCACCCGGCTCGAGTCGGCCGAGTCCTACTTCCGGCGCCTGCCCGACACCGCACCGACGCGCCGTCGTCGGGCTCGGCTGCGCCGCTCGATCGCCACCGAGGCGCTCCTCCACGCACGCCAGCTGCTGCGGCAGGACCCGAGCAGCCCCGAGGCACGCGACCTGCTCGCCTTCGCCGAGGCCGCCGCCCCGGCGACGGCGCGGTCCGCCGAGTGGCGCACCCTGCGCAGCGAGCTCGCCGACCCCGCGCTGCGGCCCCCGCTGGCCGCCCGGGCGTCGGCCGCACTCCGCCCGGCGTGGCGGCGCGCGACCTGGCACCGCTGGCGGGTCACCGGGATGTAGGCCCCCACCGCCCCCTCCACCACACAGCACAGGAACCACGCCCCATGCGCATCGCAGTCATCGGCGCCGGATTCTTCGGCCACCACATCACCGCCCAGCTCACCCGGGTGTTCCGCGACGTCCAGGTCGACATGTTCGACAAGGAGTGCGGGGCCATGCTCGGCGCCGGCACGACCAACCAGTGCCGGCTCCACCAGGGCTTCCACTACCCGCGGTCCGGGTACACGATCTACCAGTCGATCATGGGCTACGACCGTTTCGTCCAGGAGTACGGCACCTACCTCCACCCGGTGACCGACAACCTCTACGCGATCCACCGGGACGGGCTGGTCACCGTGGACCAGTACCTCGCCGTCATGGACTCCTTCCACCTGGACTACGAGCTGCTGGCGGCGTCGCGCGAGCTCTTCCGCGAGCCCTCCTCCATCGACGCGGTGCTCCGGGTGCGGGAGATGTCGATCGACGTCCGGGCGCTTCGCGAGGGACTCGCCCGGACCTTCACCGGGACCTTGCACCTCGCCACGCCGATCGACGAGATCGACGCCGTCGGCGGTCTGCTGCGCAGCGGACGGGACGAGTACGGCCCCTACGACTACGTCATCAACGCCACCTACAGCCAGCCCAACCTCGGCCTGCCCGCGGAGCTGCACTTCCCGCTCAAGTGGGAGCTCGCCGCACTGGTGCTCGCGGCGACGTCCCTGGCACCGGACCAGGCGGTGACGATCATGGACGGACCGTTCGTCTCGGTCTACCCGGCCTACGACGGCCTCCACACGCTCTCCTCGGTCTCCTACACCCCGATGCGTCGCTACGAGGACCCGGAGGAGGTCGCGCGTGACTACCCGACCCGGTTCGCCCTGGCGCGCGACCTCCGCGCCCAGGAGCTCATCGGGCAGGATGTGCTGGAGTACATCGACCTGGAGTACGAGCCGCGGGAGCTGTGGGTGACCGTGAAGACCAAGCTGCACACCGACATGGGCGACTCCCGGGTGACGGAGGTGCGGCGCCACGAGCGGCTGCTCTCGGTGCTCTGCGGCAAGCTCGACGCCGTCTTCGAGGCGTCGGACCGGATCCTGCGGGAGATCCGATGAGCGAGCCCCGTCGGCTGACCACCGGGATCCGCGATTCGACGTTCGGCGAGGACTGCGTCGTCGCCGACTGCGTGAACATCTACGAGGCCACCTTCGGCGACCGCTGCTTCGTCGGCCCGTGGGTCGAGGTGCAGAACGACGTCGTGTGCGGGAACAACGTGCGGATCCAGTCCCACAGCCTCATCTGCGAGGGCATGCGGATCGGTGACGACGTCTTCATCGGGCACGGTGTCATGACGGCCAACTCGCGCTACCCCGTGGCCGGCGCCGCGGAGTGGCAGTGCGAGCCGCCCCGGATCGGCAACGGGGTGTCCATCGGTTCCAACGCCACGATCCTGCCCGGGGTCACGATCGGCGACGGCGCCGTCGTGGGTGCGGGGGCGCTCGTCTCCCGTGACGTGCCGGCCGGTGCGGTGGTCGTCGGGCGCAACGAGATCCGCCGGCGCGAAGGCGCTTCCTGACGCGGCTGCTGTGACGTGCGTCACCCCTGCCCGGGGTGAGAATCAGCCGGTGATCACCCACAGGCACATCCGCCTCACCTGTCACGGAGTGGTGGGCTGGCTCACGCCTTTCCGATCACAAGGAGTGCAGCCATGTCTACTCGACCCCGCCCTCGGTTGTGGAGGCGCCGCGCCCGCGGCGCGCTCGTGGGGCTCACCAGCCTCACACTGGCGTTCGCCGGCACGGTCTCCATGGCCGTCGCCCAGGACGACGCCGACCCCGGCGTGCTGGACCAGGTGCTCGAGGATCCGGTGGTCGAGGACGACGCCGCTCCCGCCGCCCCGGAGGACGCCGCCCCGGCCGAGGAGGCGGCGCAGGACGCGGCGGCCGACGAGGTCGCGGCGGAGGAGGAGCCGGCCGGCGACGCCCCGGCGGACGAGCCGCTGAGCGTGGAGGCGCCGGCCGCGGAGCAGGCGCCCGCGGTCGACGCCCCGGCGGTCGAGACCCCCGTGGCGGAGGCCCCCGCGGCGGAGGCCCCCGCGGCGGAGGCCCCCGCGGTCGCCGACGACGAGCCGGACTTCGGCGTCCTGGCCGTCGGTGTCCCGGAGGAGGAGCCCGGGCCTGGGCAGGTCAAGCTCATCGTCCGCGCCGGTGGCGACCGGACGGGCACGGGCGACACGAGCCAGACGGTGAGCCCGCTCGCGGGCGTGGACTACCGCTTCTTCCACACCACCGACGGCGCGCTGACGGGCGGGACGCCGGTGGACGAGCTGTGCACCACCGACGAGACCGGGACCTGCGGTGTCATCGTCGACCTGCCGGAGGAGGGGCCCCACTACTACTACGCCGTCGCGGAGGGCACCCCGGTTGGCTGGACCGCGCCGACCTTCTGGGGCGACCCGGGCGACGACACCTACCTCTACCGGTTCTCGACGGACGAGATCGAGGAGGACGACACCGTCGCCGAGCGCACGATCACCCTGCCGCTGGAGTTCAACGACACGGTCACCGAGCCGACCTGGGCGAACACTCGGGACAACAACCCGCTGCCTCCCCAGTGCGGTCTGGACATGGCGCTCATCGCCGACCTGTCCAACTCCATCACCTACCAGAACCCGGGCGTCTTCGACCTCGTCAAGGAGCAGGGCGCCAATTTCATCAACGCCCTCGTCGGCACCCCGTCGCGGGTGGCGCTCCACACCTTCGCCAGCACCGCACCCGCGGCCGGTGAGGCCAACGGGCCGCTGCCGCTGACGTCGGTCGCGACCGCCGCGGAGGCCCAGCCCCTCCTCGACCAGATCGAGGGCTTCACCCAGACACCCACCGAGGAGCTGGGGTGGACCAACTGGGACCGGGCCTTCCACCAGATCGTCGAGTCCCCCGAGCGGGACGAGTACGACGTCGTCGTCTTCGTCACCGACGGCCAGCCCACCTACCACCGTGACCAGCCGACGACGAACTTCGGCCCGCCCAGCGTGGCGACCATCCAGGAGGTCAACGAGGCCATCCACTCGGCCAACGCCGTCAAGGCGCTGCCGAACAGCCCCGCGGTCCTCGCCGTCGGGCTCGGCCCGCTCGCCGCACTGCCCGGTGCACCGGTCCGGCTCTCCACCGTCACCGGCCCCGACGAGGGCACCGACTTCTTCCGCAGCGACTTCGACGAGCTCGCAGCCACGCTGCGGGCGATCGCGCTGGAGAACTGCGAGGGCACGCTGACCGTCGTCAAGGAGGTCGAGACGCCCGACGGCGAGGTCGTCCCGGGTGGACCGGGCTGGGTGTTCAGCACCCAGACGACCCGCGTCACGCCGGTGAGCGCGACCACGGACGAGACGAGCGCGGTGAACTTCGACGTCGACTTCACCGAGGACGACTACGACGGTGAGGAGTTCAGCCGCGACGTCACGGTCACCGAGACCCAGCAGGACGGCTTCTCCCTCGTCCAGGTCGACGGCGACAACGCGGTCTGCCTCGACACCTCGACCGAACCGGCCACGCCCCTGGCGGTGACGAACGCCGGCGACCTCGGCTTCACGGTCGAGGTCACCACGGAGAGCATCGTCAGCTGCACCGTGCGCAACGCCGAGGGGGAGGTGCCGGCGGTGACCGTGGACAAGACGGCGCTGTCCGCCGACCAGCTGCCCGACGGCACGTGGGAGGTCGTCTATGACGTCGTCGTCACCAACACCAGCGGTGTGGAGGGCACCTACGACCTCACCGACACCCTCGAGTACGGGGAGGGCATCACCCCGCTCGAGGCGTCCTGGTCCCTCGAAGGCACCGACGTCGCGGGGGAGTGGGAGGACCTGCCCGAGGAGGTGACGACGACGCTGGCCACCGGCCGCGAGCTGGCCGCCGGCCAGAGCGAGACCTACACGGTCACGGTGGTCGCCGACGTCGCCGCCGGCGTCATCCAGGGCGAGGTCGGTGAGGGCCGGTGCACCGGCGACGACGGCACCGACGGAGGCGGCTTCCTCAACGCGTCCACCGTCACCGCGGAGGGGGAGTCGGTCACCGACCGCGACTGCCTCGAGCCGACGCACCAGACCTTCGAGAAGACCTTCGACTCGGCGGTCCGGCAGCCCGACGGCAGCTGGGACGTCACGTACACCATCGAGGTGGACAACTCCGCCAACACCGCGCGGATCTTCTACGACCTCGCCGACGTCCCGCAGTTCGCACAGGGCGTGACGATCCTCGACCAGGAGGTCCAGGACATCAGCGACCCCGACGCCCCACAGGCCATCACCTGGGACGGGGAGTCGCTCATCGTCGAGGGCGTCGCCCTCGAGGGCGGGGAGGTCCACCGCTACGAGCTGACGTTCAGCGTCCGCGTCGCGGACGACATCCCGGCCGCCAACCTCGTCTGCGACCCGCAAGGCCCCGGGTTCGGCTTCTTCAACACCGCCGAGCTCCACAGCGGTAACGACGTCTTGGAGGACGACGCCTGCGGCCCGATCGAGGAGACGCCTCCGCCGACGACGCCGCCCACCGAGCCGCCGGAGGAGCCCACCCCGCCGGCGCAGCCGCCGCGGCGGCCGCAGCTGCCGGTCACCGGTCTCGACCTCGCCGGCGCCGGGCTGCTCGCCCTGCTGGTCACCCTCGGCGGCATCTCCCTGGTGAACAGGAGGCGGA
>NZ_CALGNQ010000188.1 GCF_937958535.1 uncultured Georgenia sp. | reverse complement strand
GCCCACGTCCCGAGCACGGCCTCCCGGCACCCACCGCGGCACCCGGCGTCCCCCCGGACCCGACCCGTCATCTGCGTGTCGAGCTCGACTTCGCCGACGGGTCGCAGCTGTGGTTCGTCGACCAGCGCACCTTCGGCCACCTCCTCGTCGCCGAGCTCGTCCCGACGGTGGACGGCGGCCCCGGCGGCCACGGCTCCCCGCTGCCGGCGCTGCCCGAGCCGGCCGCGCACATCGCCCGCGACCCGCTCGACCCGACGCTCGACCGCGCCGGCCTCGCCCGGCGGCTGCGCACGCGGCGTACCGAGGTCAAGCGGGCCCTGCTGGACCAGTCGCTCGTCTCCGGCATCGGCAACATCTACGCCGACGAGGCCCTCTGGCGTGCCCGGCTCCACCCGCGCCGCGCCACGGACAAGCTCACCCAGCGGGCCGCCGTCGACGTGCTCGCCGCCGCGGAGGACGTCATGCGCGAGGCGCTCGCCGCGGGCGGCACGTCCTTCGACGCGCTGTACGTCGACGTCGAGGGGGCCAGCGGCTGGTTCGCCCGCTCGCTCGACGCCTACGGCCGGGCCGGGGAGCCCTGCCGGCGCTGCGGCACGCTCATGCGCCGGGAGTCGTTCATGGGCCGCTCCTCGACGTTCTGCCCCACCTGCCAGCGCCCGCCACGCACACCGCGCCCGTAGCCGCCGCCACGGCTCAGCGCCGCAGGATGCGTCGGGCCAGCGCCCGTCGCACGGCGGTGAACGGCGGCTGCACCGCCGCCAGCGTGTCGGGGGAGAGCCGCTTGTGCACCACCGGCTTGGCGTGGCTGAACGTCCGGACCGACGCCTCCCCGTGGTAGGCGCCGAAGCCCGAGCCGCCGACGCCGCCGAAGGGCAACGTCGGCATGGACGCGTGGATGAGCGGGACGTCCAGCCCCACGGCCCCCGAGGACGTCTCCTCCACCAGCCGCCGCCGGGCCTCCTCGTCGGCCGTGAACGCGTAGAGCGCCAGGGGTTTCTCACCCGCCCGGACCTGCCGGACCGCGGCGTCGAGGTCGGTGACCGGGACGATCGGGAGCACCGGCCCGAAGATCTCCTCGGCCATGACCGGTGAGGACGGCGTGACGTCGGCGAGCACCGTGGGTGCGACGTACCGGGCCGCGACGTCCGCCTCACCGCCCACCACCACCCGGGCTCCCTGCGCCACCGACTCCTCCACGAGCCGGACCAGGCGGGCAGCGTGCTCACGGGTCACGATCCGCCCGAAGTCGCGGCTCGTCGCCGGGTCCGGGCCGTACATCCGGGCGATCTCGCGGGCCAGCAGCGGCTCGAGCGCCCGGGCGACGTCGGGCGGGGCGAGGACGTGGTCGGGGGCCACGCACGTCTGGCCGGCGTTGACGAGCTTGCCCCAGACGATCCGCCGAGCGGCGGCCGCCAGATCGGTGGTGCCGTCGACCCACACCGGCGACTTCCCGCCCAGCTCGAGCGTCACCGGCGTCAGGTGCCGCGCCGCGGCAGCCATGACGATCCGGCCCACCCGGGCGCCGCCGGTGTAGACGATGTGGTCGAAGCGCTCGCGGAGCAGCTCGGTGGTGCGCTCCGGGCCACCGGTGACGACCGTGACACCGGGCAGGTAGAGGGGCACGAGCCGCGCGACGGCGGCGGCGGTGGCCGGCGCCAGCTCCGAGGGCTTGAGCACCGCGGTGTTCCCCGCCGCCAGCACCCCGACGAGCGGGCCGAGGAGCAGGTACACCGGGTAGTTCCACGGCGCGATGACGAGCACCACACCGAGCGGCTCCAGGACGACCGACGCCCGCGCGGGGCGGTACTGCCACGGCACCGGCACGCGCCGGGGAGCCACCCACGACCGCAGGTGCCGGCGGACGTACCGGATCTCCTCGATCAGCACACCGAGCTCGGTGAGGTGGCTCTCCGTCGCCGACTTGCCCAGGTCGCTCGCCAGTGCCTCCTGCAGCTCCCGGGCGTTCTCCGTGACGAGCGCGGTGAGCCGGTCGAGCTGGGCGAGACGCCAGGAGAGGGGACGGGTCGCACCCGAGGCGACGTGGGCGCGGAGCGGGGGGACGACGGCGGACGGCCCGGCGGGGAGGTGGGTCACGCCACCGAGGCTACGACGGGGGCGCCCGCGGGCGGCACCCGCCGCCCGCGGGGCGCTAAGGTCGGAACGTGAGCACCGACAGTTCGACCGAACGGCACGACATCCGGGTGATGATCATCGACGACCACGAGGTGGTCCGTCGGGGCATCGCCGAGGTCGTCGACCGCGCCGAGGGGCTGACCGTCGTCGCCGAGGCGGGGTCCGTCGCCGAGACCCTCCGCCGCGCCACCCTCGTGCGGCCCGACATCCTCCTCGTCGACCTCCAGCTGCCGGACGGCACCGGGATCGACATCATCCGCACACTTGCGCAGGAGGTGCCCGAGGCCCGCTCGGTCGTCCTCACGTCCTTCGACGACGACGACGCGCTCGCCGAGGCGCTGGAGGTCGGGGCGCGTGCCTACCTGCTCAAGACGGTCCGCGGCGCGGAGATCGCCGACGTCATCAAGGCAGTGGCCGCCGGACGCACCCTGCTCGACGAGCGCACCGTCACCCGGCGGCGTGCCGACCACGACGACCCCACCGCCGACCTCACCCCCTCCGAGCGGCGCGTGCTCGACCTCATCGGCGACGGCCTGTCGAACCGGGAGATCGGGGAGCGGCTGGGGGTCGCGGAGAAGACGGTGAAGAACCACATCACCTCGCTGCTGTCGAAGATGGGCCTGCAGCGCCGCACCCAGGTGGCTGCCTGGGTTGCCGGCCAGCGCGCCAAGGGCTGGCGCAGCAGCTGAGCGACCAGGCGGGGTGCGAAGACGCCCTCCCGCCCCGCCCTGACGTCCGCCGGCGGGCTCAGACCCGCCGTGCGACGGCGAAGACCCGCCGGAACGGCAGGGTCGTGCCGTGCTCCTGGGCGGGGTAGGACGCGCGCAACCGGGCCTTGTACTCGGCGACGAAGTCGGCGCGCAGCTCCTCGGGCAGCGCCTGGAGCACCGGGCGGGCCCCCGTCCCGCTCACCCACTCCCACACCGGGTCCTTCCCGCCGAGGACGTGGTAGTACGTCGTCTCCCAGGTGTCGACGGCGCAGCCCAGCGACGTCAGCGCCGCCAGGTAGTCCGCGGGACCCGGCACGGTCGGGCGCCGGGCGGCAGGCCCCGTGTACGGGGCGAAGGGCTCGGCCGCCGCGAGCTCGCGGAGGATGGTGTGGCTCGGGGCGTCGTGGTTGCCGGGCACCTGGATGGCGAGCCAGCCGCCGGGGGAGAGCAGCCGCACGAGCGCCGGCAGCAGGGCGAGGTGGCCGGGCACCCACTGCAGGGCCGCGTTGCTCACGACGACGTCGCAGCTGAGCTCGCTGCGGTGGCTCACCCACTCGCGCAGGTCGGCCTGCTCGAAGCGGAGCCGTCCGCCCTCGGTCGACGTGCGGGCGTGGGGGAGGGCGCGGGCGAGCATCTCGGGGGAGGAGTCCACCCCGATGACCTCCGCCGTCGGCCAGCGGTCGAGCAGGGTGGCTGTGAGCTCACCGCTGCCGCAGCCGAGGTCGACGATGGTCCACGGGTCGGCGGCAGCGACGCGGTCGAGGAGGTCGTCGAAGGGTCGTGAGCGGTCGTCGGTGAACACCGCGTACTGCGTGGGGTCCCAGTGAGGCATGGGGGGCTCCGGTTATCTCGCCATCAAGATACTTGACGTCAAGATACAGGACGGCGGCCGGGACCGCTCGCCCTGCGATGCGGTGTTCGTCACTGAGGGCGTCTCGACGGCGAGCGAGGGGGTGGGCCCGCCGGCAGCGGGTCAGGTGAGCGGCACCTGCCCAGGAGAGGGTCAGGTGAGCGGCACCTGCCAGGACAGCAGCGCCCCCTCACCGGACTCGGTCCGGCCGAGGGAGAAGGTGCCGCCGTGGCGCCGGGCGCGCACCGCGAGGTTGTCCAGGCCCGAGCGACGGGTGGAGGTGCGGTCCACGCCCACGCCGTCGTCCTCGACCTCGACCGACACCCGGCCGGTCGGACCCGAGCCACGCAGCGTGACCCGCACCTGGACCGAGGAGGCCCGGGCGTGACGGGCGGCGTTGGCCAGCCCCTCCCGGACGACGGCGACGACGTCGTCGGCGATGTCGTCGTCGATCCGGGCGTCGAGCTGGGCCGCGGGGGACGGGCCTGTGGGCCGGGCCGACAGGTCGTCGCCGTCGCGCACGTCCTGGCCGTCGACCGAGATGACGAGGGAGGGGGCGAAGCTCAGCCCGGTGCGGGCCAGGGAGGTCTCGCGGCGCAGCCGCTCGACGAGGCCCACGGCCTCGTCCGGCTCACGCAGGGAGTGGACGATGGAGCGGATCTGCCGCACGCTCTCGTCCACGTTCGTCAGGGCGGCCTCCAGCAGGTCGGCGACCCACGCGGTGCCCGGGTCGGCCGCGGTGGCCTGGCGGGCACTCTCCAGTTGCATGCCGGTGGCGAAGAGCTGCTGGATGGCCAGGTCGTGCAGGTCGCGGGAGATGCGCTGACGCTCCTCCAGGAGGGCACGGACGTCTTCGGCGTGCCGGGCGGCCGCCAGCTCGAGCGCGACGGCGGCCTGCGCGGCCACGGCCTCGGCGACCTCGAGCTCGGCCGGCGTGAACTCGGCCCCGCCCTGGAGCCGCAGGAGGATGAGCACGCCCTTGCCGGTGCCCTGGACCATCATCGGGGCGTAGAGGGCCGGACCGTAGCGGGCGAGCTGGGGCACGCGCAGCGAGCGGGCACGGGACATCGAGTCGACGATCATCCCCACGCCGTTGGCGATGACCGTGCGGGCCCGTCCCTCCGGTGGGAACACCGCGCCGATGACGTCGGAGGCGCCGATGCCGTCGGCGATCTCGCACACCCACGTGTCCCCGACCGAGGGCAGGACGATGAGCGCGGCGTCCGCGCGCGCCACCTCCCGCACACGGTGGGCGATCAGCTCCAGCGCCTCCTCCTCCTCGGTGCCGGACAGGAGCTGGACGGTGATCTCCTGGCTCACGCGCACCCAGCGCTCGCGGTCCAGGGCATCGGCGTAGCGCTGGGCGTTGACCACCGCGACGGCGGCCGCGGAGGCGAGCTGCTCCATGGCCCGGGCGTCCTCCTCGGTGAAGCCGCCGGGCTTGTCGGCGAGGTAGAGCCGGCCGAAGACCTGCTCGCGGATCCGCACCGGGACACCGAGGAAGGACTCCATCGCGGGGTGGCCCTTGGGCCACCCGCCGAAGTCGGGGTGGTCGGCGATCGACTCCAGGAGGAGGTGCCCCTCGTTGGGGATGTGGGCGAAGACGCCGTGCCCGTGCGGGGCGTGCCCGAGGCGGCGGGCGTTCTCCTCGTTGACGCCGTGGTGGACGAAGTTCGCGGTCTCGCCGCGGTTGTCGAGCACGGCGAGTGCGGTGTACCGGGCACCGGTGAGGCTCGCCGCGCTGTCGACGAAGCCCTGGAGCACCGTGTCGAGGTCGAGGCTCGCGGTGAGCGCGATCGCCTCGCGGAGCAGCCTGGCGCGTGCCTCGGGGGTCGGCATCACGGTCCCTTCTCGCCTGGTCGTGCTCATCGCCGCTCCTGCTCCACCGCCCACCGGTAGGACGGCAGGGTCTGGCAGAGGTCGGCGTGAGTCCCTCTGGCGAGCACGGTAGCCGGTCCGTGGCCCCCCTCGCCGCCGTCGAGCACGACGACCTCGTCGGCTGCCGCGAGCGGGGCGAGGCGGTGGGTGACGAGGAGCACCCCACGGCCGCTGTCGCGGGTGGCGAGCAGGTCCCCGATGAGCCGGTCGGCGGTCGCCGGGTCGAGGTGCTCACCCGGCTCGTCGAGGAGCAGCAGCGGGGCCCGGCTCGCCAGTGCGCGGGCCAGGAGCAGGCGGCGCCGCTCCCCGCCGGAGATCGACGTCGCGTCCGGGTCGAGCATCGTGTGCACGCCGTCCGGGAGGCCGGCCAACCAGCCGCCCAGGCCGGCCCGGGTGAGGAGCTCGGCAGCCTCCTCCTCGTCGACGTCGCCTCGGGCGACCCGGAGGTTCTCCAGCACTGTGGTGGCGAAGACATGGGCGTCCTCCGCGGTGAGGACGACCCCGTCGCTCACCGTGCGGCGGTCGAGCGCCGAGACCGGCGTGCCGTCGAGCAGCACCTGGCCGCCGTGCGGCGGGATGAGCCCGGCGAGGGTGAGCAGGAGCGTGGTCTTGCCGATCCCGCTGGGGCCGACGACGGCGACGCTGCGCCCCGGCCGCAGCTCGAGGTCGATACCCGCGGCGACGACACCCCCACGGGGCCACCCCACGGCGAGGTCCCGCGCCTGCAGGACCGCCCCGCCGGCGGTGGGCGTGGTCATCTCGCCGGGCGAGGTCCGTGCCGGCGCGGGCTCGGCCTCCACCCCGGAGCCTGCCCCGTCGAGCAGCTCGGTCACGCGCACCGCGGCGCCCGCGGACCGGACGAGCTGGATCGCGGCGGGCCCCAGGAGGGCGGTGCCCTCGAAGGCGGCCAGCGGGGTGAGGACGACGACGGCGAGCTCGACCGCCTCCATCGTCCCGGCCACCGTGGCCTGGATGCCGAGCACGAGCGCCGCCAGCACGGCGACGCCGGTGGCGAGGTGGTCGATCCCGGCGGCCAGGGCGGCCGGGCGGGCGGCGGCGTCCTTGGCGCGGGCGAGCCGCCGCTCGGTGTCCGCCAGCGCGGCGCGGGCGTGGGGGAGACGGCCGGAGACCGTGAGCTCGGCGGCCCCCTCGACCATCGTCATGGCGCCCGCGGTGAGGTCGGTGCGCGCCTCCACCTGGGCCAGCTCGTCGAGGCGGGCGCCGCGCATGCTCAGCAGGGGGCCGACCACGCCGGCGAGCAGGAGGCAGGCGGCGAGCACGGCGCCGACACCCAGGTGCAGCCAGCCCACGAGGACCACCGTCCCGACCCCGACGACGGCGGCGACCACCGCGGGCAGCACCGCCCGGACGACGACGTCGCCCACGTCGTCGACGTCGGCCCCCGTGCGGGCGAGCACGTCGCCGCGGCGCAGCCCGGAGACGACGTCGGTGGGGGCGTCGGCGAGCGTGGTGTAGACACGCTCCCGCAGTGTGGCCATGCCGCGCAGGGCGACGTCGTGGGAGATGAGCCGCTCGACGTACCGCATGAGGCCACGGGCGATGCCGAAGGTCCGCACGGCCACGGCCGCCACCCCGAGCTCGAGCACGGGTGGCATCTGGGAGGCGCGGGCGATGAGCCAGGCGGCGGTGGCGGACAGCGCGACGGCACTGCCCAGGCCGAGGGACCCGGCGATGACGGCGAGCACGAAGCGGCGCCGGTCGAGGTCGAGCAGGCGCAGGGCCCGGCGCAGCGCGCGGCGCTCCTCCGCGGTGAGGGCGACGACGCGGGCCGGGCGGGCGGGAGCGGCCGAGCCGTCGGGGGCGGGCCGGCCGGCGGCGCGACGCGTGTCGGTCACTGCCTCGCGGGCTGCGCTGGTCGTGGCGCTCATACCGGTCCTCCTGCGAGGGGGGCGGGCTGCTGCTTCCCGTGTGGCAGCGGGGAGGCGTGGACCTCGACGACGTCGTCCGCCAGGGCGACCAGCCGGGGCCGGTGGGCGATGACGAGCACCGCCCGGCCGGAGTCGCGCAGCGCGGTGACGACGTCGAGCACGCGCTGCTCGGAGTCGGCGTCGAGGTGGGCGGAGGGCTCGTCGAGGACGACGAGCGGGGCGGGGTCGAGGAGCGCGCGGGTGAGGGCGACGCGCTGGCGCTGTCCGAGCGACAGCCCCGCACCGCCGTGGCCGATCGGGGTGTCCCAGCCGGCGGGGAGCGTGGCGAGCACCTCGTCCAGCCCGCTCGCGGCGGCGGCAGCCTCCTCCCGCGCACCGACCGTGCCCGGGCCGCCGAGCACCGCGTCGGCGATCGTCCCGGGCGTGAGGGCCGGCCGCTGCGGCACCCAGGTCACCTGCGCGTGCCACGACGCCGGGTCCACCTCGGCGAGGTCGACGGCACCGACCGGGATGGTGTCCGGTGTCGGGAACTGGGCTGTCGGTGGGTGCTGGGCTGTCGGTGGGAAGTGGGCTGTGGGTGGGACGTGCGCGGGCGTCCCGGCCGGGACGAGGAGCACCTGGCCGGAGGTGGGGCGCAGGAGGCCGAGGGCGACCATCGCCGTCGTCGTCTTCCCGCCGCCCGACGGCCCGACGAGGGCGGTGACCCGGCCCGGACGCACATACGCGCAGAGCCCGGCGGGTGCGAGGACGTCCCGGCCGGGGGCCTCGACCGCGACGTCCTGCAGGACGAGTCCGCCGAACGCCGGCGCGGGGCGGCAGCCGGTGGACGGCAGCGGTCGCTCGAGCACGGCGAAGGCCTGCTCGGCGGCGGCCAGGCCGTCGGCGGAGTTGTGGAACTGGGTGCCCACCTCGCGGATGGGGCGGTAGGCCTCGGGCGCGAGCATGAGGACGGCGAGCCCGGTGGTGAGGTCGACGTCGCCGTAGACGAGCCGCATGCCGATGGTCACCGCGACGAGCGCGACGGCGATGGAGGCGAGGAACTCCAGCACCGCGCCGGAGAGGAAGGCGACCTTCAGGGTGCTCATCGTCGTCCGCGTGTAGGCCTGGCCCAGCGCCCGCACCCGCCGGCCCGGCCCGCGCTCGCGGCCCAGCGCCTTGAGCGTGGTGAGCCCGGCGAGGAGGTCGAGCAGCTGGGCGCCCAGGCGCTGCATGGCGGCGAGCTTGTCCGTCGCGAACCGCTGGGTGAGCACCCCGATGAGCCACATGAACACCGGGATGAGCGGGATGGTGACGGCGACGATCGCCGCCGAGCCGAGGTCGTGCCCGGCGATGACGGCGACCGTGGCGGGGGTGAGCGTCGCCGCCAGGAGCAGCTGGGGCAGGTAGCGCACGAAGTAGGGCTCGAGGTCGTCCAGCCCGCGGGTGACGAGGGTGACGAGCTCACTCGGCTCGCTCAGCCCGCGCGGGCCGAGGGCGACGGCGTGGTCGAGCACCCCGGCGCGCAGCTCGGCGACGACGTCGACGGCGGCGCGGTGGGCCAGCGACTCCTGCAGGGTCGTCACGAGCACCCGCGCCGCCGCGACGGCGACGAACCAGCCGATGAGGGGCGCCGCGTGCGCCCAGCCCGCCGTGCCGTCGATCACCGGGGCGATGGCCCGGGAGATGAGGACGGCCTGCGCGACCACCAGCCCGGCGGAGGCGATGCCGAAGCCGGTGGTCAGCGCGATGTAGCGGCGGGCCGAGCGCGCGTGGCGCAGGAGCCGCGGGTCGAGCGGCTTCACCGACCCGAGCCCTGCCCGGTCGTCTCCAGCGGGCGCTCCTCGGTGGGGTGCAGTCCCTCGTGGCCCACGATGTCACCGGCCCACACCCGCTTGCGGAACACCCAGTAGGTCCAGCCCTGGTAGGCGAGCACGATCGGCACGAAGATCAGCGCGACGACGCTCATCACGGTCAGCGTGGACTCGGTGGCCGCGGCGTCGGCGATGGACAGCGAGGCCGCGGGGTCGAGCCGCGAGGGCATGACGTAGGGGTACATCGAGCTGAAGATGAACGCCACCGCCCCGACGATGCCGACGGTGTGCAGGGCGAAGGCCCAGCCCTCGCGGGCCAGCCGGGTCGCGACGACGACACCGACCAGGCTGAGCGCGGCGACCACCGCCGGGATGAGGGAGAAGGTGTTGCCCGAGTAGGACACCTGCGCCCACACCACCCACACCAGGGAGACCGCCCCGGAGCCGATGGCGAGCCGGTGGGCCAGCCGCACGGCGCGGATGTGGATGGGGCCGGCGGTCTTCAGCGCCACGAAGATCGCCCCGTGGGTGAGGAACAGGCCGAGGGTGACCAGGCCGCCGAGGAGGGTGAAGGGGGTGATGAGGGAGAGCAGCCCGCCGGTGAGCTGGTGGTTGCCGTCCACCAGCTCGATGTCCATTCCCTGGACCAGGTTGGCGAAGGCCACGCCCCACAGGATGGAGGGCACCCAGGCGCCGAAGGCATGCGCCCAGTCCCAGCGGTCACGCCACCGCTGGCTGTCGATCTTGGAACGCCACTCGATGGCGCAGATCCGCACGATGAGCGCGAGCAGGATGACGAACAGCGGCAGGTACATCCCGGAGAACATCGTGGCGTACCACTCCGGGAAGGCGGCGAAGGTCGCGCCGCCGGCGGTGAGGAGCCACACCTCGTTGCCGTCCCAGACCGGGCCGATGGTGCGCAGCATGACCCGGCGCTCCCGCTCGTCCCGGGCGAAGGTGCGCAGCAGCATCCCGACGCCGAAGTCGAAGCCCTCGAGCACGAGGTAGCCGGTCCACAGGACGGCGATGAGCAGGAACCACAGCAGTGACAGGTCCACGGTCTAACTCCTCAGTACGCGAAGGACAGGGTGGGCTCGGGCTCGGGTTCGACGTCCTTCGCCTCCGGTCGCTCGATGGGCTCCACACCCTCCCGGACGTAGCGGCGGATGAGCCGGTACCAGACGATGCCGAGTGCCAGGTAGAGCAGGGTGAACACGACGAGGGACAGGAGCACTGTCCCGGGCTCGACGACGGTCGAGACGCCGTCCACGGTGAGGAGCATGACCTGGTCCACCGGGTTGGCGGGGTTGGGGTGCACCACCCACGGCTGGCGGCCCATCTCGGTGAAGATCC
>NZ_CALGNQ010000187.1 GCF_937958535.1 uncultured Georgenia sp. | reverse complement strand
TCATCGTCTACGACGAGGTGCACCTGCTGCCCGCGCCGATCTTCCGGATGACCGCTGACCTCCAGGCCCGCCGCCGGCTCGGGCTCACCGCCACGCTCGTGCGCGAGGACGGCCGGGAGGACGAGGTCTTCTCGCTCATCGGGCCGAAGCGGTACGACGCCCCGTGGAAGGACATCGAGGCCCAGGGCTGGATCGCCCCGGCCGAGTGCATCGAGGTGCGCCTCACGCTGCCCGAGCACGAGCGCATGGCCTACGCCACCGCCGAGCCCGACGAGCGGTACCGGCTCGCCGCCACCGCCGAGGGCAAGGAGCGGGTGGTCGAGGACCTCGTCCGCCGCCACCGCGGTGAGCAGGTGCTCGTCATCGGCCAGTACCTCGACCAGCTGGAGGACCTGGCGAACCGGCTCGACGCCCCGCTCATCACCGGCGCGACGACGGTGAACCAGCGCCGGCAGCTCTTCGACCGGTTCCGCGCCGGGGAGGTGCCGGTGCTCGTCGTCTCCAAGGTCGCCAACTTCTCCATCGACCTGCCCGAGGCGGCGGTGGCCATCCAGGTGTCGGGGTCCTTCGGCTCCCGCCAGGAGGAGGCCCAGCGCCTGGGCCGGCTGCTGCGCCCCAAGGCGGACGGCAGGACGGCACACTTCTACACAATCGTCGCCCGCGACACCGTCGACCAGGAGTTCGCCGCGCACCGGCAGCGCTTCCTCGCCGAACAGGGCTACTCCTACCGCATCGTCGACGCCGAGGAGATCGACGCCGTCGGGCACTGACGGCGCTACGCCATCCGGGCGGTGATCCGCTCCAGGGTGGCGGCGGTGCGGCGGGTGAGGGCGGCGTCGCCGGGGTCCGGCGTCCCGGTGCGGACCCGCTGCGCGAAGTGGGCGACCTCGGCGCCGTACTGGTCGCCGTCGACCTCCTCGACGGTGGTCCCCTCCTCGCGCTCGAGGACGACGCGGGCGGTGCCACCGCGGCGGTCGGCCCGGAAGACGTCGGGCAGGTGGATGGCGCCGGTGCTGCCGACGAGCCGGGCCTCGGCCCGGAAGGCGGCGTCGAAGGAGCAGTGGAGATTCGCCGTCACCGTGCCGTAGCGGGCGGCGACGGCGACCCGGGTGGCTACCCCGTCGGGCCGGTCGCGGTGCGCGACGACGCCGAGCTCGTCCGGCTCGGCGCCGGTGAGCAGCCCCAGGAGGTCGACCGGGTAGCAGCCGATGTCGTTGAGCGCTCCCCCGCCCAGGTCGGGACGCAGCCGGATGTCGAGCGGCTCCTCACGGCCCAGGACGAAGTGGAAGGAGGACTCCACCGTGACCAGCTCACCGACCGCGCCGGCGTCGAGGAGCTCGCGCACCCGCCGCAGCTGCGGGTGGTGGCGGTACATGAACGCCTCGGCGTACTGGACGCCCGCGCGCCGGCACGCCGCCTCGACGGCGTCGAGCTCGGCCAACCCCTGCACGAGCGGCTTCTCGCACAGCACGTGCTTCCCCGCCTCGGCGGCCGCGCTCGTCCAGCGGGCGTGCTCGGTGTTCGGCAGCGGGACGTAGACGGCGTCGACCTCCGGATCGGCGAGCAGCTCCTCGTGCGTCGCGTAGTGCCGTGGGATGCCGAGCTCGGCGGCGAAGTCCGCGGCCCGGCCGCTGGCCGAGCTCACCGCCACGACCTCCCCGGCACCCGCCCGGCGGATCGCCGGGACGACCGCCTTGCGGGCGATCCGCGCCGCCCCGAGCACACCCCACCGGACCTGTCCCACCCTGGTTCCCTCCCTCTCCCGGTCGCGGTCCAGGCTAACGGGCCGGGCCCCGGTGCTGCCGGGCGCGGCATGATGGTCCGGTCAGGCGGACACGAGAAGGGGACCATGAACAGGAACGGGGAGCCGGTGAGCGCGGAGCTCGTCGCCGTCATCACCGCCGTGCAGCACGGCGTACCCCTCGTGCTCACCACCGCCGACGGCGGCCGCCTCCCCTCGGGGCCGCTGCAGCGGGGGCACCGCTCGATGCAGGAGGGGATGCGCTCGTGGGTGACCCGGCAGACGGGCTACGAGCTCGGCTACGTCGAGCAGCTGTACACCTTCGCCGACCGCGACCGCGGCCCGAGCCCGGTCCTGGAGATCTCCTACCTCGGGCTCACCACGGTGTCCTCGGTGACCCCGGGCTGGCACAGCTGGACGGAGTACTTCCCGTGGGAGGACCGCCGCGCGGGCTCCGACCTGGTCGAGCGGGTCATCGCCCCGGAGCTCCTCCGCTGGGCGGCGGCCGACCCCGAACAGGAGGAGCGGCGCCGGCTGCGGGCCGCGCTCACCTTCGGGCTCGATGACCACCAGTGGCAGCCGGAGATGACGCTGCAGCGCTACGAGCTGCTCTACGAGGCCGGCCTGGTCCCCGAGGCGCACACCGGCGGGACGCTCGAGGTCCCCGCGCACGGACCGGCGGCGGAGCTCGGGCTGCCCATGGCACGCCACCACCGCCGCATCCTTGCCACCGGCATCAGCCGGCTGCGGGCCAAGATCCAGTACCGCCCGGTGATCTTCGAGATGCTGCCGGAGAGCTTCACGCTGCGCCGGCTCCAGGAGACCGTCGAGGCGGTGGCCGGCCAGCACCTGCACACGCAGAACTTCCGGCGGCTCGTCGAGCAGCAGGAGCTCGTCGAGGAGACCGGGGAGGTGGACCCCTCCACCGGTGGCCGCCCCGCCAAGCTCTTCAGCTTCCGTCGGGCGGTGCTCGACGAGCGGGAGGCCGCGGGCACCAAGCTGCCCATCGTCCGCTCCCGGTAGTCCGTCGTTCCATTGCAATGCGGGGAGGGGGCCGCGAAGATCGAGGAGTGAGCCTCCGGACCCCACTGCGCGCAGCCGCCCTGCCCCTCCTCGCCCTGCTGCTCCTCCTGGGGGTCGGCGCGGCGCCCGCCTCCGCCGAGCCGCCGTTCTTCCTCGAGGACCGCGTCACCGACAACGCCGGGGTGCTCGACGCGGGGGAGGTCGAGGACATCGAGGCCGCCTTCGCCGAGCTGCAGGCGGACGAGGGAATCACGATGTTCGCGGTCTACGTCGACAGCTTCGACGGGATGACCGGTCGGGAGTGGACCGAGCAGACCTTCCGGATGTCGAGCATGGGTGGCAGCGAGGTGCTGCTCGCCGTCGCCGTCGAGGACCGCGTCTACTACCTCGGGGAGACGACCGCACTCGACGACAGCACCGTGCGGCGGGTGGAGGACGAGGCCGTCCGGCCCGCGCTGAGCAACGACGACTGGGCGGGTGCGGCGGTGGCCGCGGCCGAGGAGATCCGTGGCGGCGGGGGCGGGGGCATCGCCACGTTCGTCGTCGGCCTGCTCGTCATCGGGCTGCTCGTCATCGGCGTCGTTGCGTTCGTGCGCTGGTGGACGAAGCGGCACCGGGGCGACGCCGGGCCGCGGGGGCCGCGCGGGGAGGAGCTGCCGGCGGACCACCCGCTCCGCCTGCCCACCCCGGAGCTGAACAAGCGGGCGGCGTCGGCGCTCGTGGCGGTCGACGACGCGATCCGCTCCTCGGAGGAGGAGCTCGGCTTCGCCAAGGCCCAGTTCGGTCTCCAGGCCACCGACACCTTCAGCGCGGCGCTCGAGGACGCCAAGGAGAAGGCCGCCCGCGCCTTCCACATCCGTCAGCTGCTCGACGACGACCAGCCGGAGACCGAGCCGCAGGCCCGCACGATGATGGCCGAGATCCTCACCCTGTGCGACGAGGTGGCCGCCACGCTCCAGGCGCAGGCCGGCCACTTCTCCGAACTGCGCGACATGCAGTCCCGCGCGCCGCAGGTGCTCACCGAGATGGAGCAGCGCGCCACCGAGGTGGAGGGCCGGCTGCCCACCGCCCGGGTCGTGCTCGACGGGCTCGCCCAGCGCTACCCGGCGAGCGCGCTGACGTCGATCTCGCAGAACCCGCAGCAGGCGAGCGGCCTGCTCGAGGGAGCCCGCGAGGCCATCGCGGAGGGCCGTCGCCAGATCGAGGCCGGTGACCGTGCGGCCGCCGTCGCCGCCGCCTACACCGCGCAGGAGGCGATCGGGCAGGCCGCCTCCCTGCTCGACGCCGTCGACCGCGCCGGGGACGACCTGGCCCGGGCCGCCGAGCGGCTGGATGTCGCGCTCGCCTCGATCGGCGCGGACGTCCGGGACGCCGAGCGGCTCGCCTCCCCCGACGACCCGGTCATCGGCCCGCGTGTGGTCGAGGCCCGCCGCGCCATCGAGCAGGGCAACCAGGCCCGGCAGGGCGGCGACCCGCTGGCCGCGCTCGAGCGCCTCACCGCCGCCGAGGATGCGCTCGACGCCGTGCTCGCCCCCTCCCGGGAGCTCGAGGAGCGGCAGAACCGCGCCCGCATGCAGCTGACCCACCGGCTGGACGCCGTCAACGCGCGTATCGAGGCGGTCTCGGAGTTCATCCGCACCCGTCGCGGTGCCGTGGGCAGCGAGGCACGTACCCGCCTGTCCGAGGCCGCCCGCCTCGCCCGGCAGGCCGCCGACCTCGCCGGCAGCGACCCGGAGCGGGCGCTGGCGCTGGTGCAGCAGGCCGAGCAGCGGGTCGCCGCCGCACAGCAGCTCGCCGAACGGGACACCAGCTCCTTCGACGGCTGGGGCGGGGGCGGCTTCGGAGGGGGCGGCTTCGGCGGCGGCCGCGGGGGTATCGACGTCGGCTCCCTGATCCTCGGCGGCATCCTCCTCGGCGGCGGGGGCCGGCACAGCGGCTGGGGCGGGGGCGGCTTCGGCGGGGGCGGCGGCTTCGGCGGGGGTGGAGGCGGCTTCGGCGGGGGCGGCGGTTTCGGCGGCGGGGGCGGGCGCTTCTGACCCCGCCGTGGCCCCGGCCACAGTGGTTTGGAACAATCGAGCAGCACCGACGACGAGAGGTACACCATGACCGAGAAGCAGAGCATCCTGGGCCGCATCGCCCAGCTGACGCGGGCCAACATCAACGCCCTCCTGGACCGCGCGGAGGACCCGCAGAAGATGCTCGACCAGCTCGTGCGCGACTACACGAACTCGATCGTCGAGGCGGAGGAGGCCGTCGCCGTGACGATCGGCAACCTGCGGCTCGCCGAGCAGGACCACGCCGCCGACCTCGAGGAGGCGCGCGACTGGGGCAACAAGGCGCTCGCCGCGTCGAACAAGGCCGAGGAGCTGCGCGCCGCCGGCAACGCCGCCGAGGCGCAGCGCTTCGACGACCTGGCGAAGATCGCGATCACCAAACAGATCGCGGCCGAGAAGGAGGCCAAGGACGCCGAGCCGATGATCGCCGCCCAGAACGAGGTGGTCGACAAGCTCAAGACCGGGCTGACGCAGATGCGGAGCAAGCTCGAGGAACTGAAGTCCAAGCGCGACCAGCTCGTCGCCCGACAGAAGACCGCCGAGGCCCAGGGCAAGGTGCAGAGCGCCATCTCCTCGATCAACGTGCTCGACCCGACGACGGAGATCGCCCGCTTCGAGGAGCAGGTGCGCCGCGAGGAGGCGCGCGTCGCCGGTCACGCCGAGCTCAACGCGGGCTCCCTGGAGGCCCAGTTCGCCGAGCTGGAGGACTACGGCACGAAGTCCGAGGTGGAGCTCCGCCTCGCCGCGCTCAAGCAGGGCAAGCAGCCCGGCCAGATCGAGGCCTGACGGCGCGGGGCCGGGCCGGAGAGGCGCGGTCGGGTCGCGGTCCGAGCAGCGACGACCCGGGGGCCGGGGCCGACCGGACCCCCGCACGTGCCCCCGGCCCGACCGTGCGCCGACCCGACATACCCCGTCGTCCGCCGGACGCCGCTAAGGTGAGCCCATGCCCGACGCGCCCCGCACGTACCTCCTCATCGACGGGGAGAACATCGACGCCACCCTCGGCATGAGCGTGCTCGGCCGACGGCCCGCCCCGGAGGAGCGTCCCCGCTGGGACCGCATCCTCGACTTCGCCCACGTCGCCTTCGACCAGCCGGCCAAGGGGCTCTTCTTCCTCAACGCCAGCTCCGGGCAGATGCCGATGAACTTCGTGCAGGCGCTGCTCGCGATGGACTTCCACCCGATCCCGCTGTCCGGGTCGGCGACGGAGAAGGTCGTCGACATCGGCATCCAGCGCACCCTGGAGGCGATCGCCAAGCAGCCCTACGGGGATGTGCTGCTCGCCAGCCACGACGGCGACTTCCTCCCCCAGGTGGAGGCCCTGGTCGACGCCGGCCGCGACGTCGGCATCATCTGCTTCCGCGAGTTCGTCAACTCCCACCTCACCGAGCTGACGTCGCGCGGCCTGCGGATCTACGACCTCGAGGACGACCTCGGCGCGTTCCAGGCACCGCTGCCGCGCGTACGCATCATCCCGCTCGAGAGCTTCGACCCCACCCGCTACCTCTGACGGTGGCCGCCTCGCTGCTGGTCCGGCGAGCCCGGCTGGTCCCGGTCGCCTCCCGGCGTGGGTGCACCACCCCGCACCACCCGGACACGGTCGACGTGCTGATCGTCGACGGGACCGTGGTCGAGGTCGGCCCCGGTCTGCTGCGGCGGGGCGAGGACGAGCTCGACGCCGACGGCCGCTGGCTCGTCCCGGGCCTGTGGGACCAGCACATCCACAGCGGCCAGTGGGCACGCTCCTTCGGGCGCATCGACCTCGGCCCGGCCCGCAGCGCAGCCGAGGTCGTCGAGCTGGTGCGCAATGCCGTGACGGCGCGACCACCGGCCCCCGGGGGGCTGCTCGAGGGCTACGGCTTCCGGGACGCGCTGTGGCCCGACCTCCCCACGACGGCGGCGCTCGACGCCGTCGCCCCGCACGTCCCGGTCGTGCTCGTCTCCGGCGACGTCCACTGCGGCTGGCTCAACAGCGCGGCCCTACGGCGGCTCGGGCTGCCGCCGCGGGAGGGCCCGCTCCGGGAGCACGAGTGGTTCGACGTCCTCTCCGTCGTCGGCGAGATGCCGCACGCGGGTGACGACGCGCTGCGCACCGCGGTGGAGGCGGCCGCCGCCCGCGGGGTCGTCGGCGTCGTCGACGTCGAGTTCGCCCCGAACCACCGGACCTGGCCGGAGCGGGTGGCCACCGGCCTGGACCTGCTGCGCGTACGCACCGGCGTGTACGCCGCCGACCTCGACGACGTCCTCGCCCTGGGCCTGCGCACGGGCGACCCGCTGCCCGAGGGGCGCGGGCTGCTGACGATGGGACCGGTCAAGGTCATCACCGACGGCGCGCTCAACACCCGCACGGCGTTCTGTCACGAGCCCTACGCCCCGGCCGCGGGGCACGGTGTCTCCTACGGTGAGCAGACCGTCCCGCCCCACGACCTCGTCGCCCTCATGTCGCGGGCCACCCGCGCGGGGCTGGCGACGGCGGTGCACGCCATCGGGGACGCCTCGGTGACCATCGCCCTGGACGCCTACGACACCACCGGCGCCCGGGGGACGGTCGAGCACGCCCAGCTCGTGGGCTGCGCCGACCTGCCGCGCTTCGCCGCGCTCGGGGTGGCGGCGAGCGTCCAGCCGGCCCACCTCCTCGACGACCGCGACGTCGCCGAGGCGGTCTGGCCCGGCCGCGCGGACCGCACCTTCCCGCTGCGCTCCCTGCTCGACGCCGGGGCCGAGCTGCGTCTCGGGTCCGACGCGCCGGTCTCCCGGCTCGACCCCTGGCTCGCGATGGCCGCCGCCGTGCACCGCAGCGGCGACGACCGGCCGCCGTGGACACCGTCTCAGCAGCTCACGCCCGCCGAGGCGCTCGCCGCGAGCACCGACGGCTGGGGAACCGTCGCCCCCGGCCACCCGGGCGACGTCGTCCTCCTCGACACCGACCCGCTCGCCCCCGCCGACTCGTCGGCGGACGCGGCGGCCCACCTGCGCGGGACGCGGGTGGCCGCCACCGTCGTCGCCGGCCGCGTCACCCACCACGCCATCCCCTGACCGCTCCCCCCGCTCTCCCCCACCGACAGCCCACTCCCCACCGACAGCCCACCTCCCACCGACAGCCCACTTCCCACCGACAGCGCAGTTCTCATCGAGCGCGCACCGACCGACGCGTGGGCCCTCCCGTGCCCTCCAGCTGCCGCCCCTCACCCCGCGGCCGGCAGGGTGACCCGGACGGTGGTGCCGCCACCGGGCGTGTCGAGCACCCGGGCCGTCCCGCCGTGGGCCGCGACGAGCGCTGCGACGATCGCCAGCCCGAGTCCGGAACCACCGGAGGCACGGGTCCGGGAGTCGTCGAGGCGGTAGAAGCGCTCGAAGACCCGCTCGGCGTGCTCGGGGGCGATGCCCGGCCCGTGGTCGCGCACCTCGACGACGACCTGGTCCGCGACACGGCCGACCGCGATCTCCACCGGGCTGCCGGCCGGTGTGTGTCGGACGACGTTGGCGGTGAGGTTGGACAGCACCTGGCGTAGGGCGTCCTCGTCCCCGATCACGGTGGTCGTCCCCGGCGCGGGCGGTGGGTCGGTGAGCGGGAGGAAGGTCGTCGGGCGTTGCGGGTCGAGAGCGCGTAGGTCGGTGACGGCGTCGTTGGCGAGGACGGTGAGGTCGACGGGCTCGCGAGCGAGCTCCCGGCCCTCGTCGAGTCGGGCGAGCTGGAGGAGGTCGGTGACGAGGCCGCCCATGCGTCGCGCCTCGCTCTCGATGCGTGCCATCGCCGTGGGCAGCTCGTCCTCCCCGATGGCACCCATCCGGTAGAGCTCGCCGTAGCCCCGGACGGTCGCGAGGGGGGTGCGCAGCTCGTGGCCGGCGTCGGCGACGAACCGGCGCATGCGACTCTCCGACACGGCCTGAGCGGCGAAGGCGCGCTCGATCTGGGCGAGCATGGTGTTGAGTGACTGGGACAGGCGACCGACCTCGGTCCGCGGACTGGCGGTCGGCACCCGCTGGGAGAGGTCGCCGGCGGCGATCGCCCCAGCGGTCTGCTCGATGCGGCGCAGCGGTCGCAGGGCGCGGTGCACCGCGAACCAGCTCAGCGCGGCCCCGAGGACGACGATGCACAGTCCGCTGACCAGGATGGCGACGACGATCTGGGAGAACGTCTCGTCCACCCCGGCGAGCGGCAGGGCGACCGTCATCGTCGTGCCGGGAGCGTCCTGGACGATGTAGGTCACCGCCCGCCAGCGCTCTCCCGGCACGGTGCTGTCGACGGTGTACCCCGTCCCCGGCTCCGCGACCGACTCGGGCAGGATCGGCACCCCGAAGCTCTCCACCGTCCACGAGACGGCGATGTCCCGGGTCTCGCGGGGGAAGCTCAGCCGCAGGAAGTAGTCGCTCGGCATCCCGGCGTCGGCGCCCCGCTGCAGCCGTTCGAGGGTGTCGACGTCGATGTTCCGCGCCGTCATCGCGATCTGCTCGTCGGTCTGGGCGATGAGGTAGCCGTGCAGCAAGGTGCCGGTCGTCGTCCCGGCGACCGTGAGCCCCAGGCCGAGGAGGAGGACGAAGAGCAGGACGAGGCGACCCCGCAGCGAGACCGCCGCCCAGCGCTCCCGCAGCGTCATCGAGCACCCGAGGGGTCGCGCAGCATGTAGCCGACCCCGCGCCGGGTGTGGATGAGCGGGACCGGCTTGTCGCCGTCACTGCCCCGGCCGTCGATCTTGCGGCGCAGGTAGGAGATGTAGGACTCGACGATGGCGCCGTCCCCGCCCCAGTCGTAGTCCCACACGTGGTCGAGGATCTGTGCCTTGGACAGCACCCGGCCGGCGTTGACCATGAGGTACCGCAGCAGCTTGAACTCGGTGGGTGACAGGTCGATGGCGCGCCCGCCGCGGCGGACCTCGTGGGCGTCCTCGTCCAGCTCGAGGTCGGCGTACCGCAGCACCGCGTCGTCCGGCTCGTGACGCTGGGTCCGGCGCAGGATGGCGCGGATGCGCGCGACCACCTCCTCCAGCGAGAACGGCTTGGTCACGTAGTCGTCACCGCCGACGGTCAGGCCGGTGACCTTGTCGGACATGTCGTCGCGGGCGGTGAGGAAGAGGACCGGGGTGTGGTGCCCGGACTCACGGAGCCGCCGCGTGACGGTGAAACCGTCCATGTCGGGGAGCATGACGTCGAGGACGATGAGGTCCGGCTCCGCCTCCACCGCCAGGCGCACCGCCTCGTTGCCGTCGGCCGCCGCGACGACGTCGAACCCGGCGAAGCGCAGCGACGTCGTGAGCAGCTCGCGGATATTGGGCTCGTCGTCCACCACGAGGAGTCGTGCCTGCGTCTGCGACATGCCTCCAGTGTGCGTGGTGACGCTGGACGTTTCCTGGGAGGACGGTGGGAGCCGTGGTCGGGTCAGCCCCAGGGACAGCGCTGCAGCTCGAACGAGATGCCCATCAGCT
>NZ_CALGNQ010000186.1 GCF_937958535.1 uncultured Georgenia sp. | reverse complement strand
CCAAGCGTGCCTCGCTCCCGGCCAAGAAGCACGGGAACATCCCGCTGTGAGCAGCGCTTCCGGGGAGTCGGGGGACCTCACCGCGGCCGCGCTGCGCGTCGTGCGCGGTGAGCCCGACGACGTCGAGCTGGCGGCGCTCGTGGCGGGCATCGTCGCGGCACGGGCGGCCGCCGGCGACGACCCCGCTCCCCCTTCCGGGCGGTCCGCGCCCTGGTCGGACCATGCTCGCCGACGTGGCCTGCGCCCGGCGCCGGGCCCCGACAGCTGGCGCTGGTCGCTGCACCCGTGACGTCCCACCGGCGCTGCGTCTCGGCCGCAGCCGGGGCGTGACGCCGCGGACCGGGCACGGGGTCCGCAACTCAAGGTGCCCCACAGCTGCGCGACTGTGCAAGGATGCGTGCCGTCGGTGGCCCGCAGGGCGGGCGAGGGCGGCGGTGCAGCCGAAGGGACGGGGGGCGGACGACAGTACCAGTGCTGAGGGCGGCAGCGGTGCAACGCGGGGCTGCGGTGATGACCCCGGCCACATCGGTCTTCCTCCCGATGGTCGGCGAGGGGGACTGGGCGGCGGTACTGGAGGTCCTCGACCGGCACTGGGTGGAGATCTGGTTCGCCGTCGACCCGGTCGACCTGCGGGAGATTCTCGCCGAGGCCCCCGGCCACCTGCTCGCGAGCCTGCGGAACGCCGACTCCATCGCCGGCGCGCTGGGACACCGCTGCGCCGGTGTCCGGCACCCGGGCGTGCTCCCGCACGAGGCCGCCTCACTCCCGGACGTCGCCCGGACGGTCACTCGCCTCCGCCTGCAGGAGCGGCCCGTCGCGGCGATGGCCCATGTCCCGGGGGCGCTGGCCGTCTATCGGGCACAGCGTGGCCGGCTGGTCGACGCCACCGGTGGTGAGGCCGCCCTCTGGCTGGTCCAGGTGGCCACCACGGCGCTGCTCGCCGGGGAGGTCGCGGCGGCACAGGGCATCCTGCTCTCCGCCGTCGACGTCCACGAGACGCCGCGGTTCCCCTTCGTCCTGCGGTACGTGACCGCCGAACGCGCCCTGACACTGGCGGTCGGCGGCAATGTCGCCGAGGCGCGTCACGTCGTCCGGCAGGGCTACGCCATGCCGCGGACGGGAAGCTGGGTGGAGTCGGTCGTCGACAGGGTCCTGTGGCTGGCCGACTTCATCTGCGCCGTCGACACGCTCGACGAACGGACCGAGGAGATGCGGCTGGACAACCCCTCGCCGCTCTCGCACCGGGAGCTCTGGCCCGTGGCGCTGCTGGCCCATGTCCGCTATCTCACGCTGACCGGTCGACCGCAGCTGGCGGAGGAGCTGTGCGACGCCGTCGCCGCCGTCGACCTGGCCGCTGCCGACGCCGACGGCCTGTTCGCCTCCGCCGTGGCGGACGCCCGCCTGCTGGTGCGTCCCCAGCGTGGTGACGCCGGGCCGGAGGACCGGGCCTCCGTGGCGCAGACGGTGCTCGCCCGCGCGCTGCGCCTCTTCGTCACGGGCCAGTTCGCCGCTGTCACCCGGCTCACGCTGCCTCGCACCCACGACAACCGGCTCGTCCGCGCCATGGCGCTCCTGCGTGCGCAGGCGACGATCGCCCAGGGGCGCGCCCGTGAGGGGCAGCAGCTGCTGCTCGAGACACTGCACGAGGTGCTCGACTGCCAGACCTACAGCGTGCTGACGTACCTCACCCGGGAGAGCCTCGACGCGATCGGCGAGACCGACCCCGGGGCCCGCGCGGCGGAGCTGGTGGAGCGCCACTCGCTGCCGCTGGTCCGGGTCGGCGCGACTCTCACGGCGGCCCTGACCAAGGCCGAGACCGCCGTCCTGCGCCTGCTGTGTGACGGGCTCACCCGTGAGGAGATCGCCAAGGAGCTGTTCCTCTCGGTCAACACGGTCAAGACCCATCTGCGCTCCGCCTACCGCAAGCTCGGGGTCACCCACCGGGCGCTGGAGGCGTCCGCCCAGCTCGGCATCTGAGGCCGTCGACGGCCGCCGGCGTCCGCTGACGCGGCTGGGGCGGGTGCGGGGCACTCCCCACACCCGCCTCAGCACACTCAGCGACCGGCGTCGACCCGGCGCCTCAGCGGTGCCGTGACCAGCACGGCGCCGAGCAGGAGGAGCGACGCCGCGACCGCGGCGGGACCGCCGGCGGACACTCCGGTCTGCGGCAGGCTCCCACCGGTCCCGGACGCCGGCGGCGTCGGGGCCGGCGGCACAGGGTGCTCGGTCTGGCACACCGCGTCGCACTCGCCGCGCGGGTGGTCGGAGGTGACCGCGTTGCGCAGGGTGCCGTCCCCGTCACCGGTGACCGTCACCGAGTAGGTGATGGTCACGACCTCGCCGACCGGCAGGTCGCCGGCCCAGGTGAGAACACCGTCCGCCACGGCCACCTCACCGGCCGAGGCGGTGGCATCGCCGTTGTAGGTCGCGTCGTCGAGGACGGCGGACAGGTCGTCGGTGACGGACGCCCCCTCGACCGCGCCCTCGCCGCGCTGGGTCACCGTGAGGGTGTACTCCACCGTGGTGCCGGCCGGGACATCGGTCCCCGGAGCCGGGTCGGCCGCCTTGGCGTAGGTGAACCAGCCCCCGGGGTGCTGGACGACGCACAGGTCGGCGCACTCACCGCGCGGGTCCTCGGAGGTCACGACGTTGCGCAGCACCTCGTCGCCGCCTCCGCTGAACACCACCGAGTAGGTGATGGTCACGACCTCGTCGAGGGCGAGGTCACCGGACCAGGTGAGCACCCCGTCCTCGACGACGACCTCACCCGACGAGGTGGCCGCGTCGTCGTTGTACGTCGCGTCGTCGAGCACGTCGGACAGGTCGTCGGTGATCGAGACGCCCTCGATGCCCGTCGGTCCGTGCTGGGTGACGGTGAGGGTGTAGGTCACCGTCTGCCCCGCCTGGAGGTCCGAGCCCGGTGCCGGGTCGGAGTCCTTGGCGTAGGTGAACCAGCCGTAGTCGTGGGTCGTCACGCAGCCATCCTCCTCGACACATTCGCCGCGTGGGTCGTCGGAGGTCACGACGTTGGCCAAGGTGCCGTCCGCGCCCCCGGTCACCGTCACCGAGTAGGTGATGGTCACGACCT
>NZ_CALGNQ010000185.1 GCF_937958535.1 uncultured Georgenia sp. | reverse complement strand
ATCGGGCCGTGCTTGAGCTCCCCGGCGGCGAAGCCCTCGGCGTGGATGTAGGCCAACTCCTTGAGCTTGAGCGCCCCCTCGAGCGCGACGGGGTAGCCGACGTGCCGGCCGAGGAAGAGCACCGAGGTGGCGTCCTTCATCGAGCGGGCGACGTCGCGGACGTGGTCCTGCCGCGCGAGCACCTCGGTGACCCGCGCCGGGATGCGGCCGAGCTCGGTGAGGTAGTCGGCGACCTCGTCGAGGTACTTGTTCCCGCGCAGCTGGGCGAGGTAGAGGCCCAGGAGGTAGGTCGCGGTGATCTGGGCGAGGAACGCCTTGGTGGAGGCGACCGCGACCTCCGGCCCGGCGTGGGTGTAGAGGACGGCGTCGGCCTCCCGCGCGATCGTCGACCCGTGGGTGTTGACGACGGCGAGCACCTTGGAGCCCTGCTCCCGGGCGTGGCGCACCGCCATGATGGTGTCCATCGTCTCCCCGGACTGGGATACGGCCACGACGAGGGTCTTCTCGTCGACGACCGGGTCGCGGTAGCGGAACTCGTGGGCGAGCTCGACCTCGACCGGGATGCGGCACCAGTGCTCGATCGCGTACTTGGCGACGAAGCCGGCGTAGGCCGCGGTGCCGCAGGCCACGACGATGATCTTGTCGATGCTGCGCAGGATGGCCTCGTCGATGCGCAGCTCGTCGAGCTGGAGGTGGCCCAGCTCGTCGGTGCGGCCGAGCAGGGTGTCGGCCACGGCCTGCGGCTGGTCGTGGATCTCCTTGTCCATGAAGGAGTCGTAGCCGCCCTTGACGGCCGCCTCGGCGTCCCACGCGACGGTGAAGGCACGCGGCTCCACGGGGTTGCCCTGGGCGTCGACGACGGAGACCGAGTCGGCGGTGATGGTGACGACCTGGTCCTGGTCCACCTCGAGGGCGGACTTGGTCTGGGCGACGAAGGCGGCGACGTCGGAGCCGAGGTAGTTCGCGCCGTCGCCGAGCCCGACGACGAGGGGGGAGTTGCGGCGGGCGGCGACGATCGTGCCGGGGTGGTCGGCGTGGAGGGCGAGCAGGGTGAAGGCGCCCTCGAGCCGGGCGGTGACGGCGAGCATGGCGGCGGTGAGGTCGCCGGCGTAGGCGCGGGTGAGCAGGTGGGCGACGACCTCGGTGTCCGTCTCGGAGGCGAAGGTCGCGCCGTCGGCCTCCAGCTCGGCCCGCAGCGCGGCGAAGTTCTCGATGATGCCATTGTGGATGACCGCGACCCGTCCGTCGTCGGACAGGTGCGGGTGGGCGTTGGCGTCGGTGGGGGCGCCGTGGGTGGCCCAGCGGGTGTGCCCGATGGCGACCTGCGTCTCGGGCAGCGGGCTGCGCTCGAGCTCCTCGAGCAGCCCGCCGAGCTTGCCGGCCTTCTTGCGCACCGTCACGGCGCCGTCGGAGACGACGGCGACCCCGGCGGAGTCGTACCCCCGGTACTCCAGCCGCGCCAGGCCGTCGAGGACGGCGACGGAGGGCGGGGTACCCGCGGTCGTCCCGGACACTGCACCCACGATTCCGCACATGGCTCCCCAGCGTAGTGGCCGGGGTGGGGCCCGCGCGCACGACGCCCCGTGGACGCACGTCACAGGCAGGCCCGCGGGTAGGTCACACTGGTACCCGTGTCAGTGCAGCCAGTGACGCCAGCCACGCAACCCTCCGTCTCCCCCTTCCTGGAGTTCGACCGGAAGACCTGGAGCCGTCTGTCCGCGTCGACGCCGCAGCCGCTGACGGCGGCGGACATCGACCGGCTCCGCGGCCTGGGCGACCCGGTCGACCTCGACGAGGTGGACACCGTCTACCGGCCGCTGTCGCGGCTGCTGGCGCTGTACGTCGCCTCCTACCGGAGGCTGGGCTCGGTCACCTCGACCTTCCTCGGCGAGCGCACCGGCCGCACCCCGTTCGTCATCGGGGTCGCCGGGTCGGTCGCGGTGGGCAAGTCGACGACGTCGCGGCTGCTGCGGGAGATGCTGCGCCGCTGGTCGGGCACCCCGCGGGTGGAGCTGGTGACGACCGACGGCTTCCTGCTGCCGAACGCCGAGCTGGAGCGGCGCGGGCTCATGGACCGCAAGGGCTTCCCGGAGTCCTACGACCAGCGCGCCCTGCTGCGCTTCCTCAGCGCGGTCAAGTCGGGGCTGCCGGAGGTCACCGCCCCGGTCTACGACCACCTCACCTACGACATCGTCCCCGGCGAGCGGATCGTCGTGCGACGACCGGACGTCCTCATCGTCGAGGGCCTCAACGTCCTCCAGCCGGCCCGGACCACGGCCGACGGCTCCCCGAGCCTGGCGGTGAGCGACTTCTTCGACTTCTCCATCTACGTCGACGCGCGGACCAGCGACGTGCGCCGCTGGTACGTCGACCGTTTCCTGCGGCTGCGGCGGACGGCGTTCTCCGACCCGCGCTCCTACTTCCACCGCTACGCCCGGCTGAGCGACGACGAGGCGGTGGCGACGGCCACCGACATCTGGACGCGGATCAACGAGCGCAACCTCGTGGAGAACATCCTGCCCACGCGCGGCCGGGCCTCGCTCGTGCTGACGAAGACGTCCGACCACCGGATGCACCGGATGCGGCTGCGCAAGATCTGACCGGTCACCCGGCGTGCCGGGCTCAGCGGGCGGCCGCCCGGAGGCGCGGGTCAGCCGGGGGTGCTGGTGCGCTCGTCGCAGTGCTCGGCGCCGGTCTCGGGGCTCGCCGGCCCCGTCCCGGGCTCCGGCTCGGCCTCCTCGGCCGGGACGTGGCCGCGGCTGAGGTCCGCCAGCCCCGCCCCGAGCCGGGTGAACCGGCGGTGGAGGCGCTGGATGAGCGCGTCGACGACGAAGCCGAGGAGCACCCCGCCGATGACACCGACGACGACGGCGACCACCGGGTGGTCGTGGAGGAACACCCCGGCGCCCATGCCCAGGAGCGTGGAGTAGCAGCCCCACATGACACCGGCGATCCCGGCGATGACCATGAACCGGGCGCGCGGGTAGCGCACCGCGCCGGCGGTCATGTTGACGGCCACGCGGCCGATCGGGACGAAGCGCGCGGAAAGGATGAAGACGGTGCCGCGACTGGCCAGCGCCCGCCCGGCCCAAGCCAGGCTCGCCTGGCCGCGGCTGCCCCGGAACAGCCGCATCCGGTGGACGGGGACCTTGCTGCCGATGGTGTAGGCGATGACGTCCCCGGTGAAGGCCCCGAGGGCGGCGACGAGGATGAGCAGCCACAGGCTCGGCCCGGTGCCGGTCATCGCCAGCACGGCGACCGCGATGACGACGGACTCGCTGGGCACCGGCGGGAAGAACCCGTCGATCGTCGCCAGCAGCAGCACCCCGAGGAGGATCCACGGCGACTCGGCCATACCGAGCACCCAGGCCTCGACGACGGCCATGGCCTCGCTCATGAGATCACCACCGAATCATTCAACCGTGCCGGGACCACCGGTGTCATCGGGGATCCCCCTGATTCGCCGGCGCTCTCAGGGCAGCGCGAGCCGGGTGCGCACGACGTCGGCGAGCTCGGCCGCCACGCTGTCCGCCTCGTCCTGGGTGGCGGCCTCGACCATGACCCGCACGAGCGGCTCGGTGCCCGAGGGCCGCAGCAGCACCCGCCCGGAGTCGCCCAGGCGCCGCTCGGCCGCGGCGACCGCCGCCTGCAGCGCCTCGTCGGTGGTGGTGCGGGTCTTGTCGACGCCGGGGACGTTGAGGAGCACCTGCGGCAGCCGGGTGACGATGGAGGCGAGGTCGGCGAGCGGGCGTCCGGTCTCCACCACCCGCGCGGCGAGCAGCAGCGCGGTGAGCAGGCCGTCGCCCGTCGTGGCGTGGGCCGAGGCGATGATGTGCCCGGACTGCTCGCCACCGAGGGTGTAGCCCCCGGCGCGCATCGCCTCCAGGACGTAGCGGTCCCCCACCGCGGTCTGCACGGTGCGGATGCCGGCCTCGCGCATCGCCAGGAGCAGGCCGAGGTTGCTCATCACGGTGACGACGAGCGTGTCCTGCGCGAGCTGTCCGTGCTCCTTGAACGCGGTGGCGAGCACCCCCATGATCTGGTCGCCGTCGACGATCGCGCCGGTGTGGTCGACGGCGATGCAGCGGTCGGCGTCCCCGTCGAAGGCCACGCCCAGTGCGGCGCCGGAGGCCACCGTGACCGCCTGGAGCTGCTCGGGGTGGGTCGAGCCGCACTCGTCGTTGATGTTGCGGCCGTCCGGGGAGGCGTTGATGACGACGACGTCGGCCCCCGCCTCGCGCAGCGCGAGCGGGGCGATGTCGCTGGCCGCGCCGTTGGCGCAGTCGATGGCGATGCGCAGGCCCTCCAGCGGCCGGCCGGTGGCGGCCACGAGGTGGTCGATGTAGGTGCGGTCGGCGGCCCGGGCGTCCTCCTCGATGCGGCCCACGCCGTCCCCGATGGGTCGCTCCCAGCTGGTGCCCAGGCTCGCCTCGATGGCGTCCTCGATGGCGTCCTCGAGCTTGTAGCCGCCGCGGGCGAAGAACTTGATGCCGTTGTCGGGCATCGGGTTGTGGGAGGCGGAGATGACCACACCGAGGTCGACGTCGGTCGTCGCGGTGAGGTGCGCGACGCCGGGGGTGGGCAGCACGCCCACCTGGACGACGTCGACGCCGGCGCTGGTCAGGCCCGCGGCGATGGCGCAGGAGAGGAAGTCACCGGAGACACGGGTGTCGCGTCCGATGACGGCGCGGGGACGGCGGCCCTCGGTGGTCGCGGTGAGCACCCGCGCGGCCGCGGCCCCCAGCCCGAGCGCGAGCTCGGCGGAGATGTCCCGGTTGGCGAGTCCGCGCACGCCGTCGGTTCCGAACAGTCGGGGCATGGGGAGGTTCCTTCGGGTCGAGAGCGGCCGGTATGCCGCAGCGGGCGACGGACCTATCGTGCCAGGTGGCACGACGACGGCCCCGTCGGCTGCTGCCGGACGGGGCCGTTCGTGTGCGCGGGTCAGCGCTTGGAGTACTGCGGGGCCTTGCGGGCCTTCTTCAGCCCGGCCTTCTTGCGCTCGACGGCGCGGGCGTCACGGGTGAGGAAGCCGGCCTTCTTCAGCGCGGGGCGGTTGGCCTCGGCGTCGATCTCGTTGAGCGCGCGGGCCACGCCCAGGCGCAGGGCACCGGCCTGGCCGGAGATGCCGCCGCCGTTGATACGGGCGATGACGTCGAAGCGGCCCTCGAGGTCGAGCAGCGCGAAGGGCGAGTTCACCATCTGCTGGTGGAGCTTGTTGGGGAAGTAGTCCTCCAGCGAGCGGCCGTTGATGCGCCACTGGCCGGTCCCGGGGACGAGTCGGACGCGCGCAACCGCTTCCTTGCGGCGACCGAGCGCCTGGCCCGGGGCGGTGATGCTCTGACCGCTGCCCGTCGCGGGGGCCTCGGTCTCCGTGGTGTAGCTGCTGGGGACGTTCTCGTCGTCCAGCTCGATGTCGGTGGTCTCTGCCACAGTTCTCCTCGTGTCCTGTTGCGGGGCGCCTGGTCCGGGCGGACTACTGGGCAACCTGGGTGATCTCGAAGGCCTGCGGCTGCTGCGCGGCGTGCGGGTGGTCCGGGCCGGCGTAGACCTTGAGCTTCTTCAGCTGCTCGCGGCCGAGGGTGTTCTTCGGGAGCATGCCGCGGACCGCCTTCTCGACGGCGCGCTCGGGGAAGCGCTCGAGCAGCTGCGCGTAGCTGACGGCCTTGAGCCCGCCCGGGTACCCGGAGTGGCGGTAGGCGATCTTGTCCTCGCGCTTGCTCCCGGTCAGGGCGACCTTCGCGGCGTTGACGACGATGACATAGTCACCACTGTCGACGTGCGGGGCGAAGCTCGGCTTGTGCTTCCCACGGAGCAGGGTGGCGACCTGAGACGCCAGTCGGCCGAGGACGACGTCGGTAGCGTCGATGACGTACCAGTTCTTCTCGACGTCGCCGGGCTTCGGTGTGTACGTGCGCACGGGCGTAGCCTTCGTTTCTCTCATCGAGGACGGCGTGCGAGGCGCACTGCCGCCCATGGTCTGGTGATGCTCGCTGCGGGCATCCGCGCCGCTGCGCCGGCGAGTGGGAGGCACCGGGGAGCGCAAAGGGATGCACAACGACATCCAAGGGTACCGCCGGGGCGGGCACGTGGTCAAAGGCGGTGCGGGAGGGCCCGAGTGAGACGTGCCACGGGCCTCAGCCGGGCGTGCCGCCCTCGTCGGTGAGCCCGATCGGGTCGTCCTCCTCACGGACCCGCATCGCCGCCTCCTCCGCGGCCGCGGCGCCACCGGCGACGCCGACGTCCTGCGCCATGACGTCCTGCTCCCGCTCGCCACCGGCGCCGACGCTCTCCTCGCCGGCCGCCTCGAGCCGGCCGGCGCGGTCCGGTTCCCGGCCCGGGTCCGGCCGCTGCGGCTCCTCCCACACCTCCGGCTCCTCCTGGGCGAGCCGCTCGGCGTGCGTGTCCCCCTCGACGAGCTCGGCCTGGGTGAGGTTCTCACCGCGCAGCGGGTCGCGCTCGGGCGGTGAGTAGCCCTCGTCGAGGAGCTCGTCCACGGCGCGGTCCTCGAGGGTGTCCTCCTTGGGCAGCTGGTTGCTGTCGCCCTCGCCCGGCAGCTCGGGGTCGGGGCTGGTGGCGGGGGTGTCCTGCGCTGGCTCGCTCATCGCTCCAGGCTGCCACCCGGTCCGCGGTCCCGCACGGGGAGCCTGCTCAGCCCAGGGTGCGGAGGTTGCGGGCCGCGGCGGCGCGGGTGGCGAGCTCGGCGTCGGGCGGGTAGCCCACCTCCTCCAGGGTGAGGCCGTGGGCGGCGGCGACCGTGACGGCGGGGTCGCGCCGGCGGGCGGCGAGGACGGCGGCGGGCCAGTCGACCGGCCGGCGCCCCTCGCCGACGGCGAGGCTCGCCCCGACCAGGGCCCGGACCATGGAGTGGCAGAAGGCGTCGGCGCGCACGTCGGCGACGACGAGGCCGGCGTCGGGCTCCCCCGCGGGCACCCGCCGCCAGCGCAGCTCCTGGAGGGTGCGGATCGTCGTCGCCCCCTCCCGCGGTCTGCAGTACGCGGCGAAGTCGTGCTCGCCGAGGAGCTGCTGGGCGGCGGCGTCCATGGCGGCGACGTCGAGCGGGCGGCCGTGCCACAGCACGTCGTGGCGGCGCAGCGGGTCCCGGGCGTGGGGACGGTCGGCCACCCGGTAGGCGTAGCGGCGCCAGACGGCGGAGAACCGGGCGTCGAAGCCGGGCGGGGCGACCTGTGCGCGCCAGACGACGAGGTCACCGGCGCCGCGTGGGCGGGCGTCCCGGCCGAGCACCCCGGCGAGCCGGGAGACGAGTGCCTCCGCCGGGGGTCGGTCGCTGCGGCCGGGCACGGCCTCCCACGCCGGCCGGGGCAGGTCGACGTGGGCCACCTGGCCGCGGGCGTGGACGCCGGCGTCGGTGCGGCCGGCGACCGTCAGCCGGGCCGGCTCGGCCAGGCGCAGCACGGTGCGCAGCGCCTCTTCCAGCGTCCCCTGCACCGTCCGCAGGCCGGGCTGGGCGGCCCACCCGGCGAAGTCGGTGCCGTCGTAGCGCAGGTCGAGCCGGACGCGGACGAGCTGCGTCCCGGCCGCTGCCGGCACGTCGGGCCCGGCCGCGCCGGTGGGGGTCGCTGCAGTCACGCCTCGCAGGCTAGTACCGTCACCCGGGTGGACCCAGTGAGCACCGGTGACCGAGGCCCGGCCACGCTCGCCGTCGACTGCGGCGGCGGCGGCATCAAGGCCTCCGTCCTCGACGCGGCGGGCACGATGCACGCCCAGCCGGTCCGCACGGCGACCCCGTACCCGCTGCCCCCGGAGCGGCTCCTGGACACGGTGCGCCAGCTGGCCGCCCAGCTCCCCCGCGCCGACCGGGCGACCGTGGGCATGCCGGGGATGATCCGCCACGGTGTCGTCGTCTCCACCCCCCACTACGTCACGCGGGCGGGCCCGCGGACGAAGGTGCTGCCCGAGCTCGTCACCGCGTGGGCGGGCCTGGACTTCCAGGAGGCGCTCTCCGCGGAGCTGGGGCTGCCGGTGCTGCTCCTCAACGACGCCGAGGTGCACGGCGCGGGGGTCATCGCCGGGGCGGGGCTCGAGCTCGTCGTCACGCTCGGCACCGGGCTGGGCAACGCGCTGTTCGACGGCGGCCGGCTGGCCCCGCACCTCGAGCTGTCCCGGGCGCTGGCCCGGTGGGGGTTGACGTACGACGAGTACATCGGTGAGCACGAGCGGCTGCGGCTCGGGGACGCCATGTGGTCGCGGCGGGTGCGGCAGGTGGTGGACTCGCTGCGCCCGGTCTTCCTGTGGGACCGGCTCTACCTGGGTGGTGGCAACGCCCGGCGCATCACGCCGCAGACGCTCGACCGGCTGGGCGACGAGGTCGTCGTCGTCCCGAACAGCGCGGGCATCGTCGGCGGGGTGCGGGCGTGGAGCCTGCGCGGCATCAGCCCGAGCCAGGGTCCCGGCTCCGGACCGAGCGGGGGCTGACGTCGGCGACGACGTCGAGCAGGATCCGGTTGAACTCCTCCGGCCGGACGAGGGAGACCAGGTGGTGCGCCCGCGGGACGACGTGGAGCCGCGCGTCGGGGCGGGTGGCGAGGAACCGGCGCTCCTCGAGCCGGAAGTGGTCCCAGCGGCCGTTGACGAGGTGGACGGGGACGCCGGCCAGCGCCCGCAGGTCGGCGAGCGGGTCGAGGTCGGCCACGGCGGCGAGCACCGCGTCCATCACCCCGAGCTCCATCCCCCCGGCGTGCAGGTCGCGCCGCGCCCGGTCGGGCAGCATGAGACGCACGAGCGTGTCGTTGAGCCGGCGGCCGCCGCCGGGCGCCCGTCCGATGAGCGCGGCCAACCGGCGGTAAGCCGCCAGCCCGGGACCGCGGGGGCGGGTGGTGCACCCCGCGGCGACGACGGCCGCCACCGGCCGCTCGGTGCGGGCCGCCCAGTGCAGGGCGAGGTACCCGCCGAGCGACAGGCCCGCGACGACGACGTCCCCCGCGAGCGATGCCGCCGCCTCCTCGACCGCCGCGACCGCACCGTCGAGTGTGAACGGCTCCCCGGCCCGGCGCCCGTGGCCGGGCAGGTCGGGCGCCACGGCGGGCACGCGCGCCTGCGCCAGCGCCTCGAGCTGGCGCAGCCACATGGTCCGCGACGCACGCGTGCCGTGGACCAGGACGACGCCGATGGGGCCCATGGCCGGATGTTAACG
>NZ_CALGNQ010000184.1 GCF_937958535.1 uncultured Georgenia sp. | reverse complement strand
ACGGGCCGGCGAGCGCGGGGTCACCGGGCCCCCCCGCGGGGCGCGACCCGCGCGGTCCCCACCCGCCCGGCCGCACCTCCCGCCCGGCCGGGCGGGAGGTGCGGCCGGGCGGGCGCGGGACCGGGTTAGCCTGGGGGCATGCTTGACCGGGCGGCGCCACCCGGGCTGCGGGAGGCCGTCGCGCGCGGAGACGCGCCGGCGACGCGACAGCTGCTCGACCGCATCCCCGTCGACGACCCCGAGGTTCTCGACGTGCTCGCCCGCGCAGCGGCCGACGGCGGCGTCGGCGCCCGGCTGGCCACCGAGCTCCTCGTCGAGCGCCTCGACGCCTCCGGGGTGGTGCGCCGTTTCGTCCGCGCCGCACTCCTCGACGAGGCCGCCGTCGACGACGTCACCCAGGACGCGCTCATCTCGGTGGCCGGGTCGGTCCACAGCTTCGCGGGTGAGGCCAAGGTCACCACGTGGGTGCACCGCATCGTGCGCCACCGGGTGGTCGACCACCTGCGGCGGCAGCGGGCCACGTCGCCGCTGCCGCCCGACGACCTCGCCCCTGCCGAGCGGATGAGCTCGCTGATCGCCACCCGTGCGACCCTCCGTGACGTCCTCGCCGGGCTGCCCGACCGCTACCGCGGTCCGGTGACCCTGCGGGACGTCGAGGGCCTGCCGTACACGGAGGTGGCCGAGCGGCTCGGACGCAGCGTCGGGACGGTGAAGTCGCAGGTGGCCCGGGGCCGCGCGCTCGTCGCCGCCGCCCTGCGCAGCACCGGCCGGCAGGAGGGCACGAGAGCGGGTTGAGCACCGAACGCGTCGGGCGGTACCGCCTCGACGGGGTCATCGGCGTGGGCTCCTTCGCCACCGTGCACCGGGCCGTCGACGAGCGGCTGGAGGACGTCGTCGTCCTCAAGGTGCTCGCCGAGAACCACAGCCTCAACCCCGAGGTGCGGGAACGCTTCATCGCCGAGGGACGCAGCCTGCGCCGGGTGCGCAGCCCGCACGTCGTCGTGGTGCACGACATCGGGGAGACCGACCGCCGGCAGCCCTACCTCGTGCTCGAGCAGGCCGACCGGGGCACGCTCGCCGCACGCGTCACCGCGCTGCGTCGACAGGGCTGGACCGCGCGGCCGCAGGACGTGCTGGCGGTGGCGCGCTCGCTGGCCGCCGCCGTCGGGGCAGTGCACGCGGCGGGCCTCGTCCACCGCGACCTGAGCCCCGGCAACATCCTCCTCGCCTCGCTGCCGGCCGGCGAGACGGGCACGCCCGACGGCCCGGCCGCCTCGGTGGTGCGGCCCGACGAGCGGCTCGTCGTCGCCGACCTCGGCATGTGCAAGGACCTCGCGCTGAACTCCGGCCTGACCGTGGCGGGTGGGACGGCCGGCTTCCGCCCGCCCGAGCAGGACGGTCCGGGCGTCGTCGACACGCGCGCCGACCTGTGGGCGATGTCGACGCTGCTCCGGTGGCTCTGCGAGGGCGCCGCGGACCTGCCGTCCGCGCTGCACACGGCGCTGGCCCGCAGCACGGCGCACGACCCCGAGGACCGTCATCCCGACGTCGCGGCCTGGCTCGCCGATGTCGAGGCCTCCCTCGCACCGCCCGCCGTCACGCCGCCCGGGCCCGCAGCGGGGGACGCACCGACGCCCCTCCCGCAGAGCCGGCGGCGTCGGGCCCTGCTCGGCGCGGTCGCCCTCGTCCTCGCGGCCCTCCTCGGGGGCGTCGGCGGCGTCGGCCTCGCCGGGGGGCTCGGCACGCCGGACCGCGCAGCGGGCGCCGCCGTCGCCGTCGACGGCCCCACGCGGGTGGCCGTCGGGGAGGAGGCGATCTTCACCGCCGTCGTCGAGGGCGTCGAGAGCTGGGTGTGGACGATGCCCGACGGCACCCACGTCGTGGACCTGCCCAGCGTGTCGACGACGGCCCGGTCCCCCGGCAGCGGACGGCTGGTGCTGCGCGCCCGCGCACCCGACGGCGCCGACCTCGAGGTGGTCCACACCCTCACTGTCACCGAGTGACCCACGTCACACAAACCGGGTGCAACCGAACGGCGCCGCGACCCGACTCATGAGCGAGACCGACGCTCGAGAAGGAGACCCCATGACTGTCCGACGCCCCCTCGCCGCCCTCACCCTCGCCGCTACGGCCCTCGCCGGCCTGACCGCGTGCGGCAGGGAAACCCCGGCGGAGTTCGACAGCGGGCCGGAGCCCGCCGCGACCACCGCTCCCGCCGCGGACAAGGACGCCGCGTCCCGCGAGGACAAGCCGCGCCCCGCGCAGGACGCCTCCCCCACCCCGGTGGACACCACGCCGGTCGGGCCGGAGGACGCCCTCCACACCATCACCTACGACCTGCCCGGCGCCGACGAACGCGCCGAGGCCACGGTCACGGTGGGGCTGCACTCGCTGCGCCAGGAGGGTGAGGTCCTCGCCCTGGAGCTGTCCTTCACCCCGCACTTCCGCGGGGACGGGGAGTACAGCATCTACGAGATGCACGACCGGAACTCGATCACCACGGTGCTCAACGACCGGCAGAACCTCAAGCAGTACACGGTGCTCGGCAGCGGCGGCGGCAGCCGGGGGTGGCAGACCGACACAGGTCCGCTCAACCCCGCCGCCAAGAGCGGCCAGACCCTCATGTACTGGGCCTACTTCGCCGCCCCCGAGGACGACATCGACACCATCAGCGTCGGGGTCGGCCAGGTCGAGTTCACCGACGTCGTCATCGAGCGGTGATCCGCGTGGCCCGCCGCACGACACCTTCCCGCACCCGGCGCGGGCTGCTCACGCTCGGTATCGCCGGTGCCCTCGCCCTCGCCGGGGCGCCCACCGCCGGCGCCGCCGAGCTCGCGGAGCAGGAGCCGCCGCCCCCGCCGGAGGGCGGGGTCACCGCACAGCTGCTGCACGACTCCGTCCGCGTCTTCGACCCCGCCGACCACATCCGCGTCTTCGACCCCACCGCGCACGTCGAGTCGCTGGGCGACGGCGTCCGGACCATGGAGGGGCAGACGACCATCACCCTGTCCACCGACCTGCTCTTCGAGGAGAACAGCTGGGAGCTGCCCGCGAGCGCCCCGAGTCGTATCGCCTCGCTCGTGGCGGACATCCCCGACGGCGCGTCCGTGGCCGTCACCGGGCACACCGACACCCAGCAGCCGGTCGGCCACGACTTCGACAACCAGGAGCTCTCCGAACGCCGCGCCGAGGCGGTCGCCGACGTCCTGCGCGCGGAACGCCCGGACCTGGTGCTCGACGTCTCCGGCGTCGGGGAGACCCGGCCCGCCGTCACCCCCGACCCGCAGGACCCTTCCACCCACGCCGCCAACCGCCGCGTCGAGATCGTCTACCCCGGCTGACCCGCTCCTCCCCGACCGGTGGCACACGCCGCCGCTCCCGGGCCGACGGGCGGCGGGAGTGCCCCTCGTGCCTCCGGTCGGGGGTGGGCGTCTCAGATGAGCCGGCGGACCGCGGCCCACCGGGTGAGCTCGTGGCGGGAGGAGAGCTGGAGCTTGCGCAGCACGGCGGACACGTGCGTCTCGACCGTCTTGACCGAGATGAACAGCTCGGCGGCGACCTCCTTGTAGGAGTACCCGCGGGCGATGAGCCGCATGACCTCCTGCTCCCGGGCGGAGAGCCGGTCGAGCTCGTCGTCGGTGGTGGCGATGTCCTTGGCGGCGGTGCCGAAGGCGTCGAGCACGAACCCGGCCAGCCGCGGGGAGAACACGGCGTCGCCGTCGGCCACGCGCCGCACGGCGTCGGCGAGCTCGGTGGGGCTGATGGACTTGGTGACGTACCCCCGTGCGCCGGCGCGGATCACCCCCACGACGTCCTCGCTCGAGTCCGACACCGACAGCGCGAGGAACCGGGAGGGCACGTCGCGGCAGCCGGTGATGACGTCGATGCCGCCCCCGCCGCGGCCGCCGGGCAGGTGGACGTCGAGCAGGACGACGTCGGGTCGGGTCTCGCGGATGACGGCGACGGCGGACTCGACGTCGGCCGCCTCCCCGACGATGACGAGGTCCGGCGCGTGTTCCTCCAGCTCGCTGCGCACCCCGCTGCGGACGAGGGCGTGGTCGTCGACGACGACGACCCTCAGCTGCTGCGTCGTCTCTCCGTGCGTGCTCATCTACTCCCTCGGTTCGGGCATCCGCAGGACGACCTCCGTCCCTTCGAGCCCGCTGTCGGGGCCCGTACGTATCGTCGCACTGCCTCCGTGACGTTCCATGCGGCCGATGATCGAGGCCCGCACGCCGTGCCGGTCCTCCGGGACGGCGTCCAGGTCGAACCCGCGGCCGCGGTCCCGGACGAACACCTCGGTCCCATCCTCCCCCACCTCGACGTACAGCGAGACCGGGGGCGCCCCGTGTCTGACGGCGTTGCGCAGCGCCTCGCGGGTGGCGGCCAGCAGCGGCTCGGTGGTCGGGTGCGGCTCGCGGTCCCCCGCGGTGACGACGTCGATGGGGACGCCGTGCTGGTCCTCGACCTCGGCGGCCACCTGCCGCAGCGCATCGGCCACCGAGGTGCCGGCCTCGGGCCGGTCGGAGTAGAGCCACTGGCGCAGCTCCCGCTCCTGCGCGCGGGCGAGGCGGGCGACGTAGTCCGGGTCGTCGGCGCGGGAGCGGATGAGGGAGAGCGTCTGGAGGACGGAGTCGTGGAGGTGCGCGGCGATGTCGGCGCGCTCGGCCTCCCGTGCCCGCGCGGTCCGCTCGGCGGCGAGGTCACGGACGAGCCGCAGCCACACCGGGGCGAGGACGACGGCCACGCCGACGAGGATCGCGGTGCTCGCGACGACGCCGGAGAGCAGCTCGTCCGCCCCCAGCCCGCGGCCGAGGAGGAGGACGATGCCGACGACGGCGAGGAGCAGACCGCCGCCGATCCGCGCCACCCGGTGCCAGCGCGGCACCGGCGCGTCCTCCCCGGACAGGGAGGAGTCGAGCTGCGTCCACACCAGCGCCGCCCCGCCCACGACGACGAGCAGCGGCACCAGCCACTCGTTGGGCAGGCTGACCCCGGCCCGCCACAGGAGCAGCGCCAGGGCAGCCAGGAGGAGGAGCATCCCGATGACCAGGTCCCCGGGCGCGACCGCGCGGCCGCCGCGGCGCAGCCGCGGTGCCAGGCGCACGGTCGCCGAGGGCCGTGCCGAGCTCACCGCGTCGGCCGGGTCACCGGCGGGCACGAAGACCCACAGCCAGCCGTAGAGGACCAGCCCCGCCCCGAAGGCCATCGCGGCCACCACGAAGGCGACCCGCACCCGTTGGACGGGCAGGCCGAGGTGGAGCGCCAGGCCGGCGCACACGCCGCCCACGTGGCGCCCGTCGAGCGGCCGGCGCAGCGGAAGTCGTTGCGTGGTCACCTCCCGATGGTCACACGTCCGGTGCCCGTGCGGGCCCGTCGGGGCCGGGTTCCAGGGTGTTCCCAGGGGTGCGCGGGACCGACCGGGGGAGGGATCAGGGTCATACCGGATACCGACACCGCCCGCCGGCGGGTTTGCTGGACCTATGAACGGCCAGAGTGCTCCGCACACCCCCTCCACCCCGCCGCACCCGTCCGGCGGCTTCTTCGCCTCGGTACGACAGCTCGGCATCTGGCGGACCCAGGACCGCTGGGCCGGTGGTGTCGCCGCCGGCATCGCGCACCGCTTCGGCGTCGACCCGCTGCTCGTGCGCGGGCTCTTCGTCCTCGTCACACTCTTCGGCGGTATCGGCCTCGTCGTCTACGGCCTGGCGTGGGCGCTGCTCCCGGAGGCGTCCGACGGACGCATCCACCTCGAGCAGGCCGTGCGCGGCCACGTCGACGTCGCGCTCGCGGGCGCTGCGGTGACCCTCATCGTCGGGCTCAGCCGCCCGGTCTTCTGGTGGACCTCCTCGTGGTGGGCGGTGCCCTGGGTCGTCGTGGTCGCCGCGGTCATCGCCGTCGTGCTGCTCAGCGGCAACCGCCCGACGCAGCCCGGCCCGCAGCCACCGCCCGCCTACGGGCCGCCGGGCGCAGCGGCCGGCCCGGGCGCACCGGTCCACCCCGCCGCGGCGCCCGCCCCCTGGCAGCCCGGCCCGGCGGCGTACGCCCAGCCCGGTGGTGCGGCACCCGCCACCCGGCCCGGTCCCGGGTCGCCCGACCGGCCGGACGGCGCGGCCCCCGCTGCCGACGCTGCCACCTCTTCCCGCCCCGCCTACGACGTCCCGGAGGACACCGTGTCCCCCCCCCCCCCCCCCCCCCCCCCCCGCGCCCCCCCCCCCCGCGGGGCCGGGACCACGGCCGCCCCCCCCCCCCCAGGAGCGCACCCCCCGCGGG
>NZ_CALGNQ010000183.1 GCF_937958535.1 uncultured Georgenia sp. | reverse complement strand
CCGGCACCCGGCGGACCCGGGCCGATGCCCCGGGCGGGGCGCCGGACCGTCCCGCCGCGCGGACCACTCCCCGTGGTGGGCAGCGGCGCGAGCCGGAGGGCAAGGAGCCCAAGCGGCGTCGCGGGCGCCGCGCGAGCGTGCCGAGCTGGGACGAGATCGTCTTCGGCGCCAAGCCCGAGTGACCTGCCCGCTGCCCGCGTGGCTCAGGCCAGCGGCAGCGTCGGCGGGCTGAGCTCCGCGGCGCCGGCGGTGGCCGCCGTCATCCCCCGCACGTGGTGGAGGCGGCACAGCACCTCGTAGCCGACGACGTCCCCGCCACCCGTCGCGACCTCGGTGTCCCCGACGACGACCTGCTGCCCCTCCCGGACCATGCGCCCGCCGACGGTGCGCGCGTTGTGGGTGGCGCGGCGACCGCACCAGCACAGCGTCTCGACCTGGATCTGCTCGACCCGGTCGGCGAGCTCGATGAGGCGGGCGGACCCGGGGAAGAGCCGCGTGCGGAAGTCGGTGGTGATGCCGAAGGCGAAGACGTGGACGTCCATCTCGTCGACGAGGCGCGCCAGCTGCTCGACCTGGGCGACGGAGTAGAACTGGGCCTCGTCGCACACGAGGTAGTCCACCCGGCCGCCCCGGGTGCGGCGGGTGACGACCTCCTGCCAGAAGTCGGTGGTGTCGTCCGCCTCCACCGCCTCGACCGACAGCCCGAGCCGGGAGGAGAGCGTCCCGGTGCCGGCGCGGTCGTTGCGGCTGAAGATCACGCCCTCCAGGCCACGGCGCCGGTAGTTGTAGTCCATCTGGAGCGCGAGGGTGGACTTGCCGGAGTCCATCGTCCCGGCGAAGAAGACCAGCTCGGCCACGTCACACCACCACCCGCAGGAGCGGGATCTCCAGCTCGGCGGGGGTGAGGGAGCCGTGCACCCCGACCAGGGCGATCGACGAGGGCGTCTGGGTGCGGGAGTCCACGACGGCGCGGCGCCCCCGGGTGGCGACGACGACGTCCCCCACCGTGGTGCGATGACGCTCGCTGAGCGGGCCGAAGAGCCCGATCTCCTCGGCCTCCTCGCGCAGCAGCACCCAGGCGGTCTCGCCGAGGACGTCACGCCACCGGGCGGCGACCGCCGGTGCCGTCCCGGGCTCCGTGTGGACGTGGACGGCACGGGGCTCACCGGCGACGAGGACGACGTCACGGTCGAGCTCGGGGGTGGTGGCGACGTCGATCCGGGAGTCCTCCTCCAGGTCGACCATGCCGTGGTCGGCGGTGACGAGGAGGAGCGTGCCGGGGGGCAGCAGCCGGGCGAGGCGGGCGACCTGCTGGTCGACGAGCTCGACCGCCTCCCCCCACTGCCAGGAGCCCCAGCCGTGGTGGTGGCCCATCTTGTCGACGTCGCCCCAGTAGAGGTAGACGAGGTCGGTGTGCGGGCTGCGCAGCAGCTCCTGGGTGGCGTCCACCCGGTCGGCGAGGGAGTCCGCGGCGACGAAGCGGGGCCCGCGCAGCGCCGCCTCGGTGAGCCCGGACCCGACGAAGCGGGCCGGTCCCACGCTCGCCACGCGGCGGCCCCAGGAGTCGGTGCCGAGCTGCTCGACGAGGGTCGGCTGCGGCTGCCACTCCCGCGGGCTGATCGTCGCGTCCTCCCAGCTGATGAGGTTGAGCAGGGAGCCGTCGGCGTCGTTGCGTACGGTGTAGCCGAGCATGCCGGTCTGGCCGGGGAAGCAGCCGGTGCCGAACATCGTCAGGCTGGCGGCGGTGGTCGAGGGGTAGCCGCTGGTCAGGGTGAGCGCGTCGGCGAGGTGGGAGCGCAGGAAGGGGGCGTGCCCGCCGCGCTCGGCGAGCATGTGGGTGCCGAGCCCGTCGATGAGGACGACGCACACCTTGGACGCCTGCGGCAGGCCGAGCGTGCGCCGGTCGTCGGCGGAGCTGCGGCCACCGCTCGTCGTCGGTGCGCCGATGGCGTCGAGGGCGGCCGGCAGCACGGCGCGCAGACAGGCGCCGTGGTAGTCGGGCAGCCGCAGGTCCGGGGGCGGCTCGATCACGGCGTCTGCACCGTCGCGGCGGACAGCTCCCGGGCGAAGGCCAGGGCCCGCTCGAGCGCGTCCTCGCCCTCGGCCTGGGCGCTGACGCGGACGACGACGTCCTCGGGGGTGAGCAGGCCGGTGTAGCCGTGGTCGGCGTCGCAGTCGGGGTCGCTGCACCCGGCGGGCGCGAGGTCGACCTGCTGCGCGCCGCCCCAGGTGACGGCGATGGTCAGCTCGTCCGCGCGCATGCCGCCGTGGGTGTCGGCAGGGTCGCTCACGCCGTGGGTGAGCGCGACCGAGGCGATGCGGCCGAGCGGGACCGCCTCGGTGGTGGCGGCGGCGGAGGGGACCTCGTGGCCGGGGACGTCGTCGACGTGCGCCATGATCAGCCGGGTCGGGGTGAGCGCGAGGGCGGTGAGGTGGCGCCGCACCTCCCGGGAGTCGAAGGTGGTCTCCGGGTGGACGAGGTAGGCGCGGACCTCCTCGCCGGCGAGCGCGAGGTCGAGCACCCCCTGGACCAGTCGTGGGTAGTACCCGGCGCGAACCAGGTCGGCCCTCAGCTGGGCCTGCAGGTCGTTCCTCACGTTGCGGCGATCCACGGCTCCATCTTGGCACCACTTGCTCCGAGACCGGGAAGGACGCGGCGGCCGCTGTCCGCCCGGCCGGGCGGCGACACCTCGACGACGGCGCTGAGCAGCGAGGCGCCGCGGCGGGCGACGAGCACCGGGTTGAGGAGGACCTGGCGCACTTCGGGCAGGTCGTCGGTGAGCACGGAGACGCGGGCGATGACGTTCTCCAGCGCCCGGACGTCGAGCACCGGCAGGCCCCGGTGCCCGAACAGCCGCGGGGACGCCTTCGCCGCGCGCACCATCCGGGAGACGTCGACGTCGGTCAGCGGCGGGATGCGGTAGGAGACGTCGTCGAGCAGCTCGACGGCGTCGCCACCGAGTCCGAAGGAGACGACCGGCCCGTAGAGGTCGTCCTCGGTGCCGCGCACCACGCAGGCCACCCCCGGCGGGGCCATGACCTGGACGTCGAAGCTCTCGACCGTGCGCCCCACCGCCTCGATGTCGCGGGTCATGGCCGCCATGGCGCTGGTGAGCTCCTCGGCGGTGCGCAGCCCGAGCCGCACGCCGCCGAGGTCGGCGCGGTGCCGCAGCACCTCGTCGCGGGTCTTCAGCGCCACCGGCCAGCCGAGCTCCTCCGCGGCCGCGACGGCCTCCTCGGCGGTGGTCGCGGTGCGCGAGGGCACCAGGGCCAGCCCGTAGCACTCGAGCAGCCGGTCGACCATCGCCTCGTCGAGCCGGGCCACCTCCCCCGCGCCGAGCGGCTCCAGGACCGGGGCGAGCAGCTCGCGGGCCCGGGCGGGGGCGATACCGCTCGGGTCGACCAGCTCACCGCGGTCGGCCTCGCGCCACCGCGCGTGGGCGACGGCCCCGGCGAGGGCGGCGACGGCGTCGGCGGGGGTGGCGAAGGCGGGGACGACCCGGCCGTCGTGGGTGAGCTCGGCGGTGAGCCCGAGCAGCCCCTCCACCGAGGCGACCACGGGCCGCTCCTGGCCCGCGGCGGCCTCGGCGACGGCCCGCCACACCCCGGGGTCGCCGCCGCCGAAGGGCGGGACGTGGGCGACGACGAGCGCGTCCCACGAGTCATCGGTGCGCAGTCGCGCGAGCTCGGCCGCGTAGTCCTGCGCCGTGGCGAGCGCGGGCAGCCCCGGGCCGGAGATCTTCGGCCGCAGCCCGTGTCCCCGGGCCAGGCCCCGGATCATGCTGGTGAGCGCGGCGGAGTTGCTCAGCACCGCCGTGCGCGGGCCGCGGGGCAGCGGCTGGGCGACGAAGAGCTGCGCGAGGTCGAGCATCTCCTGGGGGGTGCGGGCGCGGATCGCCCCGGCCTGGTCGAGCATCTGGACGAGCACCCGCTGCGGCTCGCGGGTGGTGCGCACCGTGTGCCCGGGCGGCACCTGCTGGCCGGTCTGGCTGCCGAGCAGGGTGATGAGCGGTGTCCGGGTGCTCAGCCGGCGCGCGATCCGGGAGAACTTGCGCGGGTTGCCGATGGACTCGAGGCTCACCACCGCCGCCGCGACCTCCGGGTCGTCCTGCCAGGCCTGCATGGTGTCGTTGCCCGAGACGTCGGCCCGGTTCCCGGCGGAGACGAAGCTGCGCAGCCCGATGCCGCGGTCCTGCACGGCGGCGAGGAGGGCGCTGCCCAGGGCGCCGGACTGGCAGAACAGGGCGAGCTGCCCGGCACGGGGTGCGGGCCGGGGGACGGCGTCGAGGCGGCCGGCGGGCCCGGAGGCGACGATGCCGTAGGACGCCGGACCGAGCAGCCGCATCCCGGCGTCCCGGGTGCGGCGCACGAGCTCGAGCTGGCGCTGCCGGCCGGCGGCGTCCTGCTCGGCGAAGCCGGCGGACAGCACGGCGACGGCGGTGGCGCCGAGCCGGGCGAGGTCCGGGACGGCGGCGACGACGGCGTCCGGCTCCCCGGCGACCACGGCGAGCTCCGGGCGCGCCTCCCCCGAGGTCTCCAGGTGTGCGGCGAGGTCGGCGATGGTCGCGTGCGGGACCGGTCCCCCGCTCTCGCCCGGGATGCCGACGAGGTGGACGGCGCCGGTGAAGTCGCCGGCACGGACCGACGCCGCCGCCCGCTCGGCGAAGACCTGCTCGGGCCCCCCGAGCCCGACGACGACAACCGACCCGGCGGCGAGCATCGCGCGCATGCTCAGCGACTCGGCGCGCTGCTCCCGCTCCGCCATGACGGCCCAGGACCGCCCGGTCTCCTCGATGGTGAACTCCACGTGCAGGACGCCGTCGTCCAGCTGCTGCCGGATCTCGTACCCGGCATCGCGGAACACCCGGATCATGCGGACGTTGCCGGGGAGCACCTCGGCGACGAAGCGGGCGATGCCCCGCTCGCGGCCCGCCGCGGCGAGGTGCTCCAGGAGCACCGAGCCCAGGCCGCGGCCGTGCTCGGAGTCGTCGACGTAGAAGGCGACCTCGGCGACGTCGGGCCCGATGCGGTCGTACCGGCCCACCGCCAGGATCCGGTCCTCGCTGGTGAGGACGAGCGCGACGCGGTCGTCGTGGTCGACGTGGGTGAAGCGGTGCAGGTCGCGCTCGCTGATCCGCTCCATCGGGGCGAAGAAGCGGTAGTACTGCGACATCGGGGACTGGCGCAGGTGCAGGGCCTGCAGCGCGGGGGCGTCCTCGGGGCGGATGGGCCGGATGTGCATCGGCACCCCGTCCCGCAGCACGACGTCGGCCTCCCAGTGCGCCGGGTAGGGCGGCTCGGGAGCGGTGGCGGGGCTGGTGCCGGTGGCGTCCTCGCTCATGGGCCACACCCTAGTTCTCCGGCGTGCCACCGCCACGGAGACCGTGCCGTCGCCAACACGGGGCCCGCCGCTGCACGGGCAGGCCCGCTGCTCGGGGGACAATGGCCCGCATGGCCCGACGCAGCACCCCGCCGCCGCCCGTGCAGGAGCAGATCGTCGACATCGACGTCTCCACCGAGATGCAGGGCTCCTTCCTGGAGTACGCCTACTCGGTCATCTACTCCCGCGCGCTGCCGGACGCCCGCGACGGCCTCAAGCCCGTGCAGCGGCGGATCCTCTACCAGATGGACGAGATGGGGCTGCGTCCGGACCGGGGGCACGTGAAGTCGGCCCGGGTCGTGGGCGAGGTCATGGGCAAGCTCCACCCGCACGGCGACAGCGCCATCTACGACGCGCTCGTCCGGCTCGCCCAGGACTTCTCGCTGCGGGTGCCGCTGGTCGACGGCCACGGCAACTTCGGCTCGCTCGACGACGGTCCGGCCGCCCCACGGTACACCGAGGTGCGCCTGACCCCGGCGGCGCTGCTCATGACGGCGAACCTCGACGAGGACGTCGTCGACTTCGTCCCGAACTACGACAACCAGCTCCTCCAGCCCTCGGTGCTGCCGGCGGCCTTCCCCAACCTCCTCGTCAACGGGGCCTCCGGGATCGCCGTCGGCATGGCGACGAACATGCCGCCGCACAACCTCGCGGAGGTCGTCGCGGCGGCGCGGCACCTCATCGCCAACCCGGACGCGACGCTCGAGGAGCTCATGCGCTTCGTCCCGGGGCCGGACCTGCCCTCCGGCGGCAAGATCGTCGGGCTCGACGGTATCCGGGACGCCTACGCGAGTGGCCGCGGCTCCTTCCGCACCCGCGCCACCACCCACCTGGAGAACGTCACCGCGCGGCGCCGGGCCATCGTCGTCACCGAGCTGCCCTACCTCGTGGGCCCGGAACGGGTGATCGAGAAGATCAAGGAGGCGGTCGACGCCAAGAAGCTCCAGGGCATCTCCGACGTCGCCGACTACACCGACCGCTCCCACGGGCTGCGGCTGGTCATCGAGCTCAAGAGCGGTTTCAACCCCGAGGCGGTGCTCGAGCAGCTCTACCGCTACACCCCGATGGAGGACTCCTTCGGGATCAACAACGTCGCCCTGGTCGACGGGCAGCCGCAGACCCTGGGGCTGCGCGAGCTGCTCCAGGTGTACGTCGACCACCGGATCACGGTGGTGCGGCGGCGCACCGCCCACCGGCTGGAGAAGCGGCTCGAGCGGGCCCACCTCGTCGAGGGGCTGCTCGTCGCGATCGCCGACATCGACGAGGTCATCGCGGTCATCCGCTCCTCCGACGACGCGGACGCCGCCCGGCAGCGCCTCATGCTCGTCTTCGACCTGTCCGAGGCGCAGGCGGAGTACATCCTGGCGCTGCGGCTGCGCCGGCTGACGAAGTTCTCCCGGCTCGAGCTCGAGGCCGAGCGCGAGGCGCTCGCCCGGGAGATCGAGGAGCTGCGCGCGATCCTCGCCGACGAGGGCCTGCTGCGGCAGGTGGTCAGCGACGAGCTCGCCGAGGTCGCCGCCGCCCACGGCACCCCCCGCCGCACCGTGCTCCTCGAGCACGCAGGCGGGCCTGCCACCGGGTCGGCCGCCGGGTCCCGCCGCAGCGGCACCAGCGTCCCGCTGGAGATCCCCGACGAGCCCTGCTGGGTCGCACTCTCGGGCACCGGCCTGCTCGCCCGCGGCTCCCAGGAGCCGCCGCGGCAGGGCCCACGCGTGACGCACGACGCCATCGCCTCGGCCGTGCCCGCGCGCACCCGCGGCGACGTGGGGGTGGTGCTGAGCAGCGGCCGCTGCGTCAAGCTCTCGGTGCTCGACACGCCCGCCCTGCCCGCGACCGACTCCGCCCCGGGCTTCTCCGGTGGCGCACCGGTCACCGAGCTCGTCCAGCTCGAGCCGGGTGAGCGGGTCGTGGGGCTGGCCCGGCTCGACGAGGAGGCACCGCCGCTGGCGATCGCCACCGCGCGCGGCACGGTCAAGCGGGTGAGCACCACCGACCGGCCGGCCAACCGTGACGCCTGGGAGGTCATCTCGCTCAAGCCGGGCGACGCCGTCGTCGGGGTCGCCCACGCACCGGACGAGAACCGGCTCGTGCTCGTGACGAGCCAGGCGCACCTGCTCCACTTCCCCGCCTCCGCGGTACGCACCCAGGGCCGGGCCGCGGGCGGCATGGCCGGGGTCAAGATGCCGCAGGACGCGCGTGTCGTCGGCTTCGGGGTGGTCCACCCCGACGACGTCTCCCGCTCCCTCGTCGTCACCGTCGCCGGCTCCTCCGACGCACTGCCCGGCACGGTGCCGGGGACGGCGAAGGTCACCCCGTTCGACCGGTTCCCCGGCAAGGGCCGGGCCACCGGCGGCGTCCGGGCGCACCGCTTCCTGCGTGGGGAGGACACGCTGCAGCTGGCGTGGGTCGGGCTCGAGCCGATCCGGGCCGTCGGCAGCGGGGGCCAGCCGGTGGACCTGCCGGAGGTGGACGAGCGCCGCGACGGCTCGGGTCGCCCGCTCGCCGCACCGGTCGTCGCCATCGGCTGACGCGCGGCGGTGCCCGGCGGCAGTGAGCCGCCGGCGGCCGGTCAGACCGTGCGGGTGAACATCAGCGAGCTGCGGGTGGGCTCGTAGCCGAGCTGGCCGAACAGGCCGTAGTCGGTGCCCGGCTGCGGGGACTCCACCCCGAGGCCCGCGTACTCCATGCCGTCGGCGGCGTAGGCGCGCATCGCCCGTACGAGCAGCGCGGTGGCCACCCGCATGCCACGCCACTCCTGCCGCACGCCGAGCATCTCGGTGTAGCCCTCGCTCCAGCCCTGCGCCGCCCAGTCGCCCTCGTAGCGGCCGGAGATGAGGTATCCGGCGACGCGCGCGCGGTCGGTGGTGCGGTCCAGGGCGACGAAGCTCCACTCCGGCGCGAAGTAGGTGCGGCCCTGGGCCCACGACTCGGGCGTGTGCAGCTCCCCGCCCCACTGGTCCCTGAAGGCCTCGTTGTGGGCGCGGCGCACGGCGTCGTCCAGGGCCGGGTCCCACGGCTCGACCGTCACCTGCCCGTGCGGCTGCACGTCGGGCAGCTCACGGGCCAGGTCGCGGCGCATCTCGGTGTACCAGCGGGTGGGGACGAACCCGGCCAGGCGCAGCATGTCCTGGGCGTCGGTGAGGTTCTCCTCGACGTGGACGACGGCCAGGGCGGTGGTGTGGCCGGCACCGTCGAGGATCGCGCGGGCGGCCGCCAGCTGCCAGCCGAGCAGGGCGGTGCCCAGGCCCCGGCGCCGCCAGGCGGGGTCGACCCCACCGTCGCACAGGGCGCGGAAGGTCCCGGCGGTGGGACGCACCCGGACGATGGCGTAGGCCCGCGGCACGCCCGACTCGTCCAGGCCGACGACCTTGGCCGTGCCGACGTCGTTGCTCACCGGCACGAAGGTCTCGGCCGACTCCTCGGCGGTGGTGCGGTAGGGCGGGTCGTCGTGCGCCTCGATCCGGGCCAGCAGGGCGACGAGCGCGTCGTTCTGCTCCAGGGTGAGCCACTGCCAGCGCAGGCCGGCCACGGAGGGCAGGTCGATCCGTGCGCCCCCCGTGCTGCCGACCTCGCCGGTGCCGACCCGCGACGGGCGCGGGTCGTCGTCGAAGTCCTCGAGCATGCGTCCGACGATACGTCCTCCCCCGGGTCCGGCCCAGCTCCGCACGGCGGTGCGGGGATCGTCACACCTCGATGGTGTAGAGGATCCGGGCGGCCTGCGGCTCGTAGCCCATCCGCTCGTAGAAGTGGTAGGCGCCCGAGGGGTTCTCCATGTCGACGTCGAGCGCCGCGACCTCGATGCCGTCGCGGTACAGCGCGGCGAGCACGGAGGAGAGCATCGCCCGGGCGAGCCCGACGCCGCGGTGGGGGCGCAGCACGCCGAGCAGCTCGGTGTAACCCTCGCTGTGCCCGAGCCGCTCCCACTCGTGCTCGTGGCGGGCGGTGAGCGCGTAGCCGGCGACCTCACCGGTCTCCTCGTGGATCGCGACCACGCTCCAGGCGGGCTCCAGGTCTGTGCGGCGCGCCGCCCACGTGCCCTCGTCCACCGGCTGGGAGCCCCAGTGGTCGCGGAAGGCCTCGTTGTGCGCGCGGCGCACGGCGTCGTCCAGCTCCGGGGTCCACTGCCGGACCTCGTACCCCTCCGGTACCGGGACCGCCGCCGGCTCGGTCGTGAGGCGCCGCCGCATCTCGCGGTACGTGCGCAGCGCGCTGAAGCCGGCGGCGGCGTAGAGCCGCCGCCGGTCGTGCAGGTGCTCGTCGACGTAGCTGGCGATGCGGCCCGGCAGGGCGGGGTCGAGGGTGGCGAGGATCTGCCGGGCCCGGTCGTCCTGCCAGGTGAGCAGCGCCCGCCCGATACCCCGGCCGCGCCAGCTCGGGTCGACCGAGGCGCCGATGAACACGCGGGCGTGGGTCTCGTCCCCGCGCGGGGCGTGGACGAAGGCGGCGGCGCGAAGCGTGCCGGCGGCGTCGAACCCGCCGAGGCTGTCGGCCTTCATCCCTGTCGCCGGGCGGGCGAGCATCTCCTCCAGCTGGGTGCGCCGCGTCCGGGACAGTGGCTGGTCGACCTCCTCGCAGCGCTGGACGAGGGCGTGGAGGTCGTCGAGGTCCGCGGGCGTCAGCGTGCGCCAGGTCAGACCCAGGTGCGGCCCAGGGACGGTCGCCTCCGCGGGCGGCGCGGCGCGAGAGGGCAGCATGTCGGACATGTCGAGATCCTAGGGCGTCGGAGTGCTGGGAGGGTGGGGCTCAGGCGTCGATGCGCTCGCGGTCGATCTGCGCGGCGCCGGCGACGATGAAGTCCTTGCGGGGGGCGACCTCGTTGCCCATGAGGAGCTCGAAGACCCGCTCGGCCTCGGCCAGCGACTCGGCGTCGGCCATGCTCACCCGCCGCAGGGTGCGGTGGGCGGGGTCCATGGTCGTCTCGGCGAGCTGGTCGGCATCCATCTCTCCCAGCCCCTTGTAGCGCTGGATCGGCTCCTTGTAGCGGCGACCCTGCCGCTCGAGCCTGCGCAGCAGCTGGGCCAGCTCGGCGTCGGAGTAGGTGTAGACCTTCTCCCCCTTCTTCCCGCCGGAGCCGAGCACCTCGACCCGGTGGAGCGGCGGTACCGCGGCGTACACCCGCCCGGCCTCGACCAGCGGGCGCATATAGCGGAAGAACAGGGTGAGCAGCAGCGTACGGATGTGGGCGCCGTCGACATCGGCGTCGGTCATGAGGATGACCTTGCCGTAGCGGATCTTGTCGAGCTCGAAGTTGCGTCCCGCCCCGGCACCGATGACCTGGATGATCGAGGAGACCTCGGCGTTGCGCAGGATCTCGGCCGGGGACGCCTTCTGCACGTTGAGGATCTTGCCGCGGATCGGCAGCAGCGCCTGGAAGTCGCTGGAGCGGGCGAGCTTGGCGGTGCCCAGCGCGCTGTCGCCCTCGACGATGAACAGCTCGGAGCGCTCGACGTCGTCGGTGCGGCAGTCGGCGAGCTTGGCGGGCAGGCGGGAGCTCTCCAGCGCGTTCTTGCGGCGCGAGATCTCCTTCGACAGCCGGGCCTGCACACGGGCCCGCATCTCCCCGACGACCTTCTCCAGGACGGCGGAGGCCTGGGTCTTGTCGTGCCGCTTGCTCGAGGTGAGGATGGCGGTGAGCTGCTTCTCCACCACCCCGGCGACGATGGAGCGCACCGGCGCGGTACCGAGGATCTCCTTGGTCTGGCCCTCGAACTGCGGCTCGGGCAACCGGACGGTGACGACGGCGGTCAGCCCGGCCAGGACGTCGTCCTTCTCGATCTTCGGGTCCTTGGCGGTGACCTTGAGCCGGCGGGCGTTGGCCTCGATCTGCTTGCGCACGGTGCGCACCAGGCCCTGCTCGAAGCCGGCGAGGTGGGTGCCGCCCTTGGGGGTGGCGATGATGTTGACGAAGGACTGCACGGTCGTGTCGTAGCCCTGCCCCCAGCGCAGCGCGACATCGACCTCGCAGGTGCGCTCGACCTCCTTGGGGCGCAGGTGGCCGGCGGCGTCGAGCTGCTGGACGGTCTCGGTGAACGTGCCGCTGCCGGTGAGGTGCCACACGTCGGTGACCGCGGGGTCGGTGGCGAGGAACTCGGCGAAGTCGACGACCCCGCCGTCGTGCCGGAAGACCTCCTCCACGGGGCCGTCCTCCCCGGGGGTGCCGGGCATGCGGCGCTCGTCGCGGACGGTGATGGTCAGGCCGGGGACGAGGAAGGTGGTCTGCCGGGCGCGGGTGACCAGCTCGTCGTAGCTGAACTGGGAGGTCGCCGGGAAGATCTGCGGGTCGGCCCAGTAGCGCACCCTTGTGCCGGTGCGGCCGCGCGGGACCTTGCCGACGACGGCGAGCTCGCTGGACTCGGTGAAGGGGGTGAAGGGCGCGTGGGGGCCGATGCCGCCGCTGTCGTCGAAGACGCCCGGCTCGCCGCGGTGGAAGGTCATCCGGTAGGTCTTGCCGCCCCGGTCGACCTCGACGTCGAGGCGCGCGGACAGGGCGTTGACGACGGAGGCGCCCACACCGTGGAGGCCGCCCGAGGCAGCATAGGAGCCGTTGCCGAACTTGCCGCCGGCGTGGAGCTTGGTGAAGACCACCTCCACGCCGCTGAGCCCGACCGAGTCGACGGTGTCGACCGGGATGCCGCGCCCGTTGTCGCGCACCTCGACCGAGCTGTCCGGGTGCAGGACGATCTCGATCGCGTCGCCGTGCCCCTCGAGGGCCTCGTCGACGGCGTTGTCGATGATCTCCCACAGGCAGTGCATGAGGCCGCGGGAGTCGGTCGAGCCGATGTACATCCCCGGCCGCTTGCGCACGGCCTCGAGCCCCTCGAGAACCGAGAGGTGGCGCGCGGTGTACTGGGCGGCGGTGGCGGTCGACTTGGGTGGCACCCGCCGATCATACGAAGAGCCCGGCACGGTCCCGCGGAGCACCCGCCGTCGCGGCCCCAGGTCGGGGCGCGTGGGGCGGGTGGGGAGGACCAGGACCGGTGAGCACACCGTGACGCCGCTCACAACCCGGGCGCGCGGGCTCCGCTGGCAGCGAACGACAGGGCCATCCCGGGAAGGTCTGCAGCAGTTCGTGGTTGTATTCAGATGTGAACGCAACGATGACCGCCCCGCTGACCGCACAGGACCGCTGCGACCGCTGCGGCGCCCAGGCGTACGTGCGCGTGGCGCTGCCGGTGGGTGAGCTGCTCTTCTGCGCCCACCACGCCCGCAAGCACGCCGAGGCGCTCGAGGGTGTCGCCACCGCCATCCACGACGAGACCCACCGCCTCACCGAGGGCGACACCGCTCGCTGAGCGACCCCCGAGACTTCCGGCGCCGGCCCCCGCCACGGGGCCGGCGCCGTTTCTTTCGTCCCGGCGCCTTCTTTCGTCCCGGCGCCACGGCGGACCCGTGTCGGCGTGACGCCGCCGCGGCCCAGGCCGTACCGTCCCTCCATGACCGCCGCCCCCGCCGCCGTCGCCGGCCTGCACTGGCGCCCCATCTCCCCCGACGACCTCCCGGCCTGGCACCGGCTCGTGCGGGCCATCGAGGACGCCGACGACCCGGCCGAGCGCTACACCCCCGAGGACCTGCACGACGAGCTCCTCGACGGGTCGTGGAAGGACCCGGCACGCGACTCCATCCTCGGGGTGGACGCGGACGGGGTGGCACGCGCCTTCGGGCACGTCGAGGCGCCCCCGGGTGACCGCCGCACCATCCGGGCCTTCTGCTGGGGCGGTGTGGACCCGCAGTGGCGCGGCCGCGGCGTGGGTCGGGAGCTGCTGGCGTGGCAGGAGCGGCTGGCCCGGGAGAAGATCGCCTCCGCCCCGTCCCCGGCACCCGGCCGGGTCATCCTCCACGTCGACGACGGCGTCCGGGCGACGGTCCGGCTGCTCGAGCACGCCGGGTTCGACCGGATGCGGGTGTTCCTCGAGCTCACCCGCCCCCTCGAGGAGCCGGTCCCGCCGGTCGCCGTCCAGGACGGCCTGCGCCTGGTGCCCTACGACCCATCCCTCGGCGAGCGGGTCCGGCTCGCCCACAACGAGGCCTTCGCCGAGCACTGGAACAGCGAACCGCGCAGCCGGGAGGACTGGGAGCGGCGCAGCGTCGGCGGTCGGTACTTCCGCCCGAAGTGGAGCTTCGTCGTCCTCGACGGCGCGGAGGTCGCCGGCTACAGCCTCACCTCGGCCTACGAGCCGGACTGGGAGCCGCAGGGCTACACCTCGGGGTGGACCGACGTCCTGGGGGTGCGCCACGCGTGGCGCCGCCGCGGGGTCGCCACGGCGCTCCTCGCCGCGACGATGCACCGGCTGCGCGAGGACGGCATCGACCGGGCCGACCTCGGCGTCGACCTCGACAACGCCAGCCGCGCGCTCGACCTCTACACCGCGCTGGGCTACCGGGAGTCCCGCCGCCAGTACGCCTACGGCAAGGACGTGTGACGCCTCCGGCGGACAATGGGCTTGCCCCTCACGCGACGTGAGGCAGCACGGTGGAGACATGACCGACGCGACAGGGGTCCTGACGGTGCTCACGGTGGGACAGGTGGCCGAGCGGTTCGGCGTGACGGTGCGCACACTGCACCACTACGACGAGATCGGCCTGCTCTGCCCCGGTGAGCGCAGCCCCGCCGGGTACCGGCTCTACACCCAGACCGACATCGCCCGGCTCCAGCACATCGTCGTCTACCGGCGCCTGGGGTTCCCCCTCGAGGAGATCGCCGAGCTGCTGGACGGCGGCTCCCGGCCCGACGTCGTGGAGCACCTGCGCCGGCAGCGCGCCGCGGTCATGTCCCGGCTGGAGGAGCTGCAGGAGCTCGTCACGGCCCTCGACCGAGCACTGGAGAGAGAGATGAAGGGTGTGAACCTGACCCCTCAGGAGCAGCGGGAGCTGTTCGGGGACGGCTTCAGCGACGAGTACGCCGCCGAGGCCGAGGAGCGCTGGGGCGACACCGACGCCTGGCGCCAGTCCCAGCAGCGCACCGCGCAGTACACGAAGGCGGACTGGGAGCGGATCAAGGAGGAGAACGAGTCGGTCAACGCCGCGTTCGTCGCCGCCATGGACGCCGGCCTGCCCGCCTCGAGCGCCGAGGCGATGGACGCCGCGGAGCGGGCCCGCCGCCAGATCGAGGAGAACTTCTACGACCTCACGCCGGACTTCCACCGCCGGCTCGCGGACATGTACGTGAGCGACCCGCGCTTCACCAAGACCTACGAGGACATCCGGCCCGGCCTCGCGCAGTACGTGCGCGACGCCATCCACGCCAACGCCGACCGGCAGGCGCGCCGGGACTGAGTCACGACAGCGCGAAGGGCCCGCACCGACCGGTGCGGGCCCTTCGTCTGCGGAGTCAGTCCAGGTAGTCGCGCAGCACCTGGGAACGGCTCGGGTGACGGAGCTTGGACATCGTCTTGCTCTCGATCTGCCGGATGCGCTCGCGGGTGACGCCGTAGACCTTGCCGATCTCGTCGAGGGTCTTCGGCTGGCCGTCGGTCAGTCCGAACCGCATCGACACGACCCCGGCCTCGCGCTCGGACAGCGTGTCGAGCACCTGGTGGAGCTGCTCCTGCAGGAGGGTGAAGCTCACCGCGTCGGCGGGCACGACGGCCTCGGAGTCCTCGATGAGGTCACCGAACTCGCTGTCGCCGTCCTCGCCCAGGGGGGTGTGGAGCGAGATGGGCTCGCGGCCGTACTTCTGGACCTCGACGACCTTCTCCGGCGTCATGTCCAGCT
>NZ_CALGNQ010000182.1 GCF_937958535.1 uncultured Georgenia sp. | reverse complement strand
CCGCCCGAGCACCCACCTCCACCGACCGCTCCGCCCGAGCACCCACCTTCACCGACCGGACCCGCGGCAGCGACGGCACAACCGTCCCGCGCCGACATGGGAGACGACGGAGTCACGCCACCGGCCGCCACGGCGACCGGACCGGCACCGCCCACCGACGAGGGGACAGCTCTGTCCACCGCACACTCTCAGGCAGGTGCGTCCACGGATCGGCGTTCCCAGGTCGGGACACCGGACAGTCCCGCACCGTCCACGTCCGACCCGGACGAACCAGGACTGCCGTCGCCGGGCACCGGGGCGGGTGTTCCCGCCCGGTGGTGCATGACCGTGGGGCAGATCGGTGGTCGCCGCACCCAGGTCCGGGTCACCGTGCCGCTGTCGGTGCTGCTGCCGCCGGACATCGCACGCCAGCTCGGGCTTCCACCCACCGGCGGCGACGACCAGGACCGGACACAGGCCGAGCTCGCTCGGCTGCCGGACGACGACGCGATCATCTTGTTCCTGGAACGCGAACCGGCCGAGGTCGCCGAGCTCGAGGGATACGGGCCGATCTCACCCGCCGTGGCGCGAGCCGCAGCCCTGGGCGGCACGTGGCAGCGACTCGTCACCGACCCCCTGACCGGGATCATCCTCGACCACAGTCGCTCCCGGTACCGCCCGCCGGCGGACCTCGCCGAGCTCGTCCGGCTCCGTGACGGCACCTGCGTCGAGCCCGGCTGCTCCTCCCCCGCACGTTCCTGCGAGCTCGACCACGTCCAGGCGTGGAGCCAGGGCGGTACCACCGCTCTCCTCAACCTGGGTGACCTGTGCACCCGTGGCCACCTCGTCAAGACCAGCGACCGCTTCCGGCTACGTCACCTGGGCGCGGGTGAGTTCGAGTGGACCACCCCGACGGGGCACGTCTACCACCGGCGGCGCGGCGGACGTGTCGTCCGGGTCCCGCGTGACCGCTCCTGGGCGGTCGGCCCACCGCCGTTCTGAGCCGGAGGAGGCACCGATGCGGGCCGCCTGGTGCCCGGCCCCCGGCGTGGGAGCCGTGGCCGGTCCCAGCGCGTCAGGACGTCGGCAGGGCCGCACAGCACGGGCAGTGCAGGCGGTCCGTCCGACCCGCGAGCCACGCGCCTCTCCCGGCGTGCACGTTGCGGTGCCGCAGGGCTCGTCGTCCACCGCAACGTGCAGGCGGTCCGTCCGGCCCGCGAGCCACGCGCCTCTCCCGGCGTACACGCTGCGGTGGCGCAGGGCTGGTCGTCCCCGTTCGACACTCGGACGAGTCACGCCGGTGCAGTCAGCCGAGGAACGTCAGCACGACGACCAGCACCCCGATCAGGACGACCGCTCCGACGATCATGAGCGCCAGGGCCCCCGACCGGTCGGACCACCGGCCGGCCCCGGGATGGAACCTGTCGAGGTGGGCGGCGGGGATGACCCCGCGAGGGTCCTTCCCCACGGGGATCCCGGCCAGCTCGAGCACCTGGGACACGCTCGCCACCGTGGGGTTCGCGGGCGCGTCCTGCACGCGGTGCAGCACCTTGCCGTCGGGTCCGCGGATGATGAGGTTGAGCGTGGTCATGCCGCCGTTCCGCAGGCCGATGACGACTGCGTCGCCGATCCCGGACAGGTGCAGCGTCCTTGTCGTCGCCACGCCTCGGAAGACGAGCCTGCCGTCCGGGGACAGCGTGGTGCCCACCCGGAGGATGGCCGTGACGATCACTCCGACAACCACCGCCGCGAGCAGGAGCACCAGCACCCGGCCGGCGGGCGAGTCCACCAGAAGCGCTCGGGGCACCAGGAGCACCACCGGAAGCCCCGCGAGCACCCACGTGACGCCACCCGCTCGTCGCGTACGGAGCCCGCCGTCCGGGGTCTGCTCGACGAGGTTGGCTGCCGGTGCCGGCTGGGTCATGGGCCCTCCTTCGACGGTGGTCGGTCCCGGCCACCCTACGGAGCGATGTACGGCGAGCACGGCTGCACTGTCTGCGGGGCGCGGCGGGGCGCTGCACACAGGCGGCCGGTAGTCGTTGGCTGGTCCTACGCCCCGGCCATCCGGCGAACGCGGCTGGATGTGCGCCTCAGCCGCCCTGCGGGCGCGTCGAGGAACTCTCCCTCAGCCCTCCTGCAGGCACGGCGGGGCACGGCAGCGCAGATCGCCACCGGCCGCTGCCGACCGCTCCTCTCAGCGACCCAGGACGTCCCCGAGCGCGGCGAGGACCAGGGCCACGGTGTCGTCACCGGCGTTCGGGCCCATGAGCCCGATCCGCCACACGGTGTCGGCGTAGGGGCCCACCCCTGCACCGATCTCGATGTCGTACCGCTCGAGCAGCTCGGCCCGCACGGCGGCGGACTCCACACCGTCGGGCACGCGGACGGTGGTGAGCTGGGGCAGGCGGTAGCCCTCCTGCGCGAACAGCTCCAGCCCCATCTCCTGGAGCCCCTGCTGCAGCCGCTCACCGGCACGCGTGTGCCGCTCCCACACGGCGGGCAGCCCCTCGTCGAGGATCCGGCGCAGTGCGCCGTGGAGGCTGAGCACCATCGCCGTCGGCGCGGTGTGGTGATAGGTCCGCTTACCGCCCGTGGCGCCGCCGACGTACCCACCGAGCAGCCCGAGGTCGAGGTACCACGAGCGCGGCGTCTCCACCCGCCGGGCGAAGGCACGCTCGTTGATCGTGAACGGGGCCAGCCCGGGCGGGGTGCCGAGGCACTTCTGCGACCCCGCGTACGCGACGTCCACCCCCCACGCGTCGGCCCGCAGCTCGGTGCCGCCGATCGACGTGACGGCGTCGACGAGGAGCAGCGCATCGCCCTTGAGCTGCCCGAGGGCGGCGATGTCGGAGCGCACGCCGGTGGAGGTCTCGGCGTGGACCGCGGCGATCACCTTCGGTGCCGGGTGCGCCGCCGCCACCCGCTCGGGGTCGATCGGCCGGCCCCACTCGTGGTCCACCCGGACCACCTCGGCACCGCACCGGCGGGCGACCTCGCACATCCGCTCACCGAAGAGCCCGTTGACGGCGACCACGACGACGTCGCCCTCACCCACCGTGTTGACGAAGGCCGCCTCCATCCCGGCCGACCCGGTCGCCGAGAGCGGCAGCGTGCGCGAGCTCTCCGTCTGCCACACCGCGCGGAGCATGTCGCACGTCTCGTCCATGAGCCGGATGAACTCCGGGTCGAGATGCCCGAGCAACGGCGCGGACAGGCCCACCGTCGCCTCCGGGTAGGGGTTGGTCGGGCCCGGCCCGAGGAGGTACCGCGTGGTCAGGGTGAGGGTCATGGGCACTGCCTACTGCACGGGTGCTGCCTGAGACAAACCCGAACGCCCCCACCGGGCAGCGCCCGAGGCGACACACTGGCTGCATGGCCCTCGCCGTCTGCCTGCTCTTCGCCCCGGCCCACGAGCGTGCGCTGCGCGGGCTGTGGCGCCGGGTGGAGGAGGCCGGCGTGCCCAGCATGACGTCCCACACCCACGGCCGTCACGTGCCTCACCTCTCCTACGCGGTGCTGCGCTCCTTCGACGTCGCCGCGGTCCGGGCGGGGGTCGGGGCGCTCCCCGACGGCGGCCCGCTCACGGTCCACCTGAACGCGGTCGCGGCGGCACCGCGCGGGAGGGTGTGGCTCGTGCCGGCAGCGTCGGCCGCGCTCGTCGAGCGGCAGCAGGCCGTCGCGGACGCGGCCGCCGCCACCGGCGCCGACCTCCACCGCCACTACCTCCCCGGCCGGTGGCTGCCCCACGTCAGCATCGCCCCGCGGGCCCGGCTGCAGGACCTGCCAGTGGTGGCCGACGTCGCCTACGCGGTGCTGCCGCTCACCGTGCAGGCCGACCGCGCTGCGCTCGTCGACAGCGCCACCGGGGAGCGCTGGCCGCTCGACACCGTCCCGTGACCCCACCCGCTACCGTGCGGTGGGAGGCGGGGGGAGGGTCGCCGAGAGCCGGCAGGAGGGTCACCGTGGACGAGCAGGCCGAGCACGGCTACTACCGGCTGATGCTGCTCCTCACCGTGGTGCTCGCCGTGCTCGCCGTCGTGGTCACCGTCGCTGTGCTCCTCGTCCGGGACGACGACGGTCCGGACCCCACCGGCCCGCGGCCCTCACCGTCTGTCAGCCGCGGCCCGGGCTGAGGGCCCCCAGCACCGCCCGAGGCGCGGTCTCCCGTCACCCACCGACGGCATCGACCGCCGCGGCGAACACCCGCGGTAGCCGCTCGGCCGCCGGGACCAGCAGCGGCCGTGCCGGTGAGCCGCCGACGGCGAGCAGGGCGCGGGTGAGCAGCCGGTGCCGCCGCACGATGCGCCGCCACGCCCGCTCGTAGCCGGCGACGTCACCGGCGACGACGTGCCCGACGGCCGCCTCGGCCTGGGCGAGGGCGAGGCTGATCCCCTCCCCGGTGAGCGCGTCGACGTAGCCGGAGGCGTCACCGACGAGCAGCGCCCGGCCCACCACCCGCCGCCGGGACTCCTGGCGCAGCGGCCCGGCGCCACGGACGTCCGAGGCAGGCTCGGCACCGGCCACCCGGGCGAGCAGCTCGGGGAAGTCGGTGAGGTGGGTGTCGTACGGCGCCCGCCGGGAGGTGAGGATCGCGATGCCCACCTCGTCGGCGGCCACCGGCGTCACGTAGGCCTCGGCGTGCTCCGCCCAGTGGACCTCGACGTGGTCCGTCCACGGCACCAGGCGCACGTGCCGGCGCAGCCCGTAGCGCACCGGCCCGGGCGCCCGCGCCTCCAGGCCGAGCGCACGCCGCAGCGGGGAGTGCAGACCGTCGGCCACGACGACGTACCCGGCCGGCTCTCCGTCGACGACGACGCCGCCGCGCTGCTGCGTCACGGTCCGCACCCGCCCCCGCTCGATCACCACCCCGGCGTCGAGCACGGCGCTGCGCAGCGCGCGGTGCAGCTCGGTGCGCCGCACCCCGCGGCCCGGGCGGCCGCTGAACCGAGTCTCGGCCCGCCGGCCGGGCGCGCAGTAGCGGATCCCGACCAGCTCGCGGCCCCGGGGCCGCACCCCGAGCCACTCGAGGTGGGCGACCCCGGACGGCATGACACCTTCACCGCACGCCTTGTCGACGACGCCGTCGCGCGGGTCACGCACGACCACGGTCAGCCCGGCGGCGACAGCGTGCAGGGCGGTCGCCAGACCGGCCGGCCCGCCGCCGGCGACGACGAGGTCGACCACCACGTCAGCGCCTCGCGGGTGCCGCGTCCGCCAGGGCCCGGTTCTCGGTGCGGATGCGCACGGTGAGCAGCCACGCGTTCGCCGCGGTGAAGACGAGCGCGGTGAGCCAGGCCGAGTGCGCGAGCGGCAGTGCGACACCCTCGACCACGACGGCCACGTAGTTCGGGTGCCGCAACCACCGGTAGGGGCCACCGTCGACGAGCGGCATCCCGGGCACGACGATGACCCGGGTGTTCCACCGTGGTCCGAGGGTGCGGATGCACCACCAGCGCAGCCCCTGCGAGCCGAGTGCGAGGGCGAGCATCACCCAGCCGAGCGCCGGGACGAAGGGGCGGTCGGCGAGCCACACCTCGGCCAGGCAGCCGAGCAGCAGCGCCGTGTGGAGGACGACCATCACCGGGTAGTGGCCGCCGCCCGTCTCCCGGCCGCCGTGGGCGAAGGCCCAGTGGGCGTTGCGCCGGGCGACGGCGAGCTCGGCGAACCGCTCGAGGACGACCGCCCCGAGGAGGACCGTGTACAGCACCTGCGACGTCATCGTGCCTCCAGCAGCACGAGCTCGAGACTGAAGCCCGGCCCCATCGCCATCATGAGCCCGAAGCTGCCCGGCTCCGGTCCGGCGTCGAGGGCGGTCCGCAGGATGTGCAGCACCGACGCCGAGGAGAGGTTGCCGACCGTGCGCAGCGACTCCGTCGTGATCGCCAGCGCCTCGCGGGGCAGACCCAGGGTGTCGGCGAGGGAGCCGATGACCTTGGGACCGCCCGGGTGGCACACCCACCAGCCGATGTCCGCGACCGTCATGCCGTGGCGACCGAGGAAGGCGGCGACGTCCTGGCCGACGTTCTCCCTCACGAGGTCGGGGACCTCGGCGCCGAGCACGATCCGCAGGCCGGTGGACCGCACGTCCCAGCCCATGACCGCCTCGGTCCCCGCATAGAGGCGGCTCATCGAGTCGACGACGCGCGGCGCCCCCGACGACGCGGCGCCCGCTCCCCCGCCGTCGGCAGCGGGGTGGTCCTGCCCCACCGCCACGACCGCGGCACCGCCGTCCCCGAACAGCCCGCTCGCCACGAGGTTGGCCCCGGAGGAGTCCCCGCGCTGGACGGTGAGCGAGCACAGCTCGACACTCACCAGCGCGGCCACGGCGTCGGGCCGCCCGCGGAGCAGGTCGTGGACCCGGGCGGTCCCCGCCGCGCCGCCCATGCAGCCCAGCCCGATGAGCGGCAGGCGCACGACGTCGGAGCGCAGCCCGACCCGCTCGGCGATCCGCGCCTCCAGCGACGGGACCGCCAGGCCGGTGATCGTCGTCGAGACGACGATGTCGACGTCCTGCGGCCCGAGCCGTGCCCGCTCCAGCGCGGTGGAGAGCGCGCGGGCGCCGAGCTCCACCGCCGCGGTGATGAAGGCGTCGTTGGTCTGCCCGAAGTCGGTGAGCGCGGCATACCGCTCGATGGGCAGGGCGAGGTACCGGTGGTCGACCTCGCAGCCGGCGTGGATGCGCCGGATGAGCCGCTCCCCGCTGTCGTCCAGCCCGATGAGGCGCACGAGCGCATCGGTGAGCTCGGCCTGGGAGTAGCGGTGCTCGGGCAGTACCGGCTCGACGG
>NZ_CALGNQ010000181.1 GCF_937958535.1 uncultured Georgenia sp. | reverse complement strand
GGGCCGCGGCGTCGTCTCCACGCTGTGCATCGAGCCGCGGGTGGCGCTCGCCGTCGTCGAGGGGATGCTCGCCCCCGCCCGTGCGTCCGGCCGGCTCCGCACCCTGCTGGAGCACCGCCCCGTGGCCGCCGAGACGGAGGGTGACCGGGTCACCGCCGTCGTCCTCACCGACCCGGCCGGAGCACGGGCCACCGTCACCGCGCCGATGTTCCTCGACGCCACCGAGACCGGCGAGCTGCTCGACCTCTCCGGCACCGAGCACGTCACGGGCGCGGAGTCGATCGACCAGACCGGTGAACCGCACGCCAAGCCCGTGCCCGAGCCGCGGAACATGCAGGCCGTCTCGTGGTGCTTCGCGCTGGAGCACCTCGCGGGGGAGGACCACACCATCGACCGCCCCGTCCGGTACGCCGAGTTCCGCGACGCCGTGCCCGCCGGCTACGGCGGCCCGCAGCTCTCCTTCGTCGCACCGGTCCCGCGCACCGGCCAGCCGCACGAGCGCACGTTCACCCCGAACATCGACCTCGACGCCGTCGTCGACCACCGCACCGTCGGCGGCGACTTCGAGCTGTGGGCCTTCCGGCGCATCGCCGCCCGCCAGACCTTCCGCCCGGGCTGGCTGCGCAGCGACATCACCACGGTCAACTGGCCCATGATCGACTACCTCGGCGGGCCCGTCTTCGGCGGCCCCGACGACGACGCCCACCTCGCCGGGGCGCGCGACCTCTCGCTGTCGTTCCTCCACTGGCTGCAGACCGAGGCGCCCCGTCCCGACGGCGGGACCGGCTACCCCGGTCTGCGCCTGGTACCCGAGGTGGTCGGCACGGCCGACGGGCTCGCCAAGCGGCCCTACATCCGCGAGTCCCGCCGGATCCAGGCGCAGCACACCATCGTCGAGCAGGAGGTCGCTCTCGCCACCCGCCCCGACGGGAGAGCGGTGCGCCATGCCGACAGCGTGGGGATCGGCTCCTACCGCATCGACCTGCACCCCTCGACGGGCGGGGACGGGTATATCGACGTCGCCTCCTGTCCGTTCCAGATCCCGCTGCGCTCACTGGTCCCGGTGCGGATGACCAACCTGCTGCCGGCGGCCAAGAACATCGGCACCACCCACATCACCAACGGCTGCTACCGCCTCCACCCCGTCGAGTGGAACATCGGCGAGGCCGCCGCGACGCTCGCGGCACTGTGCCTCGAGCGGCGGTGCACCCCGCAGGACGTCACCGCTGACCAGGACCTCACCGCCGAGCTGCAGCGGCGCCTGGCCGCCGACGGCGTGGAGCTCGACTGGCCCGACGTGCGGGCGTACTGAGGGGCCGGCCGGCACCCTGGTCTTCGACGTCGGTTTCCGATCCGGAGGGCTCAGCCCTTGACCGACCCCGCCGTCAGCCCCGCCACGATCCGCTTCTGGAACGCCAGCGCCACGATGATCATCGGGATCGTCACCACCACACAGGCGGCGGTGATGGTGCCGATCGGCCGCTGGAACTCCACCGCCCCGGTGAAGGCGGCGATCGCCACCGGCACGGTCTGCGCCACCTCCGGGTTGCGGGGCGCGAACGTCGAGGCCAGGAGGAACTCGTTCCACGCCGAGACGAAGATGATGATCGCCGCGGCGAACACGCCGGGCGCGGCCAGCGGCAGGATGATCTTGTAGAACGCCTTGAACGGGGTCGCGCCGTCGACCTTCGCCGCCTCCTCCAGCTCGCGCGGGATCGCGGCGAAGAACGTCGTGAGGATGAAGATCGTCAGCGGCAGCGTGAAGGACGTGTACGGGATGTACAGGCCCTCCCACGTGTTGAGCAGCCCGAGGGTGCGCCACAGCTCGTACAGCGGCGGCACCAGTGCCACCGGCGGGAAGAGCGAGACCGCCAGCACCGCCGAGAGCAGGAGCAGCTTGCGCTTGAGCCGCAGCCGGGCGATCGCGTAGGCGGCCAGGGAGCCGACGATGACGCACAGGATCGTCGTCATCCCCGCGATCGCCAGCGAGTTGCGCAGGTTGAGGTGGAAGTTCTGCTGGAAGACGGCGATGTAGTTCTGCAGCCCGAAGGGCCCGTGGAACAGGTCGGGGCTGTTGAGCGCGCGGTCCCCGATCTTCAGCGACGTCATGATGAGCCAGAAGAACGGGAACAGGCACCACAGGAGGATGACGAGGAGCAGCGCCGACTTGCCCCAGATCTGCGCGGGGGAGCGCGCCGAGACGCCCTTGTTCTCGCGCGGGGGGCCGGTCCGTGCCGCCAGGTCGTCGATGACCGTGCTCATCACTCCTCCTCCGTGCCGATGACGAGGTCGCGACCGAGCAGCGTCACGAAGATCATGCCGATGCCCATGATGAAGACGAAGGTCAGGGTCGACAGCGCCGACCCGAGACCCGGGTCCGGTGTCCGCACCACGTACTGCTGCACGAGGATCGACAGCGACTCGGTGCCGAAGGCGCCACCGGTCATCACCTGCGGCAGGTCGTAGACCCGCAGCGCCTCGACGGTGCGGAAGAGCAGCGCGACGAGGATCGCCGGGCGCAGCAGCGGCAGCGTGATCGACCAGAAACGGCGGAAGGTCCCCGCGCCGTCCACCCGCGCGGCCTCGTGCAGCTCGTCCGGGATGGTCTGCAGGCCGGCCAGGATGAGCAGCGCGACGAACGGGGAGGTCTTCCACACGTCGGCGAAGATCACCGCGAACGCGGCGGTGCCGGACTGCCCGAGCCAGTTGAAGTCGCCCAGCCCGAGCAGGTTGTTGATGAACCCGGGCGTGACGTTGAACATGAAGAACCACATCTGGGCGGCGATCACCGTGGGGATCACCCAGGGGATGAGGATCGCGGCACGGGTGACACCTCGACCGCGGAAGGCCTGGTTCATCAGCAGGGCGAAGCCCAGGCCGATGAGGAACTCGGCCGCCACCGAGGCCACCGTGAAGTACACGGTGAACCACAGCGCCTCCCAGAAGCGGCCGGTGGCGAGCACCTCGGTGTAGTTCGCGAACCCGGCCCAACCCTCGAAGTTGCGCCGCGTGTAGGCCTGGAAGCTCACCACGACGGCGTACAGGACGGGGAAGAGGGCCACGATGGCCATGAGCACGATGGCCGGGGTGACGAAGATCCGGCCCAGGCCGGTCTCGGAGATGCCGCGCGAGCGGACCGCGGGCCGTGGCGCCGTCGTCGTCATGCGTGCCTCCTTGCGGTGGGTGAGCCGGCCGACGCCGTGCGCCGGCCGGCTCACCGCACGGTCAGATGGTGCCCTCCAGGAAGGTGCGTACCTGCTCGGCGGCCTGCCGCGGGTCGGCCTCGCCGTTGTACGCGTCGAACAGCGCGCGCTGCATCTCGACACTGATCTCGTTCCACGCCGGCGACGGCGGACGCGGCCGGGCGTCCTCGAGGATCTCCCCGAGCAGCGCCATCACCGGGTCGTCGGCCAGCTCGTCGTACACCGAGGCCATGGTGGGCGGCACCGAGCCCTCGGTGGCCAGGGTGCGCTGGACGTCCTCGTCGGTGGACAGCCACACGACGAACTCCTTGGCCTCCTCGGTGTGGTCGGAGAAGGCGCTCACCGCGTTGTTGAACCCGCCCAGCGCCGAGATCGTGCCCTCGCCGGTGAAGGTCGGCAGCGGGGCGATGTCGAAGTTCTCCGAGACCTCACCGCCGTCCTCCAGCAGGAGGGAGTAGACGTAGGGCCAGTTGCGCTGGAACACGGCGTTGCCCGACTGGAACTCGTTGCGGGCCTCCTCCTCCTGGGAGGTGTTGAACCCCGGGGCCAGGCAGCCGGACTCGCGCGCGTCGGACAGCCACTGGGTGACCTCCGTGGCGATGTCGACGTCGAAGAGCACCTCGGTCTGGTCCTCGTTGTACAGCTCGCCGCCGGCGCTCCAGTACAGCTCCAGCCAGTTCACGACGAAGCCCTCGTAGCGGGCGCCCTGGGCGACGTAGCCGGCGATGCCCGCCTCCTGGGAGGCCTGGATCGCCATCTCGCACATCTCGTCCCAGGTGGTCGGCGGCTCGTCGACGAGGTCGGTGCGGTAGAGCAGCATCCCGGCGTTGGAGTTGTACGGCGCGGCCCACAGCTCATCGCCCCACAGCGCCGACTCGAAGGGGCCGGGGAGGGTCACCGACTCGATCTCGCTGCGCACGTCCTCCAGGCTCTCGAGCCAGCCGTTCTCGGAGTACTCACCGGTCCAGATGACGTCGACGCCGAGGATGTCGAAGGTCGAGCTCTCCGCCTGGAGCTCCAGGGCGTGCTGCTCGCGCTGCTGGTCGGCGGCCTCGGGGAGGATCTCGATGCGGACCTGGACGTCGTCGTTCTCCTCGTTCCACATCTCGGTGATGACCTGGTGGACGCCACCGGGTTGGGCCTCTGCGCCGCCCAGCGCCCAGACGAGCTCGATCGGCCCGTCGCCGTCACCGTCGCCGCCGCCCCCACCACCGGGGGTGCATGCCGCCGCTAGTCCGAGCGCAAGCAACCCGGCGACGGCCACCGAGGAGCGAGGCATTCTGGTCAGACGATGAGTCGTTGCCATCACGATCTCCACTCAGAGATACGTCCTAGTAGCGACTCATGGTGGCCCAGGCGGGGCCACGGCGCAATGATGAGGCGCTAATGTCATGACATCGCAACGTGCGCGAGGGGGACCGATGCTGAGCGAGACCGCGGAGGCGCGACTGCTGGAGCACCTCACGGTTCTGTACGGGCCCGAGGCGGCCCCGGACCTGCTGGCGGAGCTGCGGGACGTCGTCGCCCGCGCCCTGCCCACCCGGCGGCCGCCGCGGGAGCGCTTCGCCGAGACGGACGTCTTCGTCATCGCCTACGGCGACCATGTCACCGAGCCGGGGCGGGTGCCGCTGCAGACGCTCGGGGAGCTGCTCACGGAGGTGGCCCCGGAGGTCACCGGGCTGCACCTGCTGCCGCACTACCCGGCCACGTCCGACGGCGGGTTCGCGGTGGCCGACCATCTCGCCGTGGACCCGGCGCTGGGCACGTGGGCGGACGTCGAGGCGCTCGGTCGCCGGTTCCGGCTCATGCTCGACGCCGTCCTCAACCACACCTCCGCCTCCCACCCGTGGTTCCGCGGCTTCCTCGACGGCGACCCGCAGTACGCGGACTTCTACGTCACCGCCGACCCCGAGGCCGACGCCGCCGCCCTCGCCCGCGTGACGCGACCACGGACGACGCCGCTGCTCACCCGCTTCACCGGCGCGGCGGGGGAGCGGTGGGTGTGGACGACGTTCAGCGCCGACCAGGTCGACCTCGACTTCCGCACCCCGGCCGTGCTGGTCGCGGCCACCGAGGTGCTCCTGCGCTACATCGCGCACGGTGCGACGTGGATCCGGCTCGACGCCATCGCGTTCCTCTGGAAGACGCTGGGCACCACGTGCATGCACCTGCCGCAGACGCACGAGGTGGTGCGGCTGTGGCGCACCCTGGTCGACGACGTCGCCCCCGGCACCGTGCTGCTGACGGAGACGAACGTGCCGCACGAGGAGAACATCTCCTACCTCGCGGAGGGACAGGAGGCGCACGCGGTCTACCAGTTCGCGCTGCCCCCGCTCACCCTGGCGGCCTTCCACCGGCGTGACGCGTCGGTGCTCACCGGGTGGCTGCGGGACCTGGCCCGGCCGCCGGAGGGGACCACCTTCTTCACCTTCCTCGCCAGCCACGACGGCATCGGGCTGCGCCCCCTCGAGGGCCTCGTCGCACCCGAGGAGGTGGCCCGCCTGGCCGAGACGGTGGCCGACCACGGTGGCCTCGTCTCCTGGCGCACCACGCCCGACGGCGGGAGGGCGCCCTACGAGATCAACTCCGTCTACTACGACGCGCTGCGCCCGCCGGGAACACAGGAGGACGAGCAGGTCGACGTCGCCCGGTTCCTCGCCGCCCACGCGATCCTCCTCGCGCTGCCCGGGGTGCCGGCCCTGTACCTGCACTCCCTGCTCGGCTCCCGCAGCTGGCACGAGGGGGTGGAGCGCAGCGGCCACGCCCGCGACATCAACCGGGAGCGCCTCGACCTGCACCGGCTGACGTGGGAGCTGGCCGACGCCGGTGGCCGGCGGGCGCGGGTGCTCGAGGGCCTGCGCGAGATGATCGCCGTCCGGGTGGCCGAGACGGCGTTCCACCCGGACGCGCCGATGACCGTGCTCGACGTGCCCGCCGGTCAGCTTGCCGTGCTGCGCTCCCCGCGGGAGGGGACCGGCGGCACGGTGCTCTGTGTCCAGGACGTCGCCGGCGCGGGCGGCACCGTCCGTGCGGCGGTGCCGCTGCCCGACGGCACCCGGCTGCACGACCTGCTGGGCGCCGGCGGGCGAGGTGCCGTGGTGCGCGACGGCGCCGTGGAGCTCTCCCTCGCCCCGTACGGCGTGCGCTGGCTGCGCGTCGAGTGACCCCGGCAGTGAGGAGGACGGCATGCGCACGGTCAGCGTCATCGCCGACGTCCAGGTGGCCGACATCGCCGCGGCCCGGGACGTCTACGCGGGCTACCTCGGGCTGAGCGTGGAGGAGTTCCACCTCGGGTGGGTGGCGCGGTTCACCTCACCGGACACCGGGGCGAACGTCCAGCTCGTCACCCGCGACGCCACCGCGGCCGAGAACCCGGTGATCTCGGTCAAGGTCGACGACATCGAGGCGGCCCTGGCGGAGGCGCAGCGCCGGGGCTACGAGATCGTCCACCCGCTGCGGGCCGAGACCTGGGGCGTGATGCGCTTCTTCGTCCGCGACCCAGCGGGAACGTCGTCAACGTCGTGCAGCACCGGGAATGAGGCGCCGGCCCAGACCGGCCCGGG
>NZ_CALGNQ010000180.1 GCF_937958535.1 uncultured Georgenia sp. | reverse complement strand
ATCTTCTGGTCGGCCACCGGGGACTCCTACCGGGAGATCCTGTCCTGGCTGCTCGGCTCCTTCGGCGGCATCACGTGGCCCGAGGCGCTGCTCGCCGCCGGCGGCACCGTCCTCCTGGGTGGTGTCCTCGCCTCCCGCTCCCGGGTGCTCGACGCGTTCGCGCTGGGCGATGTCGCCGCGGCCTCCCTGGGCGTCGACGTGCGTCGGGCGCGGTGGGTGCTCCTCGTGCTCGTCACCCTCCTCACCGCGGTGCTCGTCTCGGTGTGCGGGGCGATCGGCTTCGTCGGGCTCGTCGTACCGCACGCCGTGCGGCTCGTCCTCGGGGCACGCAACCACCGCCTGCTGCCGGTGGCCGCACTCGTCGGGGCACTGTTCCTCCTCCTCGCCGACACCGCGGCCCGCACCCTCTTCGACCCGCGCGAGCTGCCGGTGGGCATCGTCACCGCGGCGGTCGGGGCTCCTGTCTTCGCGGTCCTCCTGCGCCGGAGCCGGCTGTGAGCGGGCGGACGACGACCCGGCCCCCGGCGCGGTCGACGACACCCGCGGCCGAGCTCACCGTCGCGCAGGTGCGGCTGAGCATCGGGGAACGGCCGGTGCTGCGCTCGGTGGCGGCCCAGCTCCCGCCGGGCCGGGTGAGCGCCGTCGTCGGGCCCAACGGCTCGGGCAAGTCGACGCTGCTGCGTCTGCTCGTCGGGGCGCTCGAGCCGGACGGCGGTGCGGTGCTGCTCGACGGCCGTGAGCTCGCCGCCCTCTCCCGGCGCGCCCGGGCCCGGGAGCTGGCGCTCGTGGAGCAGGACTCCGCGGCGCCGCCGGCGTTGGACGCCCTCGACGTCGTCCTGCTCGGCCGCACCCCGCACCGGCCGACGTGGGGGGCGGACTCGGCCCACGACCTCGCCGTCGCGCACGAGGCGCTGGCGCGGGCGGGCGCCGCCGACCTCGCCGACCGCGACGTCGCCACCCTCTCCGGCGGCGAGCGCCAGCGGGTGCACCTGGCCCGGGCGCTGGCGCAGGCCCCGCGGCTGCTCCTGCTCGACGAGCCGACGAACCACCTCGACGTCGCCGCCCAGCTCCACGTGCTCCACCTCGCCGACGAGCTCGCCGGCGCCGGGGTCACCGTGCTGGCGGCCCTCCACGACCTCAACCACGCGCTGCGCTACTGCGCGCACGTCGTCGTCCTGGACCGGGGCGAGGTGGTCGCCGCCGGCCCGCCGCAGGAGGTGCTCACCGAGGAGCGCGTCTCCCGGGTCTACGGGGTGCGGGCGCGGCGGGTCGTCGTCGACGGGCAGGACCTGCTGCTCTACGAGCGGGCCTGACCGGACGGGGACGCGGCGCGCCCGTCGGCGTACCCGCGGGCGTAGGCCTCCGCCGCCCCCTCGCGGAAGAGGTCCTCCTCCGCCGGCCGGGCGACGACGCGGGCGCCCGCGCCGTCCTCACGGGTGACGAGGTGGCCCAGCCCACGCACCACCGCCACCGGCCGGCCGTCCGCCTTGCCCTTGACGAGCTCCGCCGCAGCGGCGATCTCGTCGGCCGCGGCGATGACGGTGACCCGCAGCTCACGTCCGTAACCGTCCCGGCGTCCGCGGTGGTCCTGCAGCGCCACGACACCGGCCGCACCGATCGCGATGTCCGCCACGCCCTGACGCCACGGCCGACCGACGGTGTCGGTGATGACGACTCCGGGCCGCACCCCGAGCCGCGCGTCCAGGCCGCGGCGCAGGGTCCGCGCCGACGCGTCGGGGTCCTCGGGCAGGAGCAGCGCCGTGCCGAGCGGGACGTCGGAGGTGTCCACGCCGGCCGCGGCGAGCACGAGCCCTTGCGGGTTCTGCACCACCCGCAGCGTGGAGCCGTCGGGGCGGCGCCGCTCGGCGACCACGCGCACCGTCTGCGAGGCGATGACCTCCTCCAGCTCCTCGCGGGTGCGGGCGGCGACGAGCCGGCGCTCGGCCTTGGCCACCACCTTGCTCGCGACGACGACGACGTCGCCCTCCGCCATCCCGACGGAGCCGTCGGGCCACCGCAGCGCTCGCAGGGCCGGCGCCATGAGCGCGGCGAGGTCGTCCCCGCCGGTGATCGGGGGCAGTCCTTCGACAGCCTGTGCGATGAGCATCAGCGCACCACCTTGGGCAGCACGTCGCGGCCGAAGACCTCGACCCAATCGCGCTGGTTGCGTCCGACGTTGTGGAGGTAGATCCGGTCGAAGCCGAGGTCGGCGTACCGCTGGATGGCGGCCCGGTGGACGTCGGGGTCGGCCGAGATGACCATGCGCCCGGCGAAGTCCTCCGGCCGCACGAGCCGGGCCATGGCCGCGAAGTCGAACGGGGAGCGGATGTCCGCCTTGGGGAAGCGCATCGCCCCGTTGGGCCACTGCTCGACGGCGTTGGCCACCGCCTCCTCGTCGGTGGGCGCCCAGGAGAGGTGGAGCTGGATGATCTTCGGCAGCGACGCTGCGTCCTTGCCCGCCTCGCGTGCCCCGGCGGCGAACTTGTCGAGCAGGCCGGCGACCTTCTCCACCGGGGCGCCGACGGTGATGAGCCCGTCGGCGTGCTTGCCCGCGCGGCGGGCGGTCACCGGGCCGCCGGTGGCGACGAAGATCGGCGGGGGCTGCTCCGGCATGGTCCACAGCCGGGTGGACTCGAGCCGGTAGTAGGTCCCGGTGTGCTTGGCGTCCCGGCCCGCGAGCGACGCGGTGAAGAGCTTGCGGATGATGTCGAGCGCCTCGAACATCCGGTTGATCCGCTCCGGAGCCTCGGGCCAGTAGGCACCCACGACGTGCTCGTTGAGCGCCTCCCCGGAGCCGAGGCCGAGCCAGTGCCTGCCGGGGTACATCGCCGCGAGGGTGGCCGAGGCCTGGGCGACGACGGCGGGGTGGTACCGGAACGTCGGCGCGGTGACGCCCGGCCCGATGTCCCCGCGGGTGCGCTCACCGAGGGCGGCGAGGACGTTCCACACGAAGGAGGCCTGTCCCTGCGTGGGGGTCCACGGCTGGAAGTGGTCGGCAGCCATGACGCCGGAGAAGCCGTGCGCCTCGGCCAGGGTCGCGATCTCGAGCACCTCGGTGGGATGGAACTGCTCCAGCGCGGCGGCGTAGCCGATCGTCAGTGCCATGCCGTCAGTGTGTCAGGTGACGCGCATCCGCTCGGACGCTGTCCGGGAGCCGGTCCACACCCGCGGTGGCCCGCTCGTGGACCGGGTGGGTCGTCCACCGCCGGGGCGTGAAAGAATCGGCTCCCATGACCGACGCGCACGAGCCCACCGCCGCTGACCCGCTGCCCACCCCGTCCGTCCCGGACCGGGTGAGCCTCGACGGCCTGGAGGACAAGTGGGACGCGGTATGGAGCGAGCAGGGCACCTACCGCTTCGACCGCACCGCGCCACGCGACCGGGTCTTCTCCATCGACACCCCGCCGCCGACGGTCTCCGGGTCGCTGCACGTGGGGCACGTCTTCTCCTACACCCACACCGACGTCGTCGCGCGCTACAAGCGCATGACCGGGTGCGAGGTCTTCTACCCGATGGGCTGGGACGACAACGGCCTGCCCACCGAGCGTCGGGTGCAGAACTACTACGGTGTGCGCGTCGACCCCTCGCTGCCCTACGACCCCGACTTCGTGCCGCCGCACGACGGCGGTGACGGCAAGAGCGTCAAGGCCGCCGACCAGCGGCCGATCTCGCGGCGCAACTTCGTCGAGCTGTGCGAGCGGCTCACCCAGGAGGACGAGAAGCAGTTCGAGGCGCTGTGGCGCCACCTCGGCCTCAGCGTCGACTGGGCGCACCACTACCAGACCATCGGGCGGGAGTCCCAGCTCGTCGCGCAGGCCGCGTTCCTACGCAACCTCGCCCGCGGCGAGGCCTACCAGGCCCAGGCCCCGGGGCTGTGGGACGTCACCTTCCAGACCGCCGTCGCCCAGGCCGAGCTCGAGGCACGTGACCACCCGGGCCACTACCACCGGGTGGCGTTCCACCTCACCGACCCTGCCGTCGGCGAGGGCGTGGAGCAGGTCCGCGACGGCAAGGTCTACATCGAGACGACGCGGCCGGAGCTGCTGCCCGCCGTCGTCGCGCTCATCGCCCACCCCGACGACGAGCGCTACCAGCCGCTCTTCGGCACCACGGTGCGCTCGCCGATCTTCGGCGTCGAGGTCCCGGTGCTCTCCCACCCGGCGGCCGAGATGGACAAGGGTGCCGGCATCGCGATGTGCTGCACCTTCGGCGACCTCACCGACGTCCAGTGGTGGCGCGAGCTCGACCTGCCCACCCGGTCGGTCGTCCGCCACGACGGGCGGCTGCTCGCCGAGACGCCGTCCTGGATCACCGCCCCGGCCGCGGTCACGCTGTGGACCGAGTCCCTCGCCGGACGTACGACCTTCACCGCCCGCAAGGAGATCGTCGAGGCGCTGCGCGCCAGCGGCGACCTGGACGGCGAGCCGGAGCCGACCCTGCGCAAGGTGAACTTCTTCGAGAAGGGCGACAAGCCGCTCGAGATCGTCACCTCCCGGCAGTGGTACATCCGCAACGGCGGCCGCCCGGCCACCGACTCCCGCGGGCGCGACCTGCGCGAGGCGCTGCTCGAGCGGGGCCGCGAGCTCGGCTTCCACCCCGAGTTCATGCGGGTGCGCTACAACAACTGGGTCGAGGGCCTCAACGGGGACTGGCTCATCTCCCGCCAGCGCTTCTTCGGCGTCCCGATCCCGGTGTGGTACGCCGTGGACGAGAACGGCGAGCCCGACTACGACCGGGTGCTCACCCCGGCCGAGGAGGCCCTGCCGGTCGACCCGAGCACCGACGTGCCCCCGGGCTACACGGAGGACCAGCGCGGCAAGCCGGGCGGCTTCGTCGGCGAGGTCGACATCATGGACACGTGGGCGACGTCGTCGCTCACCCCGCAGATCGCCGGGGGCTGGCTGCGCGACGAGGACCTCTTCTCCCGTGTCTACCCGATGGACCTGCGCCCGCAGGGCCAGGACATCATCCGCACCTGGCTCTTCTCCACGGTGCTGCGGGCCCACCTGGAGTTCGACGGCCTGCCCTGGCGGGACGCCGCCATCTCCGGGTGGATCCTCGACCCGGACCGCAAGAAGATGTCGAAGTCCAAGGGCAACGTCGTCACCCCGATGGGGCTGCTCGAGCGGCACGGGGCCGACGCGGTCCGCTACTGGGCCGCCTCCGCACGCCTGGGCACCGACGCCGCCTTCGACGAGGGCCAGATGAAGATCGGCCGGCGCCTGGCGATCAAGGTCCTCAACGCCTCGAAGTTCGCGCTGACGATGGGCGGCGACACGCCTGCCCGGCTCGACCCCGGGGCCGTCACCGAGCCGCTGGACCGGGCGCTGCTCGCCGCCCTGGCCGACGTCGTCGAGGGGGCGACGACGTCCTTCGAGCGCTACGACCACACCCGGGCGCTGGAGCTGACCGAGACGTTCTTCTGGACGTTCTGCGACGACTACCTCGAGCTGGTCAAGGACCGCGCCTACGGCACCACCGACGGCGGCTACACCCCGACGGAGGTGACCTCGGCGCGCACCACCCTCGCGCTCACCATCGACGTCGTCCTGCGCCTGCTCGCCCCCTTCCTCCCCTTCGCGACCGAGGAGGTGTGGAGCTGGTGGCGCTCCGGCTCGGTGCACACCGCGCCGTGGCCGTCCTCCGCGCCCCTGCGCCAGGCCGTGCCCGACGCCGACCCGGCACTGCTCCACGCCACGGGCGGCGCGCTCGCCGCGCTGCGCAAGGTCAAGTCCGAGGCGAAGGTGAGCCAGCGGACGAGCTACGCCCAGGTGCGCCTGGAGCTGCCCGCCGAGGACGTCGCCCGGGTGCAGCAGGCGCTGGGCGACCTGCGCGCCGCGGGCCGGGTGCGGGGCGACCTCGAGGTCGTCGGCCGCACGGAGCTGGAGGAGGCTGTCGTCGGGGCGCACCAGCTCGACGAGCCGCCCGCCAAGCGCTGAGCAGACGTCCCACCGAGGAGGAGGAACGATGAAGACGAGCCGGCCGCAGGCCAGCACCCCGGGCGTGGGACGCCTCGAGTCGTACATGTCCCTGCCCTGGATCCTCAGCGACCGCCTGGCCCGCGACCCCGCCGGGGTGATCTTCGAGCGCAAGGCGTCGCTGGGCACCCAGTTCGTACCCGTGACGGTGCAGACCTTCGCCGAGGAGGTGGGCGCCCTGGCCAAGGGCCTCATCGGCCTGGGCGTCGAGCCCGGCGACCGGGTGGCGATCATGGCCCGCACGAGCTACGAGTGGACGCTGCTCGACTTCGCCGCGTGGTCCGTCGGCGCCGTCCCCGTCCCGATCTACGAGACCTCCTCCGCCGAGCAGGTGGAGTGGATCGTCTCCGACTCCGCGGTCCGCGTCGTCTTCACCGAGACCCGGGCGATGGCCGCGCTGGTCCGACCGCTCGTCGATCGCTACCACCACCTGGAGCACGTCTTCGTCCTGGACGAGGACGCGGTAGGGACGGTGACCGGGTACGGCACCGACGTCGCGGACGAGGCGGTGGCGGAGCGGTCACGGGCCGCGTCGCTGGACTCGCTGGCGACGATCATCTACACCTCCGGGACCACCGGCCGGCCCAAGGGCGTGGAGCTCACCCACCGCAACTTCCTTCACCTCGTCGTCCACGGCAGCGACGACCCGAACTTCTCCCAGGTGGTGCGCGGTGAGGGCCGGCGCACGCTGCTCTTCATGCCGCTGGCGCACGTCTTCGCCCGGTTCGTGGAGATCCTGTGCGTCTACTCCGGGGCGACGATGGGCCACGTCCCGGACGCCAAGAACCTCGTCGCCGACCTCGACGCGTTCAAGCCGACCTTCCTCCTCGCCGTCCCGCGGGTGTTCGAGAAGGTGTACAACTCCGCCGACGCCAAGGCGGGCTCCGGGGCCCGGCAGCGGGTTTTCCGCTGGGCGGCGAAGGTGGCGATCACCTACTCCCGGGCGCTGGACACACCGGAGGGACCCTCGGCGGCGCTCAAGGCGCAGCGGGCGCTGGCCGACCGGCTCGTCTACCAGAAGATCAAGACGGCGATGGGCGGCAGCCTCGACTGGGCCATCTCCGGCGGCGGCCCGCTCGGTGAGCGGCTCGGCCACTTCTACCGCGGGATCGGGGTCAACGTGCTCGAGGGCTACGGGCTCACCGAGGTCGGTGCCCCGACCACCGTGAACCGGCCCGGCCTCGTCAAGATCGGGACCGTGGGGCCGCCCTACCCCGGGACCTCGATCGCCATCGCCGAGGACGGCCAGGTGCTCGTCAAGGGTGACCACGTCTTCCGCGGTTACCACAACAACCCGGAGGCGACCGCGGAGGCCTTCACCGAGGACGGCTGGTTCATCACCGGCGACATCGGCCGGCTGGACGCGGACGGCTACCTGCGGATCACCGGCCGGAAGAAGGAGCTCATCGTGACGGCCGGCGGCAAGAACGTCGCCCCCGCGGTGCTCGAGGACCGGTTGCGCGGCCACCCGCTGGTCTCCCAGGTGGTCGTCGTCGGCGACGGGCGCCCCTTCATCGGGGCGCTGGTCACGCTCGACGAGGAGATGCTGCCCATCTGGCTGGCGAACCACAACCTGCCGGCGATGACGGTGGAGCAGGCGGCCACCGACGAGCGGGTGCTCGCTGCCCTCGACCGTGCCGTCACGCGCGCGAACGAGGCCGTCTCCCGGGCCGAGTCGATCCGCAAGATCAAGGTCCTGACCATCGACTTCACGATGGAGAACGGCTACCTCACCCCGAGCCAGAAGGTGAAGCGGGCCCTCGTCCTGCGCGACTTCGCCGCCGAGATCGACGAGATCTACGGCACCTGACAGGCCCGGCCGCGGGCGGACGGCCGGGCCACGGGCCCCGCGCTACTGCTGGCGCGACTCGGCGGTCGCCACGTGGTGGCGGATGACCTCCTCGACGATGAAGTTGAGGAACTTCTCGGCGAACACCGGGTCGAGGCCCGCCTCCTCGGCCAGGCTCCGCAGCCGTCGGATCTGCTGCGCCTCGCGCTGCGGGTCCGACGGCGGCAGGCCCAGGTCGGCCTTGATGTGGCCCACCCGCTGGGTGCACTTGAAGCGTTCGGCCAGGAGGTGGATCAGCGCCGCGTCGATGTTGTCGATCGTCCCCCGCGCCGCGGCGAGCTCGGGCGGAATGGTCTGGCTCATGACGCGATCCTACGGGGCGCCCGCCGCGGACCGGGGACCGTCTCAGGCCACGACGCCGGCGCCCCGGCCGGGGACCACCGGTGTCGCGACCGTCGGCTCAGGCGCGGGCGGTGTCGCCGCTGGCCTTGTAGACGTGCTCCTTGGGGGTGGCGGCGTCCCGCCAGCGCAGGATGGCACCGACGCCGTCGGCGAGGTCGATGCTCGCCTCGTCGACGATCGTCACGCCCGCCCCCTGCTCGGCGGCGGCTCGCCCGATCGCCAGGTCGGCCCGCACCTCGTGCGGCTCGGCGACCCCGAGGTCCGCCAGCACGGCGGGGGTCGGGGCGATCTGCAGCGGGTTCTGCCCCGCCCACAGCGAGCGCAGGCGCAGCACCGAGTTCCGCCCGGTGGCGTCGGCGCGGACGATGAGCTCGGCGACCTGGCCGCGGGACAGCGCCGTGACGACGTCGGCCAGGCTCTGGGTGGCCGTCCCCTCCCGGCCCTCCTCCTGGCGGAAGCGGTCGAGCACCTCCTCCCGGCGGCGGGCGCGGAACACCTCGAGCGCCTCGTGCAGCTTGCGCTCGAAGGCCTGCTCGTTGACCCCGGCGGACCGAGACCCGCCGTCGAGCACGTCGACGAGGGCGGCTGCCTCGGCCCCGAGCCGCTCCCGCACGAGCGCGACGGCACGGATGTCTCCGGTGAGCAGGAGAAGCTCGGGGCGCCGCTCGGTGACGATGCGGTCGAGCTCGTGGGCCACGGTCTCCGCGTTGCGCTCCCAGGAGTCCTCGGCCCGGGCCTGCAGCCGGCGCTGCGCCATGCCGGCGCGCCGCACCTTGTTGATGACGTCCTGGTCGCCGTCGACACTCTGCCGGTCCCCCGCCTCGTACTCGAGGGCGGAACGGCGCTGCAGCGTGAGGTCGGCCCCCGTGCGGTCGATCTCGGCCAGCAGGTAGGTCACTGTGCCGTCGGCGACCCGGGCGAGGGAGCTCACGTCCATCCCCACCACCCCGGTGTCGTCCGGTGGGGGCTCGGGCAGCACCCGGTCGATGGTCACCCCGTCCGGGCCGGCGACGATCGCACGTCCGTGCTTGCCGGCGACGTGGGTGGGGATGCGCACCTGCTCCTCGACGTGGTCGAGCGTCCGGGCGCTGATGCCACGACCCTCGAGGGTGCGGCGCAGGTCGCGCCACCGGGTCATCACGGCCTGGTAGCCGTGCTCCGTGTCGCGGGTGGCGTCGAAGGTGACCGTGACGACGTCGTCACCGGGTGGGACCAGGCTCGTGAGCCAATCGATCTGCATGTGACAGCACCTCACTCGTCTCGCGTGCAGTGCTGCCTACTCTGGTGCACGTCCGGTCCGGACGCCACCGTGACCTCAGGCGCTCTTCTCCCGGGGCGTGCGGCGCTTCTTCTCCCGCGGCACAAGGGTGGGGTTGACGTTCTGCTGGACGACCTCGGCCGTGATGACGACCTTCTCCACGTCGTCCCGGCTGGGCACCTCGAACATCGTCTCGCGGAGGATCTCCTCCATGATGGCGCGCAGCCCGCGTGCCCCGGTGCCCCGCAGCAGTGCGAGGTCGGCGATCGCCTCCAGCGCGTCGTCGGTGAACTCCAGCTCCACGCCGTCGATCTCGAACATGCGCTGGTACTGCCGCACGAGCGCGTTGCGCGGCTCGGTGAGGATCTTGATGAGGGCCTCCCGGTCCAGCGGCTGGACGGTGGCCACGATGGGCAGCCGGCCGACGAACTCGGGGATGAGCCCGAACTTGTGCAGGTCGGCGGGCCGGACCTCGGCGAAGGCGTCGCCCTCGTCGTCGGCGGACCGCAGCGTGGCGCCGAAACCGATCCCGGCGCGGCCGGTGCGGGAGGTGATGATGTCCTCCAGGCCGGCGAAGGCGCCGGCGACGATGAACAGCACGTTCGTCGTGTCGATCTGGAGGAACTCCTGGTGCGGGTGCTTGCGCCCGCCCTGCGGCGGGACGGAGGCGGTGGTGCCCTCGATGATTTTCAGCAGCGCCTGCTGGACGCCCTCGCCGGAGACGTCGCGGGTGATCGACGGGTTCTCGCTCTTGCGGGCGATCTTGTCGATCTCGTCGATGTAGATGATGCCCTTCTCGGCCTTCTTGACGTCGAAGTCGGCGGCCTGGATGAGCTTGAGCAGGATGTTCTCGACGTCCTCACCGACGTAGCCTGCCTCGGTCAGCGCCGTGGCGTCGGCGATGGCGAAGGGCACGTTGAGCATCTTCGCCAGCGTCTGGGCGAGGTAGGTCTTGCCGGTCCCGGTGGGCCCGATGAGCAGGATGTTGGACTTGGCCATCTCGACGGCGTCGTCGGACGAGGACGCCTTCTCCGCGGCCTGGACCCGCTTGTAGTGGTTGTAGACGGCGACGGCGAGGGTCCGTTTGGCGGTCTCCTGCCCGACGACGTACTGCTCGAGGAAGTCGTAGATGGCCCGCGGCTTGGGCAGGTCGACCAGGCCGATCTCGCTGGCCTCGGCGAACTCCTCGTCGATGATCTCGTTGCAGAGGTCGATGCACTCGTCGCAGATGTAGACGCCCGGGCCGGCGATGAGCTTCTTGACCTGCTTCTGGCTCTTGCCGCAGAAGGAGCACTTGAGCAGGTCAGCACCCTCAGCACTCCGTGCCATGCTCACTCCTCTTCACCCGGGGACTACCCCCATTGGACACCATGATTGGCCCGCGTGTCTTCTTGCTTCCGCACCGGTGTGTCGTGCGGCACGTCCGCCGGCCGGGTGGACCCCGGCCGGCGGGTGCGTCAGGACCGGGCTGCCGGCTCCTCGGACTTGCGGTACTCCAGCACCTGGTCGACGAGGCCGTACTCGAGGGCCTCGGTCGCGGTGAGGATCTTGTCGCGCTCGATGTCGTTGCGGACCTGCTCCACCGGCTTGCCGGAGTGGAAGGAGATCGTCTCCTCGAGCCACTCGCGCATGCGCAGCACCTCGCGGGCGTGGATCTCGATGTCCGAGGCCTGGCCGTAGCCGCCGCCCTGGAGGGCCGGCTGGTGGATCATCACCCGGGCGTTGGGCAGCGCGAGGCGCTTGCCGGGCGAGCCGGCGGCCAGCAGCACCGCGGCGGCGGAGGCGGCCTGGCCCAGGCACACGGTCTGGACCTGCGGCTTGATGTACCGCATCGTGTCGTAGATCGCCGTCAGCGCGGTGAAGGAACCACCGGGGGAGTTGATGTAGAGGGTGATCGGGTTGTCCGGGTCCGAGCTCTCGAGCACGAGCAGCTGAGCCATGACGTCGTCGGCGGACGCGTCGTCGATCTGGACGCCGAGGAAGATGATGCGGTCCTCGAAGAGCTTGGTGTAGGGGTCCTGGCGCTTGTACCCGTAGGCGGTGCGCTCCTCGTACTGGGGCAGGACGTAGCGGGCCGCGGGCGCCGCGGGGGCGTACCCGCCGGCGAAGGCAGAGCCGGCGAGGCTACCGGCGCGGGCGATGAACTGGGATTCGGTGCTCACTGGTGCTCCTGGGGTCGTCGGGGCCGCTACTTGCCGGTCGTTCCGCCGCCGCCGGAGACCGAGGCCGCGGACTCGACGACGTGGTCGATGAAGCCGTACTCGAGCGCCTCGGGGGCGGTGAACCAGCGGTCGCGGTCGGCGTCGCGGTTGATCTGGTCGACGGTCTTGCCGGTCTGCTCCGCGGTGATCTCGGCGAGCACGCGCTTCATGTGGAGGATGAGCTCGGCGTTGATCCGGATGTCGGTGGCGGTGCCGCCGATGCCGCCGGAGGGCTGGTGCATCATGACGCGGGCGTGGGGCGTGGCGTACCGCTTGCCCTTGGTGCCCGAGGAGAGCAGGAACTGCCCCATCGAGGCGGCCATACCCACGGCGACGGTGGCGACGTCGGGCTGGATGTACTGCATGGTGTCGTAGATCGCCATGCCGGCGGTCACCGAACCACCCGGGGAGTTGATGTAGAGGTAGATGTCCCGCTCGGGGTCCTCGGCGGCGAGGAGGAGCATCTGGGCGCAGATGGCGTTGGCGTTGTCGTCGCGCACCTCCGAGCCGAGCCAGATGATGCGCTCCTTGAGCAGGCGCTGGTAGATCGAGTCGTTGAGGCCCAGGCTGTTGCCCTCCTGGGCACCTCGTGGCTGCAGGCTCACGTGCACGCTCCCAATGGTCGTCGTCGGGGCTCCGCCGGACGGCCCCGGGGAGGGACCGCCGCGCGGCGATGTTCTTAGGACACTAACGCTGCTTCCGGCCGGATCCGTCCGCCCGCTGCGGGTTTTCGCTGTCGGCGCACCGACGCCGCGGGGGCGGTGCCCATCGGCACCGCCCCCGCGTGGAGTCACTCGGCGCTGGGCGCCGACTCCGCGCTCTGACCGGAGTCCGCGCTGTCGGCGCTCTCGCCCGAGTCGGCGCTCTGCGCACTCTGCCCGGCGTCCGCGTCCTCGCTCGCACCGCCCTGGGCGGCGGCCGCCGCGGCGGCGTCCTCCTCGTCGGAGCCGATGTACTCGCTGAGGTCGACCGGCTCACCGGCCGAGTCGACGACCTTCACCCGGCGCAGCGCCACGGCGAGCGCCTTGTTGCGGGCCAGCTCCCCGGCGAAGACCGGGATCTGGCCGGCCTCACCCGCGGACTGGATGAACTGGTTGGGGTCCATGCCGTACTGGCGCGAGGTGGACAGGAGGAACTCGAGGAGCTCGTTCTGCCCGACCTGCACCTCGAACTGCTCGGCGAGCGTGTCGAGGATGAACTGGTCGCGCATGGCCTTCTCGGTGTCCTCGCGGACCTCCTCGCCGTGCGGGTCGTCCTCCGGCTTGCCCTCGGCCTCCAGGTGCGCCTTGATCTCGGCGTCCACGGCGTTCTTCGGCAGCGGGAACTCGACGTCGGTGCGCAGCCGCTCGAGGAGCTGGTCGCGGGCCGCGACGGCGCGGTTGGCCTGCTTGTCCTTCGCCACCTGCTCGCGCAGGTCGGCGCGCAGCTCGTCGATGGTGTCGAACTCCGAGGCCAGCTCGGCGAACTCGTCGTCGGCCGCCGGCAGCTCGCGCTCCTTGACGCTGTTCACCGTGACGGTCACCTCGGCCTCCTTGCCGGCGTGCTCGCCGCCGACGAGGGTGGAGGTGAAGGTGGCGGTCTCACCGGCGCTCAGGCCGCGGATCGCCTCGTCGAGGCCCTCGAGCATGGTGCCGGCGCCCACCTGGTAGGAGGTGCCGGTGACCGAGTCGACCTCCTCGCCGTCCACGGTGGCCTTGAGGTCGATGGAGACGAAGTCGTCGTCGGCGGCGGGGCGGTCCACGCCGACGAGCGTGCCGAAGCGCTCGCGGAGGGCCTCGAGCCGCTGCTCGACGTCCTCGTCGGTCACCTCGACGGAGTCGACGGTGATCTCGTAGGTGCTCAGGTCGGGGAGCTCGATCTCCGGACGGATGTCGACCTCCGCGGTGAAGACGAGCTGGCCGCCGAGGGCGCCGGTGACGTTCGGGACCTCGGTGACATCGACCTCGGGCTGGCCGAGCGGCTTGATGCCGGTCTCGGCGACGGCGTCGCGGTACAGGCCGGGCAACGCGTCGTTGACGGCGTGCTCGATGACCGCGGCGCGCCCGACCCGCTGGTCGATGATGCGCGGCGGGACCTTGCCCTTACGGAACCCGGGGACGTTGATCTGCTCGCTGATGTGGGAGTAGGCGTGGTCGATGGTCGGCTTGAGCTCCTCGTAGGGCACCTCGACGGTGAGCTTCGCCCGGGTGGGCTCAAGATTCTCGACGGCGCTCTTCACTGCAATGCTCTCCACTCTTCGGTTCCGTAGGACGCCCCCGCACGGGGGAAGACGCGTGCCGTGCGTGCGTGAACCGAGGCAGGCGGCCGTGCGCACAGGCGCATTCCATCGTAGTGCACCGGCCCCACCCACCGCGACGCGGGGCTTCGGGCCGGCGGGTGATCTCCACCTCGCGGCCGCGCCGGGAGGCGGCGTCGCCTCCCGGCGTCCGGGCAGTGGCGCTCAGGCCTCGACGGAGGCCGGGGTCACCATGAGGGCGCGGTACTGCTCGTCGGTGAGCGTGTCGCGGTAGGTCTCGGCCAGGACCGCCCACCGCAGGGCGACCCGGGCGGGGCGGGAGAGGTCGGGCCGGGCGTCGCGTACGGCCTTGTCGATCGCAGCCATGTCCTCGCCGTGGCCGCCGAGGGCCAGCGCTCGCCTCCCCTGTGCGGCGTTCTCCTGGTCCACCACGGCGGGGCTGGTGAGGGCGGCGACATCCGCCGCGTCGAGGTGTTCGATCTGCTTGAGGATCGCTTCCAGTGCGGGACGGTAGGAACTCATCTCTCGTCTCTCCAATCGAAAGGTGTGCCCGACGAGGGTCGGGACGTCAGGTCCGCGCCGGCCGGACCGGCGGCGCCGGTGGTGCCGGCCGTCCGGCGTAGTTCGTCGTGATCGCGCGGGGCGCGCGGTGGGCTGCTGCCGGCGGGCGTCACGGCAGCGCGTCCCGGCCCGTGGGGCCCGGCGCGGCACCGGTCGCCGGCGGCCGAGGCAGTCACGAGTCGGGATGACAGGATTTGAACCTGCGACCTTCCGCTCCCAAAGCGGACGCGCTACCAAGCTGCGCTACATCCCGTCGGCCGGCAGGCCGCGCTTCGATTGTAGGCGACCCGGCGTCGACGGGTTACAATCACTGCTGCACGCCGGGCCTTCCCGGCGCGTGCGGGTGTAGCTCAATGGTAGAGCCTCTGCCTTCCAAGCAGATGGTGAGGGTTCGATTCCCTTCACCCGCTCCAGTCGGCAGCCGCGGCGAGGAGGCCACGGCCCTACCCGGGCAAGTGGCGGGACTGCCCGTCCGGTCACCCGTTCCGCTCCCGCCGACGTACGGCCACTCCCCCACCGGGTCCTGGCCGGGACACGTGGCGGCGACGTCGACCCCACGGGCAGACCGACGCCGTCGCGCAGCGACGTGCCGCGCGAGGTCGTGTCGTGGGCCGGCATGCTGCGCAACGCGAAACGGCCGCCACCCCGTGGGGTGACGGCCGCTGCTGAAGTCTGCGTCAGTCCGCGTACTCCAGGCCCTTCTGGTAGGCCTTCGCCAGGCGCCGGGGCACCTGGATCTCTCGGCCCTGGACGCGGACGGTCTGGAGCACGGTGGGCTCAGCCTTCCACTGGGACCGGCGAGAGCGGGTGTTGCTGCGGGACATCTTGCGCTTCGGAACTGCCATGCCCTGCCGCTCCTTTCGTGGTCGGGACGATTGCCGTCGTATACCTTGCCACGCCGGAGGCCGGTTTGACCAATGGTGGCGGCGGTGCACGGAGTGTGAGATTGCCCGCTCCTGCCCGGTGTGGGCCCACAATGGTCCCACCATGGACCTTCGCACCCTCGCCCGCGGCGTGACCACGACGACCGAGCTGGAGATCCGCCGCTCCCGCTTCATCACCTGGCTGCGCCGCGCCGACGACGAGGAGGCGGCCCGCGAGCTCGTCGAGGAGGCCCGCCACACCTACCCCGACGCCCGGCACCACTGCTCCGCCTTCGTCGTCCGGGTGCCCGGGGCGAACCTCGTGGAGCGGTCCTCCGACGACGGCGAGCCGGCCGGCACGGCGGGGATGCCGATGCTCGAGGTGCTCCGCGGCAGCGGGCTGGTCGACATCTCCGCCGTCGTCATCCGCTACTTCGGCGGCGTCAAGCTGGGCACCGGTGGCCTCGTGCGCGCCTACTCCGACGCCGTGCGGTCGGCGCTGGAGGAGGCGCCGGTGGTCGTCCTGCGCGAGAGCAGGCTCCACGCGGTGACCCTCTCCCACGCCGAGGCCGGCCGGGTGGAGTCGGAGCTGCGCGCTCTCGGCTTCACCGTCGACGACGTCACCTACGCCGAGCAGGTCACCCTCACCCTGGCGACCAATGACGACGGCGCCCTGACCTCCGCCGTCGCGGGCCTCACCGGGGGCGGCGCCGAGGTCCGGCCGGCGGGGTCACGGGTGGTGGAGCTGCCGGCCTAGGACCGGCGCAGCGACCCGGTGGGTCGCCTGCTCCGCGACGTGGACGGCGCCGAGCTCGACCGTCGCCCGGGGTGCACGTAGCACTGCTCGTGCGCGTCTGCGCCCTGACGTCGCGCCCCACGGCGATCAACGGTCGGCCAGCCCGGTGCGGAAGCTGTCGCGCACCGACAGCAGTGCGCCCCGCGGATCGGTGAGAGCAAGGAGTGAGGCGCCCAGCAGGATGTTGCGCACGTCGTCGGACGTGCTCCCGGTGAGGACGCGAGGGGTGACCACGAGAGCCGCGACGACGAGGGCGGCGACGGTGACACCACGGGTCACCAACGCTCGGGTCCGAGAGTCCCGCCACGCCACGGGCTCGGCCCGGGCGAGCTCGTCCCAACGGCCCTGGCAGGCCGCGGTGTAGCCGGCGATGAGCGACGCCCGCACGCGATCGTCCACCCCTGCGCCTCCGATCACCGTGGCGCCGGCAAGGCCGGCGAAAGCACCCGCGACCCGAAGGGCGTAGTCGCGCACTGCTTCGGCGACGATCGGCGCATTCCCCGGAGACGTCCCGCGCGACTCCCTGACCACGGTGTGCGCCGCTCGTTCCAGCTCGGCGGCCAACGAGGTGCGCACGTACGGGCTGAGCGGTGTGGCGACCCGCGTGACTGTGTAGACACCAGGCCCCTCACCGACCTGGTCGTACGGCATGTGAGCCCGCAGCACCGAGCCGTACAGGGCCAGCGCCAGACAGTCGCCCAGCGACGTGATGACCGCGTGACGGAGCCCCATGCGGAAGAGGGACTGGACGACCACGGCCGACACGCTCATCAGCAGGGCGCCCACACCGGCGAAGACGACGATCGAGGCGACGGCTGCGAGCGCGAACGCCGGATCGACAGAGAGCCAGACGAAGGGAGACACCGCCGCGAAGAGCGTCCACGACACACCGGCGACCACGAACCACGTCGCCTTCGTGCTGCCGAGCACCAGAAGGACGCCCGCTGTTCCGAGCAGGACCACACCGATGCCCACCAAGCCGCTGGTCAGCAGATACTGCTCGGTCGCCGCCGGGTCGCGGAAGACGGAGGCGTCGACGTCCCTCACTTCGCCCAGGACGAGGTAGCCCGCGACCGAGGCGATGAGGAAGGACGCTGTACCGGCCAGCGTGAACCAGGCGCGGCGACGGCGCACGGCATCGAGATAGGCGTCGTACGCGTCCTGTGTCGGCCCGCGGAGGTCCGTGGCCTCCCCGGCGTTCCCGCGCACGCCGTCGTCGTTGACGACGAGGTCGATGTGGAGCTGCACCAGCCGGCGTTCGTCCTCCTCCTGGCCGACGCGGTGGGGCTGGAGACCGGCGAGTGTGCGCCGAGCTCCGCGCACCACGTCGGTGATGCCCACGTCACAAGTGTGCTCCGCCGTCCATCTGACCGCCAGAACCGGGCGGCCTCACGCTGACATCTCATCGGCTCCGAGCACAGCGGACAGTCGTGGGGGAACCGGACAGGCAGGGTAGGGCACTGCCGGCCGCGGCCGATCCGATGGCTGCGCAGGCCCGGGAGCGGTCGGCCGCCCGCCCGGTCGTTGTCCTAGTTGGGCTAGAGCAATACACTCTGACTGTGCTCATCCGCATCGACCCCGCCTCGCCCCAGCCGCTGTACGAGCAGCTGGCCGACCAGGTGCGCACCGCCGTCGTCCGCGGCGAGGTGGTCAGCGGGGAGCGCCTGCCCGCGGCCCGCGACCTCGCGACCTCGCTCGACGTCAACCAGCACACCGTGCTGCACGCCTACCAGCTCCTGCGCGACGAGGGCTTCGTCGAGCTGCGCCGCGGCCGCGGTGCCGTCGTCACCGCACGGGCCGTCGAGCACTACGCCCCCCTGCGCGCCGCGCTCGACGCCGTACGGAGGGAGGCCGGACGCCTCGGGCTGCCCCTGTCCGCCGCCGCCGCCATGCTCACCGCCGAGGAGCCCCGATGACCCGTACCCTGCCCCACCGCCGCCGCGCCTGGCTCCTCGGAGTCGTCGTCCCCGTGCTGGTCACGGCGGCCGGCTGGATCGTGGTCGCCGCGCTGCTCCCCCGCGTCCCGCGTCCGGCGGCCCTCCACTGGGGCCCCACCGGGGTGGACCGCACCGGCCCCCTCGAGGAGCTGCTGGCACCGATCGCGGTGATCAGCCTGGTCTCCCTCGCCGTCATGGCCGTCATCTCCCTCCGCACCGGGCGTCAAGCGCTCACCCGGCGCCTCACCCTCGGGCTGGCCGTGGGCCTGGCGACGATGTTCGCCGGCCTGGCGATCGTCCCCCTCGCCGTCCAGGTCGACGCACCCTCGGCGGCGGAGGCCGGGTCCCCCGACGCCGCGACGCTGGTCGCCATGGCGGTGGCCGTGCTCCTGGGGGCGGCGGGCGCGGCCCTGGCGGGCGCGGACCCGGCGGCACCGGCGGCGTCCCCCGTCCCGGACGACGCCGCCTCCACCGACCTGCCGCCCGGCGAGCGGGCGGTGTGGGTCAAGCAGGCGACCGTCGGCCGCACCGGCCGCACCGTGAGCCGGGTGGGCGCCGCCGCGCTCGTCGGCCTCGCCGTGCTCAGCGGCACGGTGAGCGGCAGCTGGTGGCTCGCCCCGCTCTTCCTCGCCCCGGTCCCCCTCGTGCTGCTCTTCCTCTCCTGGCAGGTCCGGGTCGACGCCACCGGGCTCACCGCCCGCGCGGCGCTGGGCCGCCCCCGGCAGCACGTCCCCGCCGCGGAGGTGGTCCGCGCCGACGTCGTCACGGTGGACCCGTTCGCGGAGTTCGGCGGCTGGGGCCTGCGGGTCTCCGCCGCCCTCGACGGCACCGTCGGGGTGGTCCTGCGCAAGGGGGAGGCGATCGCGGTCGAGCGCACCGGAGGCCGGCGCTTCGTCGTCACCGTCGACGACGCCGCCACCGGTGCTGCCCTCCTCAACACCTACGCCCAGCGGGCGCGCACCGCGCGGCCGGTCCGTGACGAGAGCACAGGCAGCGGGCCGCACCACGATTGATCGGCGCCGACCGCTGGTTTAGGGTTCACGTGACCGGGCCCACCGGGCCCTACGAGCAGCCGTGAGAGGAGATGCCGCAGCCGTGTCCGCGCTCGTCGTCCCAGCCTCCTCCACCTGCTGCTGCCGCTGTCTGTAGAGCGCCCGGCTCTAGCGTGCGGCAGTGCCGTATGCCAGGCGCTCCGCCCGCCACCAACGTCGGTGGCCCCTGCCCCTCCGACCCCCCCAGTGAAGGAACCCCCATGGCACGTATCTACGACGACGTCACCGCACTCATCGGCCGCACCCCGCTCGTGCGTCTCAACCGCCTCACCGAGGGCCTCAAGGCCACGGTCCTGGCCAAGCTGGAGTTCTACAACCCCGCCAACTCCGTCAAGGACCGGATGGGCGTCTCCATCGTCGACGCCGCCGAGCGGTCCGGTGCGCTGCCCCCCGGCGGCACCATCGTCGAGGGCACCTCGGGCAACACCGGCATCGCGCTGGCGATGGTCGGCGCCGCCCGGGGCTACAACGTCGTCCTGACGATGCCGGAGACGATGAGCAAGGAGCGGCGCGCGCTGCTCCGCGCCTTCGGCGCCGAGCTCGTCCTCACCCCCGGCGCCGAGGGGATGAAGGGCGCGGTGGCCAAGGCCGAGGAGATCGCCGCCCAGCGCAAGGGCGCCGTGCTGGCCCGCCAGTTCGCCAACGAGGCCAACCCGGCGATCCACCGGAAGACCACGGCCGAGGAGATCTGGAACGACACCGACGGCGAGGTCGACTACTTCGTCGCCGGGATCGGGACCGGCGGCACCATCACCGGCGTCGGCCAGGTGCTGCGTGAGCGCAAGCCCGAGGTGAAGATCGTCGCCGTCGAGCCGGAGGAGTCCCCGATCCTCAACGGCGGCCAGCCGGGACCCCACAAGATCCAGGGCATCGGCGCCAACTTCGTCCCGGAGATCCTCGACACCGCGGTCTACGACGAGGTCATCGACGTCAACTTCGAGCAGTCGATCGAGACGGCGCGCCGCCTGGCCACCGAGGAGGGCATCTTCGCGGGCATCTCCTCCGGTGCGGCCGTCACCGCGGCGCTCCAGGTCGCCGCGCGTCCGGAGGCCGAGGGCAAGACCATCGTCGTCATCGTCCCCGACTTCGGCGAGCGCTACCTCTCCACCCCGCTGTACGCCCACCTCACGGACTGACGTTGCACGACTCCAAGGTCAGGTTCTGGGTCCTCCTGCGGGAGGACCTCGAGGCTGCGCGCCGCGGCGACCCCGCGGCGCGCACCCTCCTCGAGGTGGCCCTGGGGTACCCGGGCGTCCACGCCCTGTGGGCGCACCGGGTGTGCCACCGGATGTGGCACGCGAGCCCGCTGCTCAAGCTGCCCGCGCGCCTGCTGTCCCAGCTGGTGCGGGCGCTGACCGGCGTGGAGATCCACCCCGCCGCGGTGCTCGGGCGACGGCTGTTCATCGACCACGGCATGGGCGTGGTCATCGGGGAGACCGCCGAGGTGGGCGACGACGTGGTCATGTTCCACGGCACCACGCTCGGCGGCCGGACGATGAGCAAGGGCAAGCGCCACCCGACGGTCGGTGACCGTGTCGTCATCGGGGCCGGGGCGAAGGTGCTCGGACCGATCACGGTCGGCGACGACGCCCAGATCGGGGCCAACGCCGTCGTCGTCAAGGACGTGCCGGCGGGGGCGGTCGCGGTGGGGGTGCCCGGCAAGGTCCGCGAGCGCCCCGCGGCGATCGACCCCTACGAGGACCCGGCGCTGTTCATCTGAGCCGCAGCCCGGCACCGCCGCCGGGCCGGAGGTCGACCCTCAGGCCGTGCTGGGGCGGCGCTGCTCGCGCGGGCACCAGAACACCCGGCGGCCGGCCATGACGTCCTCGGCGACCTTGCTGCCGCAACGCAGGCACGGACGCCCCGTACGGTGGTAGACGTACCAGCGGTCGTCCACCTCCTGCCGGTCCTCCGGCTCGGTGGTGACGATCCGGCCGGTGGCCACACCGTCGGCCATGAGGGCGGCGAGGTCGGCCCACAGGGCACGCAACTTCGCCGCAGAGACGGTCCGGCCGAGCCGGCGCGGGTGCAGCCGCGCCCGGTAGAGCGCCTCGGCGCGGTAGATGTTCCCCACGCCGGCGATGACGGACTGGTCCATGAGCAGCTCGCCCACCGGCCGCGCGCGCCGGCGCACGCCCGCGACGAACTGCTCGACGTCGCCGTCCTGACGCAGCGGGTCGGGTCCGAGCCGGGCGTGGACGGCGGCCTTCTCCTGCGGGCTGATCACCTCGCACGCGGTCGGGCCGGTGAGGTCGGCCACCCCGTGCTCCCCGAGCAGGCGCACGCGCACCGCCCCGCGCGGCGCGGGCGGGTGCCACTGCCCGTTCGCCGACGCCGCCGGCACGAGCCGGGCGGCGTCGTCCTCCTCGTCGTCCAGAGCGGGCAGGGCGACCTCCTCCTCGGCCACCCGACGACGCGGGGCGCCGATGGCGTGGGGAGCCTGGAAGGTGTGGTCCCCGGCGAAGGTCCACGAGCCGTACAGGCCCAGGTGGACCCGCAGCCAGCGCAGCGACTCGGGGTCGGACTCCCCGTCGGTCGAGAACCCCAGGAACAGGTGCTTGCCGTGGGCGTCGGTCGCCACCAGCCGGTGACCGTCGAGCAGCGCCGCGCCGTCGGCGAAGCGGCCCTGCGGGGAGGAGACGGCGAGCCGCTCGCCGTGGAGCAGCTCGTCGAAGGCGAGGGCGAGGCGGTGGATCGAGTGGCCTTCAGGCATCGCTGTCCTCCAGGGGGTCCCACAGGGCACGGGCGAGGTCGACCGCGCCTCCCGGCCGCAGCGGGGTGCCCTCGCTGCGGTAGTGGCGCGCGGCACGCGCGGTGAGGTGCTCGGGCAGCGTGCCGTCCGCCCGCACCACCCGCCACCATGGCACGGCACCGCCCTCGCGGGCCATGACGGAGCCCACCCGACGGGCCGAGCCGCGGCCGGTGCGCAGCCGGGCCACCTCCGCGATGAGGCCGTAGGTGGTGGCGCGACCGGGGGGCACGTCGTCGGCGATGTCCAGGACGAGCTCGCTCCAGTCGGTCACGCCCGTCATTCTTGCAAAATCCGCTCGCCGTCCCCGGACGGTCGCTGGGAGGATCGTCCGGTGACACAGACCCAGACCCACCCGCTGGAGATCCCGCTGCCCGCCGGTTACCGGATGGGCGAGCTCCACCACGTCGACGACCGCGACACCATGACCGACCTCGACCGGTGGGCCTTCGCCTTCGACCTCGCGCCCGAGGACGAACGGGTGGTCGTCTGGACCCTGGAGCCCGGCCGGATCGTCGGTGTGTGGCACGAGCGGGCGGAGGGCGCCGCGCTCGCGGCGATGCACGCCTCCTACGCCTTCCAGGTGCAGGTGCCGGGCGGACGGCGGGTGCCGGGGGCGGGCCTCACCTGGGTCGGGGTCCACCCGGGCCACCGCCGCCGCGGCCTGGGCCGGGCCATGCTGCACGCCCACCTGCGCCGCTGCCGCGAGCGCGGCGAGGTCGTCTCGGTGCTCAACGCCGCCGAGAGCGGCATCTACGGTCGCTACGGGTACGGCATCGCGAGCCACCGCACCTCGGCCACCATCGGTCGGGGCGCCGAGCTGCGTGCGGTGCCCGGCAGCGACACGCACGTCGTCGACTTCGAGACCCTCGACCCGGCGCGGCACAGCGACGTCGTCGAACGGGTCCACGGCGCCGTCGTCCGACCCGGGTGGATCACCCGCGACACCCCCGAGCTGCGGGCGGGGCACCTGGTCGACTGGCCCTCGGTCCGGCGGGATGCCGAGCGCAGGCGCATCGCCCTCGTCCGCGACGCCGGCGGCGAACCCCGCGGTTACGCCCTGTTCCGCCGGAAGGAGAAGTGGGGGGAGGAGGGCCGGCCCGAGGGCACCGTCCGCGTGCACGACGCCCTGGCACTGGACGCCGCGGCCGCCCGGGCACTGTGGGGCGCGCTGCTCGACCTCGACCTCATGGGCAGCGTCGAGGTGCACAACCTGGCACCCGACGACGCGCTGTTCGGGCTGCTCACCGAGCTGCGTGGCACCAAGCAGCGGCTGCACGACGACGTCTGGCTGCGGATCCTCGACCTGCCGGCGGCGCTGCGCGCCCGGGGGTACGCGGGCCCGGTGGACCTCGTGCTGGACGTCGTCGACCCGCTCGTCCCCGACAACGCCGGGCGCTGGCACGTGCGCGGCGGCCCGGACGGGGCGGAGGTCTCACGCACCGAAGCCCCCGCGCACCTGTCGATCGGCATCGCCGACCTCGGTGCCGCCTACCTGGGCGCGACGTCGCTCACCGCCCTCGCGGCCGCCGGACGGGTCACCGAGCGGGTGGCCGGGACGCTCCTGCCGGCCGCGGCCGCCTTCGCCTGGCCCGTGGCCCCCAGCACCGGCTGGGGCTTCTAGCCGGCCGGGTCGGAGACCTCAGCGCTGCTCGTACGCCGCGAGCTGGTCGATGCGGCGCTGGTGGCGCTCCGCACCGGAGAACGGCTCGGCGATGAAGGCCTCGACGAAGGCGATCGCGTCGTCCACCGAGTGCTTGCGTGCGCCCAGGGAGATGACGTTGGCGTCGTTGTGCTGTCGAGCCAGCTTGGCGGTGTCGAGGTCCCACACGAGCGCCGCGCGCACTCCGCGCACCTTGTTCGCCGCGATCTGCTCGCCGTTGCCGGACCCGCCGAGGACGATCCCCAGGCTCCCCGGCTCGGCGACGACGGCCTCCCCCGCGGCGAAGCAGAAGGCCGGGTAGTCGTCCTCGGCGTCGTACTCGTGAGCCCCGTGGTCCACGACGTCGTGCCCCCCGGCGGTGAGGTGCTCGACAAGGGCGGACTTGAGCTCGAAGCCGGCGTGGTCGGCGGCGATGTGGATACGCATGGTCCTATCTTGCCGTGCCGCCGGGGCAGGTCGGTCATCGCACCGCCTGCGACGCCGTCCCCGGGCTCCCGTATCGTCGGGGCATGACGACGAACGAGACGACCACCCGGATGTCGTTCGAACAGGCGATGGACCGCTCCGTCCGCCCGCAGGACGACCTCTACCGCTTCATCAACGGCACCTACCTGCGCGAGCACGAGATCCCCGCCGACCGGGCCCGGGACGGTGCCTTCATGGTGCTGCGCGACCTGTCCGAGCAGCGGGTGCGCGACATCATCACCGATGCCGCCGCCGACCCGGACGCCACCGGTGAGGCCAAGAAGATCGGTGACCTGTACGCCTCGTTCATGGCCGAGGACCGTATCGAGGCGCTGGGGACCGCACCGCTCCAGGCCGACCTCGAGCTCTTCACCGCCGCCCGCGAGAAGGACGCCTTCGCCCGCGCGATGGGCGCGCTCGCCCAGACCGGTGTGAGCGGGGCGGTCCCGCTCTTCGTCGACACCGACTTCAACGACCCGGACCGCTACACCGTCTTCTTCTGGCAGGGCGGGCTGGGCCTGCCGGACGAGTCGTACTACCGCGAGGACATCCACGCGGAGGTCCGCTCGGCGTACGTCGCCCATGTCGCGACCATGCTCGAGCTCTCCGGTCTCGTCACCGCCGACGAGGCGATGGGCGCCGCGCAGCGGGTGATGAACGTCGAGACCCGCCTCGCCGCCGGGCACTGGGACAAGGTCAAGGCCCGCGAGGCCGACCTCCTCAACAACCCGCGCACGTGGGCCGAGATCGTCGAGTCGGCGCCCGGCTTCCCGTGGGAGACCTGGCGCGAGGCGCTGGACCTGCCGGAAGGGGCGGTGGACACCGCGATCGTCGGCATGCCCTCCTACCTCACCCACTTCGCCCGGACGTGGGAGGAGCTGGACGCCGACTCCCTGCGGATGTGGCTGCTGTGGCACGTCGTCTCCGCGCGGGCCCCGTACCTGCCGGCGGCGTTCGTGGAGGAGAACTTCGACTTCTACGGCCGCACCCTCACCGGGCAGCCCGAGCTGCGCGAGCGGTGGAAGCGGGGCGTCGCGCTCGTCGAGGGCGCGATGGGCGAGGCGGTCGGCAAGATCTACGTCGAGCGGCACTTCCCGCCCGAGCACAAGGCGCGGATGCAGGAGCTGGTCGACAACCTCATCGAGGCCTACCGCCGGTCCATCACCGAGCTGGACTGGATGGGTGAGGAGACCAAGCAGCGTGCGCTGGAGAAGCTCGCCGCGTTCACCCCGAAGATCGGCTACCCCGACCGGTGGCGCGACTACTCCACCCTGGAGATCGACCCGACCGACCTGCTCGGCAACGTCCGCCGCGCCGAGCTGTTCGAGACCCGACGCAACCTCGCCAAGCTGGGCCGGCCGATGGACCGCGACGAGTGGTTCATGCCCCCGCAGATGGTCAACGCCTACTACAACCCGACGATGAACGAGATCGTCTTCCCGGCGGCCATCCTCCAGCCCCCGTTCTTCGACATCGACGCCGACGACGCGTGGAACTACGGCGGCATCGGCGCGGTCATCGGGCACGAGATCGGCCACGGCTTCGACGACCAGGGCAGCAAGTACGACGGCACCGGGCGCCTGCACGACTGGTGGACCGACGAGGACCGCGCCGAGTTCGAGGCCCGCACCAAGGCGCTCATCGCCCAGTACGACGCCTTCTCCCCCGCCCAGCTCAACGGGTCGCACCACGTCAACGGGGCGCTGACGATCGGGGAGAACATCGGTGACCTCGGCGGCCTGACGATCGCGATCAAGGCCTACGACATCGCGCTGCGCAAGCAGGGCCGCGACGGGCTGCACGACGCTCCGGTCATCGACGGGCTCACCGGCCTGCAGCGCGTCTTCTACTCCTGGGGCCGCATCTGGCAGCAGAAGGCCCGCGACGAGGAGGTCATCCGCCTCCTGACGATCGACCCGCACTCGCCCAACGAGTTCCGCTGCAACGGTGTGGTCCGCAACCTCGACGCCTTCCACGAGGCGTTCGACGTGCGGCCGGGCGACGGCCTGTACCTGGCGCCCGAGGAGCGCGTGAAGATCTGGTGACGGGCGGCGTCCGGGGCGGCACCGAGCCCGCCCCGGACGCCGGTCGCGCCGGCGACGGTGCGGACCGGGACGGTCCCCTCACCGGCGGGCGGTGCCGCCGTGCCCCGCTCCGGCAAGCGCCGCGAGCCGTGCTCGACGGCGTCACCCGACCGAGGCGTCGCCTGACACCCCCGCCCACCTCGGGGTCAGAACAGGCGGTAGCTCGCCCGCGCCACGGTGAAGCCGTACCCGGACTCGTCGTGCCGGCAGGTGACGCCGGACTCGGCGCTCTCGCAGGTGTAGCCGTGCGCGGACGTCGTCTCCCCGTAGTCGAGGGTGGGCACGCCCCCGGCGACGACGAACGGGTCGCAGGGCATGGAGGCACCCGCCGGCTCCACCCGCAGGTGTCCCCCGGCGGCGTCGTCGTCGCACGACGCGGCGTCCTTCGGGTCGTAGTCGAAGCGGCGGATGAGGCAGTCGGTGCTGTCCGCCGTGAGGGCGCACAGGATGTTGCCCGAGGGTGAGGCGAAGTACTGGGGCTCGGCGTCGGTCGGTTCCTCCGTGCTCTCCTCCGGCCCCGCGGCGGACGTCTCCGACGTCGGCACGGACTCGTCGGGTGCGTCGGTGGTGGCCGCTGGGGACGTGGTCTGCTGCGCCCCGCGCTCCCCCTCCCCGCCGGTCAGCCTGCCGACCAGGAGGACGACGAAGAGGAGCACGAGGGCGCTCACCACGACGATGAGCAGGATCTGCGGCGGCGTCAGGCGCTGCTGGCCGGCCGGTTGCGACATGGACCTTCCCGTCTCTCGACAACGGCGACACGGTACCCACCGCAGGCCCAGGACGGAAAAGGGGGTCGTCAGGCGGGCCGGGAACCGAAGACCGCGGTGCCCACCCGGACCATCGTCGCACCGGCCGCGACGGCGATCTCCAGGTCCCCGCTCATGCCCATCGACAGCTCGCGGGCCTCGGCGGTGCCCGGGGCCCCGCTGGCCACGACGTCGTCGCGCAGCTGTGCCAGGTGCTCGTAGGACGCGCGGACGACGTCGACGTCGTCGGAGTTCGCCCCGATCGTCATGAGACCGCGCAGCCGCAGATGGGGCAGCGTGCCCACGCCGATGGCGAGCTCGACCGCGCCCTCGGGGACGACGCCTGCCTTGGTCGGCTCTCCGGAGGTGTTGACCTGGACGAAGACGTCGAGCACCCGCCCGGCGTTGCCGGCCAGCCGGTCGAGCCGCTCGGCGAGCGCGAATCGGTCCACGCTCTGCACGCAGGTGACGAGCGGGACGACCTTGGTCGCCTTGTTGGACTGGAGCCGGCCGATGAAGTGCATCTCGTGCTCGTACTCCACCAGGCCGGGTGCGGTCGCGACGAGCTCCTGAGCGCGGTTGTGTCCCAGCAGGGTGGCGCCGGCGCGGATCGCGTCCTGCACCAGGTCCACGGGCTGGGCCTTGACCGCGAGGAGGAGCCGGACCTCACCGGGGTCCCGTCCGACGACCCGGGCGGCCGCCGCCACCCGCTCCCTGACCGCCGAAAGCCGCGTCGCCAGCTCGCTGTTCACGCCCCGACGATAGCGCGCGCGTCACCCTCCCCCGGAGCCGTGTCCTGCCGGGCGCTGTGCCGTTCGAGGAACTCGTAGACCTCGGTGTCGTCCACGCCGGGGAAGGTGCCCGGCGGGATGGCGGCGAGCAGGTGGGAGTGCGCCCGCGCGCTGGGCCAGGAGACCCCCGCCCAGCGCTCGGCGAGCTCGGCGGGCGGGCGCCTGCAGCACGCCGGGTCGGGGCACTGCGAGCGGGCCCGCACGGTGGTCTCGCGGCCCTGGAACCACCGGGCGTGCTCGAACGGGACGCCGACGTCGATGGCGAAGTCGCCGTTGCTCGTCTGCTCGACGTGGGTGGTGCACCAGTAGGTGCCGCGCCCCATGTCGGTGTACTGGTGGTGGGTGGCGTACCGGTCGGCCTTGTGGAAGACCGCCCGCGAGGCCCAGTACCGGCACACCACCTGGCCCTCGATGGCGCCGGTGACGTCGGTGGGGAAGGTGACGTCGTCGTTCTCGTAGGCCTTGTAGATGACCCCGTCCTCCCCCACCCGCAGGAAGTGGACGGGGATGTCGAGGTGCTCGGTGGCGAGGTTGGTGAACCGGTGGGCGGCGGTCTCGTAGGAGACGGCGAAGGCGTCACGCAGGTCGTCGATGGCGAGCATGCGCTCCGCCTTGGCCTCCTGGAGGAACTCCACGGCCGCCCGCTCCGGGACGAGCAGCGCGGCGGCGAAGTAGTTCACCTCCACCCGCTGGCGCAGGAAGTCGGCGTAGCTCGTGGGCTCGACGTGCCCGAGGGCCACGTGGCCCAGCGACTGCAGGACGATGGTGCGCGGGTCGCGGCCGGCCTGCGAGGTGACCGGGAGGTAGATCCGCCGGTTGCGCCGGTCGATGATCGACCGGGTGGAGCGGGGCAGGTCGGGGACGCGTTCGACGGTGAAACCGAAGTGGCGGGTGACGGCGCCGACACCGCGGTCCGTCAGGGGTCCCGAGCGGTGCCCGACGGCCTCGGCGACCCGTCCGGCGACGTCCTCGATCTCGGTGAAGTAGTTGTTCCGGGCCCGCATCGACGCCCGCAGCTCGGCGTTCGCGCGGCGCGCCTCCTCCGGGGTCGCCGCCCGCACCGCGGTGGCGCGGGCCAGCTCGCGGTGCATCCCGACCAGCGCCTCGAGCACCTCGGTGGGCAGCGTGGCGTTGGGCTTGACGACCGGCAGCGCGAGCGCCGCGTAGTGCGGGGTCGACTGCGCCCGGGCCAGCTCGAGCTCCAGCGCGGCACGCCGCGAGGGCGGCTCGGGTCGGAGCAGCTCCTCCACCGGGACGTCGAGGGCACGGGCGATGGCGGCGAGCAGCGCCAGCCGCGGCTCGCGCCGGCCGTTCTCGATCTGCGAGAGCAGCGACGGGGCCCGGTCCACCCGCTCGGCCAGCTGCGCCAGGGTCAGGCCGCGGGTGCGGCGGGCGTGGCGGATGCGCGGCCCGAGCACTGCGAGGTCGATGCCGTCGTCGTCAGGTGTGCCGTCCGTCACTTCTTCTCCCCAGGTGAATATTCACGGAACTTCACACAGACTAGCCCTGGATGTGCTTCGCGTCACTCCCTCAAGGTGTAGGTACGCAGTTGTTCACCCGGCGCCACGGCCGGAACCACGAGGAGAGACCGATGACCACGACGCTGAGCACCCACCCCGAGACCGACACCTCCGTCTCCGCCCGGATCCGCACCGAGGCCGCCGAGCTGGCCCGGGACTGGGCGAGCAACCCCCGGTGGGCCGGCATCCGCCGGGACTACAGCGCCGAGGACGTCGTGCGGCTGCGCGGCAGCGTCCGCGAGGAGCACACCCTCGCCCGTCGCGGCGCGGAGCGGCTGTGGGAGCTGCTCCACACCCGGGAGTACGTCCACGCGCTGGGCGCGTTCACCGGCCTGCAGGCCACCCAGATGGTCCGCGCCGGGCTGGAGGCGATCTACCTGTCCGGCTGGCAGGTGGCCGCCGACGCGAACTCCGCCGGCCAGACCTACCCCGACCAGTCGCTCTACCCGGTGAACTCGGTCCCCTCGGTCGTGCGTCGCATCAACAACGCCCTGCTGCGGGCCGACGAGATCTCCTTCTCCGAGGGCACCGACCCCGGCTTCGACTGGCTCGCCCCGATCGTCGCCGACGCCGAGGCCGGCTTCGGCGGCCCCCTCAACGTCTTCGAGCTCACCAAGGCTCTCGTCACCGCCGGTGCCGCCGGCGTGCACTTCGAGGACCAGCTCGCCTCGGAGAAGAAGTGCGGCCACCTCGGCGGCAAGGTGCTCGTCCCGACCTCCCAGCACATCCGCACGCTGAGCGCGGCGCGGCTCGCCGCCGATGTCCTCGGCGTCCCGACCATCATCATCGCCCGCACCGACTCCGAGGCAGCGACCCTCATCACCAGCGACGTCGACCCGCGCGACGCGGCCTTCACCACCGGGGAGCGCACCGCGGAGGGCTTCTACCGCACCACGCCCGGGATCGACGCCGTCGTGGCCCGCGCGCTGGCCTACGCGCCCTACGCCGACCTCATCTGGGTCGAGACCGCCACGCCGGACCTCGGCCTGGCGCGCCGGGTCGCCGAGGCGGTGCACGCGCAGTTCCCGGGCAAGATGCTCGCCTACAACTGCTCGCCGTCCTTCAACTGGAAGGCGCACCTGACCGACGAGGAGATCGCCGTCTTCCAGCGCGAGCTCGGTGCCCTGGGGTACAAGTTCCAGTTCATCACCCTGGCCGGGTTCCACCAGCTGAACTACGGCATGTTCGAGCTTGCCCACGGGTACGCCCGCGAGGGCATGACCGCCTACGTCGACCTCCAGGAGAAGGAGTTCGCCGCGGAGGCCCGCGGCTACACCGCCACCCGCCACCAGCGGGAGGTCGGCACCGGCTACTTCGACCTCGTGTCCACCACGCTCAACCCCGAGAGCGACACCCTCGCCCTGCGCGGCTCCACCGAGGAAGCGCAGTTCTGAGCGCAGCGGGCGGCGCCGCCTCGCCGCGGCGCCGCCCCCGCTCGGGCGCGCCCCACCCCTGACCTGCAAGGACCTGCCATGCCCACCCAGACCGTCTCCCCGTACCGCTACCACCGTCCCCTCACCCCGCCGTCGGCGCCGACACCGCCGTCCGCAGGGGGCGAGGTCCCCACCCCCGTCGTGCGCCGCCGGCGGCGCCGCGAGCGGCTGCCCTTCGGCCTCGACGGGACAGTGCGCACCACCGTGCACGCCCCGACGACGCCGGACACCGAGGCGATCCTCACCCCGCAGGCGCTGGCGCTGCTCACCGAGCTGCACCGCAGGTTCGCCGGTCGGCGCGCCGAGCTCCTCGAGCTGCGGCAGCGGCGGCGCCGGGAGCTCGCCGAGGGCGGCACGCTGGACTTCCTGCCCGAGACGCGGCACATCCGCGAGGACCCCACCTGGCAGGTGGCACCGCCGGCGCCCGGCCTGGAGGACCGTCGCGTCGAGATCACCGGCCCCACCGAGCGCAAGATGACGATCAACGCGCTCAACTCCGGTGCCCAGGTGTGGTTGGCGGACCTCGAGGACGCGAACACCCCGCACTTCGACAACGTCATCGCCGGCCAGGTGAACCTGCGCGACGCGATCCGGCGCACCATCACCTTCACCTCGCCCGAGGGCAAGGAGTACCGCCTGCGGGACGGCGACCTGCCCACCATCGTCGTGCGGCCGCGCGGCTGGCACCTCACCGAGAAGCACCTGCGCTTCGACGGCCAGCCGATGTCGGCCAGCCTCGTCGACTTCGGTCTCTACATGGCGCACAACGCGCACGCGCTGCTCAGCCGGGGGGTGGGCCCCTACTTCTACCTGCCGAAGCTCGAGAACCACCTCGAGGCGCGGCTGTGGAACGACATCTTCACCTTCACCGAGGAGCAGCTGGGCATCGAGCGCGGCACCATCCGCGCCACCGTGCTCATCGAGACCATCACCGCAGCGTTCGAGATGGAGGAGATCCTCTACGAGCTGCGCGAGCACAGCGCGGGCCTCAACGCAGGCCGCTGGGACTACATCTTCTCCCTCATCAAGAACTTCCGGGAGCGCCCCGACATGGTGCTGCCGGACCGGGCAGAGGTGACGATGACGGTCCCGTTCATGCGCGCCTACACCGAGCTGCTCGTGCGTACCTGCCACCGGCGCGGCGCCCACGCCATCGGCGGCATGTCGGCCTTCATCCCGACCAGGGACCCGCAGCGGGACGAGGAGGCGTTCGCCCAGGTGCGCGCCGACAAGCAGCGTGAGGCGGACGACGGGTTCGACGGATCGTGGGTGGCCCACCCGGGCATGGTCCAGACGGTGCGTGCGGTCTTCGACGCCACCCTCGGCTTCACCCCGAACCAGATCAACCGCAAGCGCGAGGACGTCACGGTGACGGCCGCCGACCTCCTCGACATCGGCCCGGGCCGGGTGACCCGAGAGGGCCTGCGGACGAACGTCGCGGTCGCGCTGCGCTACCTCGAGGCGTGGCTCGGCGGCCGGGGGGCGGTGGGCATCTTCGGTCTCATGGAGGACGCTGCCACCGCGGAGATCTCCCGCTCCCAGGTGTGGCAGTGGATCCGCCACGGCACCCGGCTCGATGACGGCACCACGGTGACCCGCGAGCTGGTCCGCTCGGTGCTCCGGCGCGAGCACGAGGCGCTCGTCCTCGAGGCCGGCCCCGACGGCGAGCGCATCGAGCGGATCGGCCAGGCCGTCGGGCTCTTCACCGAGACGGCGCTGGGCGAGGACTACCCCGCGTTCCTCACCATCCCGGCCTACGCACGCCGGGTCGACTGACACCTCGCCGTTCCGGTCCTGCGGGCAGGACGGAGCGGGCCCTCCCCCGGGCGGGGAGGGCCCGCTGTGTCGGGATGAAGGACGGGGCGCCTGCCCTCCCTGCTCCCCGCCTGCCGGCCGCGGGACGGGCACACCCCGTCGCGGCGGTGCGCCCGCGCGCACAGGGACGGGAGGTGCGGACCGAGGGTACGCGGTGCGGGCGGGACCGTCCGCGAACGCGCCGGGCGAGGCCGTGACGGACGACCGGCCCCTCAGGGGACGCGGTGGGTCCAGGCCTCGGTGAGGAACTTCGTGCGCATGAGCTCCTCGGCCCGGGCCAGCTCCTCCGGCGTGTAGTCCGAGCGCACGGTGTCGTAGCGCCCCTCGAAGTGGGCGATGAAGGCGTCGATGATGTCCTCGCGGGCCATACCGGTCTGCCGGCGCATCGGGTCGACGCGCTTGTTGGCGCTCTTGGTGCCCTTGTCCGACATCTTCTCCCGCCCGATGCGCAGCACCTCGAGCATCTTCTCGGCGTCGATGTCGTAGCTCATCGTCACGTGGTGGAGCACCACCCCGCTGGCGAAGCGCTTCTGCGCCGCACCGCCGATCTTGCCCTCCTCCGAGGCGATGTCGTTGAGCGGGACGTAGCGCGCCTCGATCCCGACGTCCGCGAGCGCACCGAGCACCCAGTCGTCGAGGAACGCGTAGGAGCGCTCGAAGCTCAGCCCCTCGACGAGCGACGTCGGCACGACGAGGGAGTAGGTGATGCAGTTGCCCGGCTCCATGAACATCGCCCCGCCGCCGGAGATCCGGCGCACCACCATCATGTCGTGCCGGGCCAGGCCCTCCGGGTCGACCTCGTTGCGCACCGACTGGAAGGAGCCGATGACGACGAGCGGGGCGTCCCAGTCCCAGATCCGCAGGAGCGGGGGACGGCGACCGGCCGCCACCTCCCCCGGCAGCACCTCGTCCAGGGCGACGTGCATCGCCGGGTGCATGGTGCGGGGCGGGATGACGTCGAAGGTGTGGTCCGCCCAGCTGGTGGCGTGCCCGAGCGCGCGGCGCACGGCGATCCCCACGGCCTCGGCGTTGAACCCGACGAGCGCCACCTGCGGGTCCAGCGCCCGGGTGACGGCGTCGGCCAGCTCCTCGGCCCCGGCCGAGGCGGGCATGCCCTCGAGGGCGGCGTTGATGTCGGCGAGGGCGGTGTCCGGCTCGAGGAAGAAGTCCCCCGAGACGCTGACGTTCCGCAGGCGGTCCTCGACGACGTCGAGATCCACCGCGACGAGCTTGCCTCCCGGGACCTTGTACTCTCCGCGCACCGCTCCAGCCTAACCAGCCCGTCCGCGACGTGCGTCTAACGCGGCTCGACGTCGTGGAGGAGCAGGCCGTAGACCACCGAGTCGACCAGCGCCTCCCAGCTCGCCTCGATGATGTCCGGGCCCACGCCGACCGTGCTCCACGAGTGCACGCCGTCCGAGGTCTCGATGAGCACACGGGTGGTGGCGTCGGTGCCGGACTGGGTGTCGAGGATGCGCACCTTGAAGTCGA
>NZ_CALGNQ010000179.1 GCF_937958535.1 uncultured Georgenia sp. | reverse complement strand
GCTTGGCCTCCATCACCCACTGGAAGCCCACCGGGTGGGCCTCGGCCATGTTCGACCCCTGGATGACGATGCAGTCAGCGTTCGCGAGGTCCTGCTGGAAGTTGGTGGCCCCGCCGCGACCGAAGCTGGTCCCCAGACCGGGGACCGTGGCGGAGTGTCATATCCGGGCCTGGTTCTCGATCTGCACCGCGCCCAGTGCGGTGAAGAGCTTCTTGATGAGGTAGTTCTCCTCGTTGTCCAGGGTGGCCCCGCCGAGGGCGGCGATGCCCATGGTGCGGCGCAGGTAGCGGCCCTCGGCGTCGGTCTGCTGCCAGGTGCGGGCGCGGGTCTCCAGGACCCGGTCGGCGATCATCTCCATCGCCGTGTCGAGGTCCAGGTCCTCCCACTCGGTGCCGTACGGGCGCCGGTAGCGGACCTTCTCCAGCCGGTCGGGTGCGGTGACCAGGCTCTTGCTCGCCGATCCCTTGGGGCACAGCCGGCCCCGGGAGATCGGGCTGTCCGGGTCCCCCTCGATCTGGACGACCTGCTCGTCCTTGACGTAGACCCGCTGTCCGCAGCCCACGGCGCAGTAGGGGCAGACGCTGCGCGCCACCCGGTCGGCGGTGGCGGTGCGCGGGGTGAGCTCCTCCGTGCGCCGCGAGCGCGCGGCCTTGCCGCGGCCGAGCACGTCCGTCCCCGTGAGCTGGCGCAGGACCGGCCAGTTGAGGAACGTCGTCATCGCTCACCCTCCCGTCCCTGGTCACCGTAGCGCGGCCGTCCGACACACGCAGCCGTCCGGCGATGCTCAGCGCACCCGGACGGTCCACTCCTCGGCGGGGACGAGCTCCCCGATGACGGGGTGGCCGGGCAGCTCCCCGACGACGAGCAGCCCGCCGGAGGTCTGGGCGTCGGCGAGCAGGAGGAGCTCGTCGTCGGAGACGTCGGAGCGCAGGTGCGGCCGCACCCAGTCCAGGTTCCGGCGGCTGCCGCCCGGCACGTACCCGGCAGCGAGGGACTCGCGGGCACCGGCGACGTACGGCACCGCCGCGGCCTCGACCACCGCGCTGACCCCGCTCGCGCGGGCGAGCTTGTACAGGTGGCCGAGCAGCCCGAATCCGGTGACGTCGGTGGCGGCCGTGACCCCGGCCGCGAGCGCCGCGCGGGCCGCGTCCCGGTTGAGGGTGGTCATGACGGCCACCGCCTCCGCGAAGCGCTCACCGGTGGCCTTGTGCCGGTTGTTGAGCACGCCGAGCCCGAGCGGCTTGGTCAGCGTCAGCGGCAGCCCGGCCCGGCCGGCGTCGTTGCGCAGCAGCCGGTCGGCGTCGGCGATGCCGGTGACGGCCTGCCCGTACTTCGGCTCGCGGTCGTCGACGCTGTGCCCGCCGCCGAGGATGACGCCGGCCGCCTCGCACACCGCCGCGCCGCCGCGCAGCACCTCCGCGGCGACGTCGAAGGGGATGCGGTCGCGCGGCCAGGCGAGGAGGTTGACGGCGACGAGGGGGGCGCCGCCCATCGCGTAGACGTCGGACAGCGCGTTCGTCGCGGCGATGCGGCCGAAGTCGTAGGGGTCGTCGACGACGGGTGTGAAGAAGTCGGCAGTGGCGATGACGGCGCGCGTGCCGTCGATCCGCACAGCGGCGGCGTCGTCACCGTTCTCGACGCCGACGAGGAGGTCGGGGTGGGCGGTCTGCGGCAGGCCACCCAGGACGCGCTCGAGCTCGCCGGGCGGGACCTTGCAGGCGCACCCGCCGCCCGAGGCGAACTGGGTGAGGCGGAGTCCTGGATGTGTGGCGGTGGTCACGGACGCCAGGGTAGCCGGGGCGAGCGACCGGTGGACGGGGCGGTCGCTAGGCTGCGTGGCGGAGGCGTATCCCGTCTGGTGACGGGCGCGGTCTTCAAAGCCGTTGTGGTCGAGCACCTCGGCCAGGCGGGTTCGATTCCCGTCCGCCTCCGCCACCGACCCCCAGGGAGGCTGGTAGTGCTGGACCACCGGCGCGCGACGCCGCGCACCGACACCGTGCTCGCCGACCCCGCCCTGGTCGCGGCGGCCGCCCGGCTCGGGCCGCAGCTGGTCAAGGAGGCCGCCCGGTACGCCATCGAGGAGTGCCGGCAGGGGCGGGTGCGCCCCCAGGACGTCGTCGCGGTGGCGCTCGCGGCGCTGCCGCCGGCGGCGACGTCGCTGCGGCGGGTGGTCAACGCGACCGGGGTCCTCGTCCACACCAACCTCGGCCGGGCGCCCCTGTCGGCGGCGGCGGTGGAGGCCCTCGCGGTGGCGGCGGGCGCGACCGACGTCGAGCTCGACCTGGCCACCGGGCGACGCGGACGCCGCGGCCGGGGCGCGCTGGCGGCACTGGCCCGCGCGGTCCCGGACGCCGGGGGCGTCCACGTCGTCAACAACGGCGCCGCCGCCCTCGCCCTGGTGACCCTCGTGCTGGCCGCGGGCCGGTCGGTCGTCGTCGCCCGCGGCGAGCTCGTCGAGATCGGAGACGGGTTCCGGATCCCCGAGCTGCTCGAGTCGGTCGGTGCCCGCCTGCGGGAGGTGGGCACGACCAACCGGGTCCGGCTGGAGGACTACGCCGCCGCGGTCGACGACGACGTCGCGTTCGTGCTCAAGGTCCACCCGTCCAACTTCCGGGTCACCGGGTTCACCTCGAGCGTCCCGGTCGAGCGGCTGGCCGGCCTGCCGGTGCCGGTGGTCGTCGACATCGGCTCCGGGCTGCTCGCCCCACATCCGCGGCTGCCCGAGGAGCCCACCGCCGCCGGGGCGCTGCGGGCGGGGGCGAGGGTGGTCACCGCCTCCGGCGACAAGCTGCTCGGCGGCCCGCAGTGCGGCCTGCTCCTCGGGGACGCCGACGTCGTCGAGGGGCTGCGCCGCCACCCCTTCGCGCGGGCCGTGCGGGTGGACAAGCTCACCCTCGCCGCGCTGGAGGCCACGCTCACCGGGCCGGTGCCGCCGGTCCGGGCGGGTCTGGAGGCCGACCGGGCCGAGCTGCTGCGCCGCGCCCGGGCGCTGGTCGCGGCGCTGGCGCCGCACGTCCCGGCGGAGGCGGTGGAGAGTGTCGGCGCCGTCGGGGGCGGCGGGGCTCCCGGGGTGGAGCTGCCCAGCGCCGCGGTGGCGGTGGACGACCGGCTCGCCGTGCCCCTGCGCACGGGCCCGCTGCCGGTGCTCGGCCGCGCCCACCGCGGACGGCTGCTGCTCGACCTCCTCGCGGTCCCGCCCGAGCAGGACGCCGCGCTCGCCGAGGCGGTGCGGACCGCGGCCGGGCAGGTGTGATGCACGTCGTCGCCACCGCGGGGCACGTCGACCACGGCAAGTCCGCGCTCGTCCGCGCCCTCACGGGCACCGAGCCGGACCGACTCGCCGAGGAGCGCCGCCGCGGCCTGTCGATCCAGCTCGGCTACGCGTGGACCACGCTGCCGGGGGCGGGTGAGGTGGCCTTCGTCGACGTCCCGGGACACGAGCGGTTCATCAGCACCACCCTCGCCGGGCTGGGGCCGGTCCCGGCGGTGCTCTTCGTCGTCGCCGCGGACGACCCGTGGATGCCGCAGGCTGCCGAGCACCTCGCCGCCCTCGACGCGCTCGGGGTGGAGCACGGCGTGCTCGCGGTGACCCGGGCCGACCTCGCCGACCCCGGACCGGCCCGGGAGCGTGCGCTGGCCGAGCTGGCGGCGACGTCCCTGCGTGGCGTCCCCGCGGTGGCGGTGAGCGCCCGCACCGGAGGGGGGCTGGACGAGCTGCGCGCGGCGCTGGCCCGGATGGTGTCCGCCCTCCCGTCGCCGCCGGCGGACGCGGCGGTGCGGCTGTGGGTGGACCGCAGCTTCACGGTGGCCGGGGCAGGGACCGTGGTGACCGGGACGCTGCCCGCCGGGCGGGTGGCGCCCGGCGACCGGCTGGCGAGCGCCGGCACGGAGCACCGGGTGCGGGCCGTGCAGTCGCTCGGCCGGGACGTCCCGTGTGCCGAGGGGGTGGCCCGGGTGGCGCTCAACCTCGCCGGCGGCGCCCCGGTCGCCCGCGGCGACGTGCTCGTGACGCCCGGGGCCTGGCACCACACCGACGTCGTCGACGTGCGGGTCGGGCCGCCGCGGCTCGGGGACGGCCCGGTCCCGCAGCGACCGGTCCTCCACCTCGGCTCGACGCTCCTCACCGTCCACCACCGGCCGCTGGGCGAGGGCCTGGCGCGCCTGCGCCTCGAGCACCCGCAGCCGCTGCGGGTCGGGGACCGGGCGCTGCTGCGCGACCCCGGGACGCGGCGGCTGTGGGCGGTGACGGTGCTCGACCCCGCTC
>NZ_CALGNQ010000178.1 GCF_937958535.1 uncultured Georgenia sp. | reverse complement strand
GGCCCCGATGCTGCTGCCGGCCCCGACCACCCGGCCGGCCCCGATGCTGCTGCCGGCCCCGACGCCCCTGCCGACCCCGACGCGGCGGCGCCGCCCGCCACCGGCCCGACGGCCCGGTGGTCCCGGCGCCCGCGCACCCGGCGGGAGGCACGACTCGCGGAGCGCACCGACGACGATGGCTGAGACCCGATCCCTGCCCGTCCCCGACGGTCTGGCCGGCGAGCGCGTCGACGCCGCCCTGGCACGCCTGCTCGGGCTGTCCCGCACCCGGGCCGCCGAGCTGGCCGAGTCCGGCGGCGTGCTGCTCGACGGCCGTGTCCTGGGCAAGTCCGACCGGCTCGTGGCCGGCGGGTGGCTCGAGGTCACCCTCCCCGCGGCCCCCGCCCCCGCCCCGCCCGAACCGGTGGCCGGTCTCGAGGTGGTCCACGAGGACGAGGACATCGTCGTCGTCGACAAACCGGTCGGTGTGGCCGCCCACCCCAGCCCCGGGTGGCAGGGCCCCACCGTCGTCGGGGGGCTGCTCGCCGCCGGCTACCGGGTGGCCACCTCCGGGGCCGCCGAGCGGCAGGGCATCGTCCACCGGCTCGACGTCGGCACCTCCGGGCTCATGGTCGTGGCCAAGACCGAGCTCGCCTACTCCGCACTCAAGCGCGCGTTCAAGGAGCGCACGGTGCAGAAGGTCTACCACGCGCTCGTCCAGGGCCACATGGACCCGCTGGCCGGCACGATCGACGCGCCGGTGGGCCGCGACCCGCGCCACGACTACCGGTTCGCCGTCGTCGCCGACGGCAAACCCGCCGTCACGCACTACCGGACCCTGGAGGCGATGCCCGGGGCCTCCCTGCTCGAGATCGACCTGGAGACCGGACGCACGCACCAGATCCGGGTGCACACCGCGGCGCTGCGCCACCCCTGCGTCGGGGACACCACCTACGGCGCCGACCCGGTGCTGGCCGAGCGGCTCGGGCTGACCCGCCAGTGGCTGCACGCCGTGCGGCTCGGCTTCGCCCACCCGCGGCACGGCCGCGAAGTCGTCGTGACCAGCGAGTACCCCGCCGACCTCGCCGCCGCGCTCGAGGCCATGCGCGAGGGTGTGCGGTGAACGTACACACCCGGGTGGTGACCACCCGGGAGGAGCTCGCGGCGGTGTGGGATGTGCGGTTCGCCGTCTTCGTCGAGGAGCAGGGCGTGCCACGGGAGGTCGAGGTCGACGACCTCGACGAGGCGCCGACCACCACCCACGTCCTCGCGGTCGACGAGCAGACGGGCCGGGTGGTCGGCACCGGACGGCTGCTCCACGACGCCCCCGGCCACGTCCACCTCGGGCGACTGGCGGTCCGACGCGAGGTCCGCGGGCAGGGGATCGGTGCGCTGCTCGTCACCGCGCTGGAGGAGGTCGCCCTCGAGCGGCACGTCGCCGGTGACCCGCCCACCGTCGAGGTCGTGCTCAGCGCCCAGGAGGCCGCGATGGGCTTCTACCGCCGCCTCGGCTACGCCGCGGTGACCGGCGAGCGGTACCTCGACGCGGGCATCTGGCACCAGGACATGGCCCGCACCCTCACCCGCTCCTGACCCTCCGCGCGGGGGCGCGCGGCGGTCACGGCGCAGCGACACGCCGTGCCACGTGGGGGTCGGCGCGGGTCGTCGGGGAAGTGGGCGGGGCGACCTAGACTGACCGGCATGGCTGCTGGAGGATCCGACAACTTCGCCCACCTCCACGTGCACACCGAGTACTCGATGCTCGACGGTGCCTCCAAGGTCGACGAGCTGCTCTCCGAGGCGGCGCGCATGGGGCAGCCGGCCCTGGCCATCACCGACCACGGCTACCTCTTCGGCGCCTTCGACTTCTGGTCGACCGCCCAGAAGTACGGGGTCAAGCCGATCATCGGGCTGGAGGCCTACGTCACCCCCGGCACCTCGCGCTTCGACAAGACCCGGGTGCGCTGGGGTGAGGAGCACCAGGCCAAGGACGACGTCTCCGCCCGCGGTGCCTACACCCACATGACCCTGCTCGCGCGCAACAACGAGGGGATGAACAACCTCTTCCGCCTCGGGTCGCGGGCGTCCCTCGAGGGACAGATGGGCAAGTGGCCGCGGATGGACCGCGAGCTCATCAGCACCTACGCCGGGGGGCTCATCGCCACCACCGGCTGCCCCTCCGGTGAGGTCCAGACCCGGCTGCGGCTCGGCCAGTACGACGAGGCGCTGCGGGCCGCCGGAGAGCTCCAGGACATCTTCGGCCGGGAGAACTACTACGTCGAGCTCATGGACCACGGCCTGGAGATCGAGCGGCGGGTGACCAAGGACCTGCTGCGCCTGGCCAAGGAGATCGGCGCCCCCCTGCTGGCGACCAACGACTCCCACTACACCCGCCCGGAGGACGCCAAGACCCACGAGGTCATGCTCGCCCTGCAGTCCGGCAGCAAGCTCACCGAGCCCACCTACGACGAGGGCG
>NZ_CALGNQ010000177.1 GCF_937958535.1 uncultured Georgenia sp. | reverse complement strand
GGTCAGAGCAGCAGGGTGAGGGCGACGGCGAGCGACGCGACGATCTCCCCCATCCCGAGGAGGACCGGCGGGAAGGGCCGGTCCCGCCGCGCCGCCGCGTGCTGGACCACGACCGCCCGGACCGCGAGCCCGCCCCACACGGCGGCGTGCAGCCAGCGCACCGGGCCGGCAGCGGCGAGCAGCAGCGCGGCGCCGAACCAGCCGAGGTGGTAGACCGCGGAGGCCACGAGGTACCGCCGGTTGCCGCGCTCCCGGATGTTGGCCTTGACGTAGAGGATGGTCCCGACGAAGTAGGCGGTGAGCAGCACCGTGACCAGCCAGACCCAGGACCACCCGACCAGCGACCCGTCCGCCGCCGCACCGGGCAGCACGGCGGCCCGGGAGGTGCCCCACCAGCCGGTGCCGGCGAGCCACCCGCTGCCCCACACCCCGCCCGCGCCGGCGACGCCGGCGTCGTAGGCCACCGCCGTCATCAGCCCCGCTGCCCCGATGGTGACGAGGTCGTTGAGCAGCGAGCGGTCCCTCCGGTTCGCCGAGCACCACGCCGTCGTCGCCACCAGCGGGGCGAACGGCACCGCCCACACGACCAGGTGCGGGGTGAGGACGACCAGGGCGACGGCGAAGGGGACCATGGCCGCCGTGTACGCCCGGACCGGCGGCAGGTAGCGGGCCTTGCGCCGGGAACGGAGCCACCGCCCGGTGGCGAAGAAGGCCAGGTAGCCCACCCACCACAGCCCGAGCAGCGGCAGGTGCCGCAGGCTCGGCCCGCTGAGCACCACCCCGCAGAGCACCGGCACCGTCACCATGGCCCAGGCGCCGTGCTGGTCGGGCACCCAGCCGCGTCCGGGCCGCCGGGCGGCCCGGTTGGTCGGACGTCGGCCCACCGTCCCTCCTTCCGGCTCCGCGCCAGTATCCCCACCTGCCGGGACCGCTGGACCTGGGACCTGCGTCCCGGGGTCGGCGCCGAGGTCACTGTGCCACGATTGCGCCATGGACGAGCACACGGAGTACCTGCCCGAGGTCTACCGGTCCTTCCGTCGTCGCTTCGGTGAGGTCGTGGACCAGCACGACGCCGTGGCCCGGTCGGTCGACGCCGCCGGCCCGCTGGACGAGCAGACCCTGCGGCTGGTCAAGCTCGGGATCGCGATCGGGGCGCAGGCCGACGGTGCCGTCCGGTCCAACGTCCGCAAGGCGCTGGACGCCGGGGCGAGCCGGGAGGCCATCGAGCACGTCATCCTGCTCGGCCTGACCACCCGCGGCTTCCCCGCCACCATCGCCGCCTGGAAGTGGGCCACCGAGGTGTTCGGGGCCGAGGACCGATGACCGACGAGGCCGCCCGCATGGCGCAGATGCGTCGCTGGCTCGACGCGGTCTGCGCCGAGCTGGGGGTGGACCCGGCCCTGCTCGACGACACCGTCCCCCACCTCCTGGGGCTCGTCCGCGACGTCGCCCACGGCCCGTCCCGGCCCGGTGCCCCGCTGACCGCCTTCCTGGTCGGGCTCGCTGCCGGCCGCGCCTCCGACCCGCACGACCCGGCGGTCACCGCACAGCTCGTCACCGAGCGGGTCGCCACGGTGGACCGGCTCGTCGAGACCTGGTCCGAGGGCTGACCGGGGGCACCCGGGCCGACCGCCATGTCCGACCCGACCGCGCGGCTGCTGCGCTGGCTCGCCGCACACGACACCCCGGAGCGGGTGGTGCTCCTCTGCGCCGACGCGACACTGCCCCGGGTGGGACGCCGCACCCTCGTCGTCCAGGTGGACGGCTGCGTCACCGACGTGGGGCTGGGGCTGGCCGCCCAGCTCCTGGCCAGCGGCGTGGCCGTGGTCGAGGTCGCGCCCTGTCCCACCCGGCCCGAGGAGGCGACCGCCACGGTCGCGAGCTGGCGGGCGGTGCTCGGTGACGGGGTCGCCCACCTCACCGCGCCCCGGTGGGCCCGGCCTGCCCGCGAGGTCCTCCGGCTGGGGCAGGTCCCGCTGCCCCGGCGGGTGGTGCTCGGTCTGCGCATCGACCCCGTCCTCGACCTCGACCTGGACGACGCCGCCCGCACGCTCGCGGCGCTCCGCCTGCTCCACCGGCAAGGACGGGCCCGCGTCGTCCCGCAGACAGCCGATCCGGGACCAGCGGCCTCCGCGGAG
>NZ_CALGNQ010000176.1 GCF_937958535.1 uncultured Georgenia sp. | reverse complement strand
CTGCCACCGCCGGCACCGGCCCGGGCCGGCCAGGCCGAGCCCGCCCGCCACGGGCGGCGCTCCGCGGGGGACGTCCCGCACACTGGAGGGCATGACGCCTGTGCGTGCCGCGCGGCAGCGGCTCAGCCTGCAGCTCCTCACCCGGGTCGCGGGGCCTGACGCGCAGGCCGCCCGGCGCCGTATCCACGGCGAGCCCGGGCCGCGGTGGTTCGGCCCGCAGGACCCGATCCAGCGGGTCCACGGCGACGCCTCCATGTACGTCGGCGGTCTGCGGGCCCTGCTCCTCCAGTCCCTCCACCCGCTGGCCATGGCCGCGGTCGCCCAGCACTCCGACTACCGCACCGACCCCTGGGGACGGCTGGCACGCACGAGCACCTTCATCGCCGAGACCACCTACGCCCGCACCGAGGACGCCGAGCGGGCGGTCGCCGTCGTCCGGGCCGTCCACCGCCACGTCCACGGCACCACGACGGACGGCCGCCCCTACCGGGCCGACGACCCGCACCTGCTCACCTGGGTGCACGTGGCCGAGGTCGACAGCTTCCTCACCGCCCACCAGCGCTTCGGCCGCCGCCCGCTGACCCCGGCGGAGCAGGACACCTACGTGGCCCAGACCGCCACGGTCGCGCTGCGGCTCGGCGCGCAGGACGTGCCCCGGACGCACGCCGACCTACGGGCCACACTGGCGCGGTACCGGCCGGAGCTGGGTCCGACGCCCGAGGCGCTCGAGGCGGCCGACTTCCTCCTCCACCGGCCACCGGTGCGCGGACCGGCCCGGGCGGGCTACGCGCTGATCGGGCGGGCCGCGGTCGCCACCCTGCCGCGGTGGGTACGCCGCCCGCTCCGGCTGCCGGACCACCCGCTGCGAGACGCGACGCTCGGCCGGGCCGCCGGGGAGCTCGCCACCCGGTCGCTGCGCTGGGTGCTCGCCGGCCTCGACGGTCCCGGCCCCGGGTCGGTCCCGGCCGGTGGGTCGGTCGCGGCGCGCGAGGACCGGCCCGCCGCCTGACAAGCACCCTTGACACCTCTCGCCATGTCAAGCATGCTTGTCTTTGTCAAGCACACTTGTCATCGAGGGGAGAACGGGTGAGGAACGACGTCCGTGAGCTGCGGCTCGCCGCGGGGCTCTCCCAGGCGGCGCTGGCCGAGGCGCTGCGGGTGTCCCGCCAGACGGTCAACTCCATCGAGACGGGCCGCTACGACCCGTCCCTCCCCCTGGCGATCGCCATCGCCCGCCACTTCAACCGCACTGTCGAGGAGATCTTCCATGTCGACGACTGACCTCACCGCCAAGCAGAAGGCGATCGTCATCGGCGCGTGCCTGCTCGGCACCGCCGTGGTCGTCGGCGCCGGGCTGCTGCTGCGCGCCTACGGCCCGGGCAACATGGGCAACGGCTTCCTCGCCGGCGCGGCGGTCGCGCTCGTCGCCTGCGCCGTCATGACCTGGCGGGTGGTCCGCCGCCCGCACCGGACGACCACCTTCGAGCGTGGCTTCACCCGGGTGGGCGACGAACGCGACGACGCCGTCCTCACCCGCGCACTGGCCGTGCTCGGACTCCTCGCCGTGCCGACCACGGGGTGCGCGGCGATCGCCATCGCCCTCGGCGCCCCCGCGGCCCCGGCGCTGACGGTGCTCATGGTCGCGCAGGTCGCGGTGCTCGCCGTCTCCTTCGCCGTCGTCAACCGGCGGATCTGAGTCCCGCGTACGCGCCTCGGCACGGCCCGGCATCGCTTACCCTGGGCGCGGGAGGCCGACGTGGCACAGCAGCCGACGCTCATCAACTCCGTGGTCCGCGCCCTCAACATCCTCGACGCCGTCGCGGAGGCGGGCTCCCCGCAGCCGGCCAAACGGCTCGCCCGGACCACGGGCGTCCCCCTGCCCACGACCTACCACCTGCTGCGCACCCTGGTGCACGAGGGCTACCTGCTACGCACCCCGGACGGGTACGTCCTCGGCGACCGCGTCGACATGCTCGGCCGGGGCGCGGCGTCCCGGCGTGAGCTGCGGGTGCTGCGCGGGCTCCACGACCAGCTCGGGGCCCCCGCCTACCTCGCCGACCTCGACGGGGAGGAGATCCGGCTCACCGAGATCGTCGACTCCCCCACCGCCCCACGGGTCGACCTGTGGGTGGGGATGCGGGACGCCGCCCACGCCACCGCGCTGGGCAAGGCGATCCTCGGCACGCTCCCCGTCACCGCACGCCGTGACTACCTCGCCGACCACGCGCTCCTCGACCTCACCCCGCACACCATCACCTCCCCGCGTGCACTACTCGCCGAGCTGGAGCGCAGCCGGGAGGTCGCCGTGGACCGGCAGGAGTACGCGGTGGGCACGGTGTGCACCGCCGTGCCGGTACCCGGGCAGACCAAGGCGGTGGCCGTCTCGCTGCCCGCCGACCGCGCCGCCGAGCTCCCGGCGCACGCGGCCGCGCTGCGGCGCGCGGCCACGCTCCTCGCCCTCGCCCACCGCTGAGCGCTATCACCATGTGAAAAGGCGGCATTGTCCGCCTCGGGCGCGGCGGTGACAGTGGAGGTTCGGACTCACTGCCAAAGGAGGCACAGATGTCTACCTCGGTGTCCCAACCACCGCCGGTACCGACACCGGCCGACACCGGCCACGCCGACCTACCGGTCCACGTCCGCCGGGACCTCTACGAGACGATGGTGCTCTCGCGCACCTTCGAAGAGGCGATCCTGCGCGAGTACCACGCCGACAAGGGACCGGGCTTCGACATCGGCAAGGGCCTCATCCCCGGGGAGATGCACCTGTCCGCCGGCCAGGAGCCGGTGGCGGCCGGGGTGTGCGCCCACCTCACCCAGGACGACGCCGTCACCGCCACCCACCGGCCCCACCACTTCGCGGTCGCCCACGGTGTGGACCTGAACCGGATGACCGCCGAGATCTTCGGGCGGGAGACCGGGCTGGGCCGGGGCCGGGGCGGCCACATGCACCTGTTCGACCCGGCGGTGCACTTCTCCTGCTCGGGCATCATCGCCGAGGGCTACCCGCCCGCGCTCGGCGCCGCCTTCGCCTTCAAGCGGCGCGGCACCGACGCCATCGCCGTGGCGGTCACCGGCGAGGGCGCAGCCAACCAGGGCGCCTTCCACGAGTCGCTCAACCTCGCGGCGCTGTGGAACCTGCCCGTCGTCTTCGTCGTCGAGGACAACGAGTGGGGCATCTCGGTGCCGCGCTCGGCCTCCACCGCGGTCCCCTCGAACGCCGACCGCGCCGCCGGCTACGGGATGCCCGGGGTGCGGGTGGAGGGCAACGACGTCGAGGCGGTCTACGCGGCCGCCGAGCGCGCCGTCACCCGGGCCCGCGCCGGCCAGGGCCCCAGCCTCGTCGAGGTCGCCACGCTGCGGCTGTGGGGTCACTTCGAGGGCGACGCCCAGGGCTACCGCCCCGACCTCGACTCCCTGCCCGGGCTCGACCCGCTGCCCCGCTACGAGCAGCGGCTGCGCGAGGCCGGGGTGCTCGACGACACCGCGGTCGAGCAGGTCAAGCGCGCCGCCACCGAGCGGGTCGAGGCCGCCGTCGCCTTCGCCAAGGACAGCCCGGTGCCCGACCCCGCCGACGTCCACCGGTACGTGTTCGCCGAGGAGCAGCCATGACACTCACCGACAGCCCCGCCCAGCCCGCCGTGCGCCGTCTCAACACCTCCAAGGCGATGGTCGAGGCGATCAGCCAGGAGATGGAGCGCGACGAGAGCGTCGTCTACCTCGGGGAGGACGTCGGCGAGTACGGCGGGATCTTCTCCTCGACCACCGGCCTGCTCGAGCGGTTCGGCAAGGACCGCGTCATCGACACCCCGATCTCCGAGACGGCGTTCATCGGCCTGGGCATCGGCGCCGCCACGGAGGGCATGCGGCCCATCGTCGAGCTCATGTTCGTCGACTTCATGGGTGTGTGCCTCGACCAGATCTACAACCACATGGCCAAGATCCGGTACTTCTCCGGAGGCAACGTCTCGGTGCCGATGGTGCTGACCACCGCGGTCGGCGGCGGGTACTCCGACGGCGGGCAGCACTCCCAGTGCCTGTGGGGCACCTTCGCCCACCTGCCGGGGATGAAGGTCGTCGTGCCGTCGAACCCGGCGGACGCCAAGGGGCTCATGACCGCCGCCATCCGCGACGACGACCCGGTGGTCTACATGTTCCACAAGGGCATCATGGGCCTGCCGTGGATGGCGAAGAACAAGCGGTCGATCGACGTCGTGCCCGAGGGCGAGCACGTGGTCCCCATCGGCAAGGCCCGGGTCGCCCGGGAGGGCGGTGACGTCACCGTCGTCACCCTGTCGCTGTCGGTCCACCACGCGCTGGACGTCGCCGAGCAGCTCGCCGGGGAGGGCATCGGCGTGGAGGTGCTCGACCTGCGCTCCCTCGTCCCGCTCGACCGTGCGGCGATCCTGGAGTCGGTGGGCAAGACCGGCCGGCTCGTCGTCGTCGACGAGGACTACCTCTCCTTCGGGCTCTCGGGCGAGGTGGCCGCGACGATCACCGACCACGACCCGCGGCTGCTGCGTGCACCGGTGCAGCGGGTGACGATGCCGGACATCCCCATCCCCTACGCCCACGACCTGGAGTACGCCGTGCTGCCGCGGCACGACCGGATCGAGGCGGCGATCAGGACGGTGCTCGCGTGACCGAGGTGCTCTTCCCACCGGTCGACGACACCGACCCCGACGCCGAGGGCGTGCTGGCCACCTGGTACGTCGCGGACGGTGACCGCGTCGCCCGGGGGCAGCTCATCGCCGAGGTCCAGGTGGCCAAGGTGGATGCGGAGGTCGTGGCGCCCGTCGACGGCACCGTCCGGCTCCTCGTCGGTGAGGACGAGGCCGTGCGGCAGGGCCTGCCGATCGCCCGCATCGAATGACCAGGGTCCGGCTCCCGGCGGGGACAGGGCCCTCCTTGTCGCCGGGAGCCGGACTCCTGCTAGCCGAGCCGCAGGGTGGTGACGCAGGTGGGGTCGTCCGGCCCGGTCGCCAGCGGCACCGACCCGGTGAGGCCGTCGTGGGTCACCTCGAGGACGCCCTCGACATCGCGGGGCAGCCAGTACCCCACGAAGCCGTTGGGCAGCGTCGTCGTGGTCTCCGCCAGGAGGACCTCGCCGTCGTCGGTGGTCAGGGTGACGTCGACCTCCTGCTCCACCAGCTCGCCCTGGCAGGTGGTGAGCGAGTGGTAGTAGCACTCGTGGGTGGCGTCGACGTAGGGGGCCACGGAGACGTAGAACTCGTCGGCGGGCAGGTCGAGGGCCACCTCCTCGGTGCCGTCGGTGAGGACGACCTCCTCGGCCCGCACCGACGCGAGCAGGTCGGCCGGACGTTCCGCGGCCGGGAGCCGGTCGAGGTGGTCGACGACCTCCTTGCCCGTCATCCCGGCCAGACCGTGCTCGGCGAGCAGCGCGGAACCGGCCGCGGGGGCACGGCCACCGGTGCTCTGCGCGCAGCCGGCCAGGGCGAGGAGGGCGGCGGTGGCGGCAGCCGCCGCGGTCCAGGTGCCTGCCATTGCTCCAGTGTGCGGACCGGGCGGGACGCCGTCCCGGGCCCTTGGTCCCGCCGGTGCATCGGCCCCCGGGTGCCGGCGCCGGGGCACCGCGCCGCACGGTCAGGCCCGGGTGCGTGCGGCGAGCGCCGCGGCGAGGCGGGGGCCGTGGTACCCCGCAGCCCGCAGGACGTGGAGCAGCAGCCGCGCCTTGGGGCCGGACAGCTCGCCGGCCATGAGCACGCCGGCCTCGATGAGCCGGGTCTCCGAGCCGACGTAGCCGTAGGTCGACCGTCCGGTCCCGCCCCGCGCCGTGCGGGAGGCGACCACGACGACGACGCCGCGCGCCACCGCGGCGGCGAGCTCGGCGTAGGTGGCGGCCGAGACGTGTCCGAGCCCGGAGCCGGCGACGACGAGGGCCTCGTAGCCGGCGTCGAGGAGGGCCCGCACCATCCGACCGTCGTCGGCGAACGGGGCCTCGACGAGCGCGACGTCCACGGTGCCGGGCGGCGGGTCCGGCAGCGGCTCGGGCCGCGGCGGGGCGGGGGCGTGGAACCGCGGCTCGTGCTCGTGCAGCCGCCCCACCGGTCCGGTGCCGGGTGAGACGAAGGCGTCCAGCGCCGTCGAGCTCTCCTTGGTCACGCGCGCGGCGAGGTGGACGGCATCGTCGAGGACGACGAGCACCCCACGTCCGCGGGCCTCCGGGTCGAGGGCGACCCGGGCGGCGGCGAGCAGGTTGGCCGGGGCGTCGGTGCTCGGGACGTCGGCCTGGCGCATCGCCCCGGTGACGACGAGCGGCTCGGCCCGGTCCCACAGGAGGTCGAGAAGGTAGGCCGTCTCCTCCAGCGTGTCGGTGCCGTGGGTGACCACCACACCCGCCGCGCCGCCGTCGACCTGCGCCCGCGCCCAGGCCAGGGCGGCGAGGACGTCGGCGACCTCGACCGACGGGGAGGGCTTGTTGCACACCGTCGTGGTGCGGAGCGCGGCGAGTGCGCCGAGCTGCGGGACGCGGTCGACGAGGGCAGCGGCGTCGAGACGCGGCTCGGCCCCCGCACCGGGCGCGGGGGCGGTCATCCCGATGGTCCCGCCCATCGCCGCGATGGAGAGGTGGGGCTGCATCCGGCCAGGATGCCACTGCCTCAGCGCAGGAACTCCTCGAGGATCGGGCCGGCGGTCCGCGCGCCGTTGACACCGGTCTCGACGAAGACGGCGACGGCGAGGTCGCCCTGGATGCCGATCATCCACGCGTGCGTCTCGTGGGCCCCGTCCTCGTCGGGAGTGCCGTACTCGGCGGTGCCGGTCTTGGCCAGCACCTCCTGACCGGGGACGTCGGCGAGGAAGGAGCCCGACCCCTCGGTGACGACGGCACGCATGAGGTCGCGCAGCTGCTCGGCCTCCGTCTCGGTGAGCGGGACGGCGGGCTCGGGTGTCGCCGTCGTGTCCGCGACGAGGTGGGGGACGACGGTGCGCCCGGCCTGGACGGAGGCGGCGACGGTCGCCATGGCGAGCGGGCTCGCCAGCACGCGGCCCTGGCCGATGAGCGAGGCGGCGTGCTCGGTCTCCCCCTCCGGCTCCGGGACCTGGCCGAGGTAGGCGGGGTAGCCCAGGTCGTGGTCGGCCGCGAGCCCGAGGGCGGCGGCGGCCTGAGCGAGGTCGCCCTCCCCGAGGAGGTCGCGGTTGTCGATGAGCGCGGTGTTGCACGAGTGGGCGAAGGCGGTGCGGAAGGACACGTCCCCGACCGCCGAGGCCGGGTAGTCGTCGTAGTTCTTGAAGCGGCGGCCGTCGACGGTGATCGTGTCCGGGCACGTGACGACGTCGCCGGGGGTCAGGCCCGCGCGGAGGAGGGCGAGGGCGGTGACCACCTTGAACGTCGACCCGGGGGCGTACTGGCCCGCGGTGGCGGTGTTGAACCCGCCGCTGCCCGGTCCGTTGGCGGCGGCGAGCACCGCGCCGGTCGACGGGCGCAGCGCCACGATCGCACTCGGCGGGGAGTCCTCGTCGGCGTCGGCGTGGAGGATCCGCTCGGCCTTGAGCTGCAGCTGCGGGTCGAGGGTGAGGCGCAGGTCCTGCGGCTCCTCGCCCGGCAGCTCGACGAGGGTCCGTTCCGGGGCGTCCTCGCAGACGGGCCACTCCGGGCAGCCCGCGGCGTCCACCGCGGTGACGAGGACGGTCGCGGTTCCGCGCAGGAGGTCGTCGTAGCGTGCCTGGAGCCCGGAGAGCCCCACCTCGTCGCCCGGCTGCACCCGGCCGTCCGAGGCCTCGACCACCTCCGCCGTCGCGGGTCCCACGCGGCCGAGGAGCTCGCGGGCGAAGTGCCGGGAGGGGGCGAGCGGGATCTCGTCCTCCAGGACGCGGGCCCCGGGGATCTCGGCGAAGTCCGGGGCGACGACCTCCTGCGCGTCCTCCGGGCGGAGCACGATCGCCTCGACGAACGCCCGGGGACCCATCGCCTCGGCCCGCTCCCGGAAGCCCTGCGGGTCGATGCCCACGGCCTCGGCGACCCGCTCGGCCTGCTCCCCGACCTCCTCCTCCGCGATGAGCGTCTTGTCCAGGCCGTAGCGGCCGACGGGCCGGTCGGTGACGATGACCTCGTCCTCGGCGCCGAGCACCTCGGCTCGGTCGTGCGTCCGGCGGGTCACGCGCAGCCGCTCGCCGGCGGTGAGGTCGGGGACGACGGTGGACGGCTGCCACGCCACCTGCCAGCCCGCATCGCCCTCCTCGTCCTCCACGAGGTGGGCCGTCGTGTCGTAGGTCCACTCCCGGTCCTCGATCGTCCACGTCCAGTGGAGGGCCGCGGTGGCCTCGCCGTCCGCGCGGGTGACCTCGCCGGCGGTGACGACGACGTCGTAGTCCGCCAGCGGCTCGACGAGGTCGGCGAACTGGGCTGCCGCCTCGGGTGCCACGAGCGGCACGCCGTCGAGGGAGTGCTCGCTGAGGGCCGCGGCGAGGGCCTCGACGGCCGGCTCGGGCCCGTCGTCGGGATCCGCCGAGCAGGCCGCCAGGACGAGCACGGCACACAGGACGGCGGGGACCCAGCGGCGCGTCATAGGCAGAGTATTTCCACACGTGCACGGCCCTCGTCAACAACTGTCACGGCGGGTCGGCGGGGCCGGCGTGCGTCAGCCTGCCGGGTCGGAGCGGCCCGGTGCCGGTGCCGCCGCCGGCCGGCTCCGGGACGGCCCGAGGTGCCGGTGCCCGGGGTGCGCGCTACACAGGGGCCATGCCCTCCTACGGCTTCCACGCCTCCCACGAGCAGATCGCCCCCTCCCGGCTGCTGCGCGACGTCCAGCAGGCCGAACGCGCCGGCTTCGACATGGCGATGTGCTCCGACCACTTCGCGCCGTGGTCGGTGCGGCAGGGTCACTCCGGCTTCGCGTGGTCCTGGCTGGGAGCGGCACTGGCGACGACGCAGCTGCGGCTGGGCACCGTCAACGCACCGGGCCAGCGCTACCACCCGGCGGTCATCGCCCAGGCGTCCGCGACGCTGGCCGAGATGTTCCCGGGCCGGTTCTGGGTGGCGCTGGGCACCGGCCAGAACATGAACGAGCACATCACCGGGGACAAGTGGATCGGCAAGGACCTGCGCCAGGAGCGCCTGGAGGAGTGCGTCGAGGTGATCCGCCGGCTGCACGCCGGTGAGGACCTCACGTACCGCGGCCGGCACGTCACCGTCGAGCGGGCCCGGGTCTACTCCCTGCCCGCGACCCCGCCGAAGCTCATCGGCCCGGCGCTCTCCCCGGCGACCGCGGCCCGCGCGGCCACCTGGGCCGATGGGCTCATCACCATCAACACCGACCTCGGCGCCATGCGCGAGATCGTCGAGGCCTACCGGGAGAACGGCGGGAGCGGCCCGTTGGCCCTGCAGGTGCACCTGTCGATCGCCCCCACCCAGCAGGAGGCGCGCGACATCGCCCGCGACCAGTGGCAGAACCACCCGTTCGCCGAGCCGATCCCGCACGACACCGCCACCCCGGAGGACTTCGACATCATCGGCCGGTTCGTGCCCGACGAGGTCATCGCCGGCGGCGTGGTCGTCACCGCATCCGTCGCCGAGCTCGTCGAGCGGCTGCGCGAGCTGGAGAGCCTGGGGTTCGACGAGGTCTACCTCCACCACGTCGGCCAGGACCAGGGATACTTCCTCGAGCTCGCCAGGCACGACCTGCTACCGGCCCTGCGGAGCTGACGAGCCGCTCGCCCGCGCCCGCCGGCGGCCGGCCGCCCTGCCGTCGATCGGTCGGGGAACGTCCTGTCCCGGACCGTGAACGGACGTTCTCCGACCGATCGATCCCGGTGGGTCGGGCTTCTCAGCCCGCGGCGCGCTGGACCACCTCGGTGATCTCCTCCTCGGACTGCGGCGTGAGCTCCGCGACGGCGTACGAGGTGGGCCACAGCCCGCCCGCGTCGTCGAGCGCCGCCCGGTCGGTGAAGCCCAGCACCGTGTACCGGGTCTTGCCCACGTGTCCGCTGCGGAAGAAGCACACGACGTCCCCTCTCCTGGCATAGGCCGGCTGGCCGTACCACAGCCTCGGCTCGAGCTCCGGTGCCGCCGCCGTCACCACGGCGTGGAGCCGGGCGGCGAGCGCCCGGTGCGGCTCGGGCAGCTTGGCGATCTTCTTCTGGACGGCGCGCTCGCCCGCGGCCGCCTTGGGCCCTCGGCCGGCGAGCGCCTCCTGCCGCAGCTCGGCGGCGCGGTCCTTCATCGCGGCGCGCTCCTGCTCGGAGAACCCGCCGGCAGCGGTGTGCTGGGCCATGATGGCTCCTCTCGTCGTCGGTATCCCGACGCTAGGAGCGCGGCCCGATCCGCCGCTTCTCGATTCCTGACCGATGCTCCTCGCTCAGCTCATGCGGACTCGTGTCCACCGGCCTGCGTCGTCGGCGTCCGAGCCACCCGCCCGCGTACAGCGCCCACAGCACGAGCACCGGCTGGAAGAACAACCGCACCAACCGCTTGGTGTCGGTGTCGAGGTTGAAGGCGTCGGTGCCCTCGACGTACTGGGCGATGTTGCCGGGGAAGACGACGACGAAGAAGATGGCGAGCAGGGCACCGAACAGCCGCCGGTGCCGCGGCAGGCCCGCGAACGAGGCGCCGAGCACGATCTCCACCACCCCGGACACCACGACGACGAGGTCGGCGTCCACGGGGAACCACTCCGGTACCTGCGCCTGGAACTCCTGCCGCCGGCCCGTCAGATGGGAGATCCCCGCCCCGACCATGGTCAGTCCGAGGGCGATCCGGGCAGCGGTGGCCAACGCAGGCATGCGGGCGAGTCTAGGTGGGCCCCGTGGGCCTCGCCCGCCGACATCCCGGGCCGCGGCCGACGTCCCCACCCCTTGATAGGTGACCTTTGGGTCACCTATTGTCGGGGTGTGGACGACGACCTCGTGTTCAAGGCGCTGGCGGACCCGACCCGCCGGCTGCTCATGGACGCCCTCCACGAGCGGGACGGGCGCACGCTCGGGGAGCTGGAGGACGTCGTCGCCGCCCGCGTCGAGATGACGCGGTTCGGAGTGTCCAAGCACCTGCGGCTGCTCGAGGCCGCCGGGCTGGTGACCACGCGCAGGGTGGGGCGGGTCAAGGAGCACTACCTCAACCCCGTCCCGATCCAGCAGATCCACCGCCGGTGGATCGGCAAGTACACCGACAGGGCGCGCACCGCCGACGCCCTGCTCGACCTCAAGGAACGACTCGAGGACACCACCGAGAAAGGCTCGACATGACCAGCAGCACGGCGACGACAGTCGTCCACACCATCTACATCGCGGCCCCGGCCCAGCGGGTCTGGGACGCCATCACCCAGTCGGAACTCACCACCCAGTGGGGCTACGGCGGCGCCGTGGAGTTCGACCTCCGCCCGGGCGGCGCCTTCCGCAACCTCTCCACCCCGCAGATGCGCGAGATGGGCATGGGCGAGACGGCGGTCGAGGGCGAGGTGCTCGAGGTCGACCCGCCGCGGCTGCTCGTACTCGCCTGGCGCCCGATGTGGCAGCCCGACCCGCCGACCACCCGGGTGACCTGGGAGCTGACCGAGTACCCCAACGGGCAGACCAAGGTGGTGCTGCGCCACGACGTCAGTGCCGCACCCGAGCAGTTCGCCGAGTTCGACGGCGGGGGCGACCCCGAGGGAGGTGGCGGTGGCTGGCCCTGGTCGCTGTCCGGTCTCAAGACCCTGCTCGAGACCGGACGGCCGATGGACCGGCCGTGACCACGACCCACCCGCGCCGTCGGCGTCGAGCGGCTCGTCCCCGCACCGGCGGAGCGGCACCACGACGCGTCGGGGCGGGCGGTGCACTCAGCCACCCGGTGCGGCCGGCGGAGCTGCTCGACCGCTACGTGCGCGACCTCACCGGAGACGGCGGGCGGCCTCAGGGCTGAGGAGACCCAGGGCTGGCTCGGACGGCCTGGAGGCGTCGTTTCTGCGCGACGGACCACGTCCACCCGGCCCGGCGCAGCGCCGTCTCCACACCGGCCCGCACCCACGGGTCACGGCCCGGCGGCTCGTAGACCAGGTGCAGCACTCCCCCGGGCCGTAGCACCCGGCGCAGCACGGTCAGCTCCCGCTGCGCCGGGGACGTCCAGAAGACGTTGACGTTCACGCCCAGGACGACGTCGACGCTCGGCAGGTCGAGGTCGGCGATCGCGAGCCGGTGCAGCGACACCCGGTCGCCGTCGAGGAGGTCCCCCAGGCGCGCACGCGCCCGCTCGACCGCGACCGCCGACCGGTCGATCCCCACGATCCGGGCCGCGGGCAGCGCCTCGGCGAGCAGCCGCAGGGCGACCCCCGGGCCGCACCCGATCTCCAGCACCGCCTGCGGGCGCTCCGCGACCACGCGCTGCACCGCCCACCGCTGCCGGTCGACCACCGGGTCACCGCCGCAGCAGCCAGAGGACGGCGCTGACGACGGCGGAGACGAGGAGCATCGACACCCACGGGATGTACACCCGCGTGTGCTCGGTCTCGATCCGGATGTCGCCGGGCAGCCGACCGAACCAGGAGAGCCCGCCACTCCACGCGAGGAGACCCACGGCGGCGATGGCCAACCCCACGACGACGAGGATCGGCCCCAGGTCGCGTCCCACGTGATCACCTCCGTCACATCTGCCCTGCTCCCATCCTCCCGGATGCCGCCGACCGCTCCCGCCGGTAGACAGGACCGGGAGCAGCCCCCACCCTCCAGAAAGACCGCCCGATGAGCCGCATCACCCAGACCTCCGACCAGTGGTGGAAGACCGCCGTCATCTACTGTCTCGACATCGAGACGTTCTTCGACTCCGACGGCGACGGCACCGGGGACGTCGCCGGCCTCGTCGAACGCATCGACTACCTCGCCGAGCTCGGGGTCACCTGCCTGTGGCTCATGCCCTTCTACCCCACCCCCGACCGGGACGACGGGTACGACGTCACCGACTTCTACGGCGTCGACGCGCGGCTGGGCAGCCACGGCGACGTCGTCGAGCTCATCCGCACCGCCAAGGACCGCGGCATCCGCGTGGTCGTCGACCTCCTCATCAACCACACCTCCGACCAGCACCCGTGGTTCAGGGCCGCCCGCCGCTCCCGGGACAACCGGTTCCGCGACTACTACGTGTGGCGCTCCGACGAGCCGCCGGACACCTCCCACCTCACGGTGTTCCCCGACCGGGAGGGCGGCATCTGGACCTACGACGAGCGCACCGAGGAGTGGTACCTCCACCACTTCTACTCCCACCAGCCCGAC
>NZ_CALGNQ010000175.1 GCF_937958535.1 uncultured Georgenia sp. | reverse complement strand
ACTAGGCTCGGGGCGGACCGCTGATGGAAGGACGGACATGGCCTACCGCTCGGGTGACGACTTCACGCTCCTCATCGTGTGCACCGGCAACGTGTGCCGCTCCCCCGCCATCGAGCGGCTCTTCCGGTCCGCTTTCGCCGAGGGCAGCGGGATCACGGTCCACAGCGCCGGCACCGGGGCGCTCGTCGGTGAGCCGATCCAGGGGCCGATGGTGCAGCTGCTCGAGGAGGTCGGCGTCAGCGCGGACGGCTTCGCCGCCCGGGCCATCACCGAACCCATGGTCGCCGGCGCGGACCTCGTGCTCACCGCGACGCGGGCGCACCGGGCGGACGTCGTGGAGCACGTCCCCGCCGCGGTGCGACGCACATTCACCGTGCGGGAGTTCGCCCGGCTCGCCTCCGCGGTGGACCCGGACGAGCTCACCGCCGCGGCCGGTCCGGACGCCCGGCCCGCCGAGCGCCTCGCCGCGCTCGTGCCGCTGGCCGCGCGGGAGCGGGTGCAGGTACCGGCCGAGCTGGACGACATCGTCGACCCCTACCGGCGGTCCGACGCCGTCTACCGCGAGTCGTTCGACCAGCTGATCGAGGCGGTGCGGACGATCGCCCAGGTGGTCCTGGGAGTCACCCAGACCTGACCGCCCGGCGCTCGGCCGGGCTCAGGGCGGCCCTGCTCAGTGGCTCCGCTTGACCGCGCCGTCCCTGACCGCCCGGGCCTCGGCCGGGCTCACGACGACCCTGCTCAGTGGCTCCGTTTGACCGCGCCGTCGGCGAAGGCGTCGGCCGCCTCCCCCAGCCGCAGCCCGATGACGTCGAGGCGGCGGAGCAGCTCACGGCACCGCAGCATCTCCACCGTCACCTCCCCGGTGAGGAGCGCGGCCATCGCCTCCTGGTAGCGCAGGCGGATGTCGTTCTTCCGGGCGGCCAGCGCCGAGGTGCGGATCCGCGAGGGGGCGTTGCTGGTGGCTGCGGCGGCGTGGTGCAGCTCGGCGACGCTCTCCTCCACCGCCTCCAGGACGTCGACGAGCAGGGGCTGTGCCCCCACCTCGAACAGGTCGTGCTCCCGGACGAAGTCGCGCACGTTGTCGAGCACGTCGTCGATCGAGCGCGACGCGCGGAAGATGTCCTCCCGGTCGATCGGCGTGACGAGCGTGCGGCCCAGGGTCTCCACGAGGCGGGCACGGTGCCCGTCGCCCTCGCGCTCGATCTCCCCCACCCGGCGGCGCGCCTCGGCGCTGGGCAGGTCGCCCCGGACGGCGGCGAGCGCGACCCGGACGGCGTCCTGGGTGGTGCGGATGTGCGCCTCGAGCGCGGCGACGATGGCGCGCTCGTTCCGCCGCGTGAGGTTCCCCGCCGCCCGGCGCAGCGCCGTCACACCCGGGACGCGACGGCGCCGGCCACCGCCCCCAGGGCGTACGCGGCCGGCAGGGTGGTGACCCACGCGAGCACGAGCTTCCCGGTCCTTCGCCATCTGACCCTCCCTAGTCCTCGGGCGGCGCCGCTGCCGATGAGGGCGCCGGAGATTGTCTGCGCCAGGCCTACGGGCGCACCGGCGGCGCTGGTGGCGAGCAGCGCGGTGGCGGTGGCGATCTCGGTGCTCACGGCGTCGACGGTGCGCACCGGCAGGATGCCCGAGCCGATGGTCCCGGCCATCCGCCCCACACCGATCGCCGCGCCGAGCCCGAAGAACAGCGCCACGAGCAGCAGCTGCCACCAGACCACCGGCACCGTCGCGCCCGCCACGCCCGTGGCGACCGCCATGACGGCGAGCATCTTCTGCGCGTCGTTCGTCCCGTACGCCAACGAGAGCAGTGCGAAGGCGACCGCGTGCGCGGCCCGCAGCCCCCTGCCCGCGTCCGGCACCCGCACCACCGGGGCCACCACCCGCAGCAGGAACGCGGCGATCACCGCCCCGATGAGCGGGGCGAGCGCCATCATGAGGAGCACCTTGGCAACCGCGCCCCAGCCGACCGGCTCCCCGGCCGCCTGACCGACCCCCGCCATCGCGCCGACGAGCGCCATCGTCTGGCCGGTCGGGGCACCGAACCGGCTCAGCGTCCAGACCACGACGACGCTGGCGACCACGGCGAGCATCGTCCCGAGCCGGCGCCCCTGCCCCTCCCAGACGACGAGGTCGGTGGCCACCGTGTCGGCCACCGCGGTCCCCAGCAGCAGGGGCGCGAGGACCACGCCGAGTGTCATGACGAGGATGCCGGTCACGGGACGCAGGGCGTGCACCGTGAGGTTGAGCGAGAGCATAGTGCCCCCGGTGTTGGCACCGTTGACGAGCGCGAACGCCGCGGCGACGACGATCAGCGCGACGTCCACTCGGCTCCTTCCGCTCCTCCTCCGTGCTCGGGATGGCGTTCCGCTCCCCCGCCGACGCCTTGCCGGGCGGTCGGCCGCCCGTGGGCACCGGCGCACGCCGACTCGGATGCGGTGCGCCCTGCGACGGGCGGGGTGCGGGCTAACCCGCCGGCACCACTCGGGGCCCACCACGACGCCTCGTGATCGAGAACCGACGCCGATCCCGCCGGCGTGCTCCCGGGCGCCGGGCGTCACCGCCATTCTACGAGTCGTCCCACCACCGACGGCGGGGTCGATCGTCCAGGTCCGGGGCAGGCGACGCTCCTTGACACTCCCTCGCCGCCAGTGCAGACTCCGAATCGTATATGACTTCGTCAACGATGCTGAGGAGCGCTGGGGCATGAGCACCGACCCGATCACC
>NZ_CALGNQ010000174.1 GCF_937958535.1 uncultured Georgenia sp. | reverse complement strand
TATGTCCCTACACGACGCTCTTCCGAGTTGCGTCGGCTGCGGTGGTGACGTCTCCCGCGGCGCCGGTCGCGCCGTCGGCACCCGCGTCACCAGCGGGCTGCGCCGCCTCCGGCTGCGGTTCGGTCGCCGCGGCGTCCGGCCCGCCGGCGTCCGCGTCCGGCGCGTCCTCAGCTGCCACCTCGGCAGCGGCGGGCGTGGACGGCGCCGTCGTGTGCCCCTCGAGCACACCGCGCAGGTCGTTGAGGTACTTGGTGATGTCCTCGCGCTGACGGGTGAGGTCGGCGATCTCCGCACGCAGTGTGTCGCGCTCGGCGCGCGCCGCCTCGGCGGCCTCGCGCACGAGGCGGTCGGCCTCCGCGCGGGCGTCGGACAGGACGTGCTCGGCCTCGGCGCGGGCGTGCTCCATCCGCCGTGCGGCCGCGGCGTCGGCGTCGGCGATGACGGCCTCGGTACGGGACATCGCCTCGGCCAGGCGGGCCTCGGCCTCCGCCGCCCGGCGCTCGGTCTCCTCGGTGAGCGCGGTCGTCGCCGCACGCGCCTCGGCGTGCGCCTCGGCGGCGGCCCGCTCCGCCTCCTCCCGCAGCGTGGCGGCGTCCAGCTCGGCCTGGCGACGCAGCTGCTCCGCCTCGGAGCGCGCCTGCTCGAGGGCGGCGTCCGCCTCCTGGCGCAGCCGCGTGGCCTCGGCCCGGGCCTCGGCGACCTCCTGCTCGGCCGCCGAGCGCAGCTCGAGCACCTCCCGCTCGGCGGTGGCCCGGGCCAGCGCCAGCTCACGGTCGAGGTCCGCCCGCCGGTGCTGCTCCTCGTCCCGCACCGTCTCGCGCACCCGGGCCGCCTCCCGCTCCGCGGAGGAGACGACCTCCTCCGCCTTGCGCTGGGCCACCTCGAGGGTGGACGCGGCCTCACGGTCGGCCGTCGACACCGTCTCCTCGGCGGTGCGGCGGGCTGCGGCGATGCGGGAGGCCGCCTCGGTCTCGGCCCGCTCGGTCAGCTCGGCCGCGCGTCGCTCCGCCTGGGCCAGCGCCTCGGCGGCCTGCTCACGCGCGCGCTCGACGACCCCGGCGGACTGCTCCTCGGCGGAGCGCAGCAGCAGCTCGATCCGCGCCCCGAGGCCGGCGTACGTGGGACGCTCCCGCTCACGCAGCTCCCGCTGCGCCTGGGCCAGCTCACCGGAGAGCCGCATCACCCGCTCGTCCAGCGCGGCGACCTGCTGGCGAGCGGTGGCGAGCGCGGTCTCCAGGGCGTGCACCCGCTGGTCCACCTGGGCGCGGTCGTACCCGCGCATGACCACCGGGAAGCCGGTCTGGTCCTCGCTCATCGCATCCTCCTGGTCGCTCCGTCGATGCCGGGCACAGCCTAGCCGGGGGCCGGGAACGGCCCGCGGCGCTACGCTTCCCGCCCCGGATCATCGCACTTCGGTCACAACTCGATAACGCCAGGCGTGGCGTCCCGGTCTATCCTGGGATGTCGCACCCGCGCCCTGCCTGGAGGAATTCGCCCCCCGTGTCCCGACGCAGACTGCCCCTGCTGCTCGCCGTCATCGGCGTGGTCGTCATCGCCGTCTCGGTGATCGCCGCCTCGGTGGTGCGCTCCTCCGACACCGCGACCCTCCGGCTCGGGGAGCACCCCGACGTCCCGGTGGTCATCACCGAGCCCGGTGTGCTCGACGCCGTCGACCCCCGGGTCACCGTGCGGGCCACCGCGCAGGACGACGCCCCCGTGGTCCTCGCCGTCGGCCGCACCGCCGAGGTCGAGGCCTGGCTCGGCGACGCCGACCACGCGCGGGTCACCGGCCTGTCCTCGTGGGAGGAGCTGACGGTCGAGGTCGTCACCGGCACCGAGCCGACCGACCCCGCGGAGCCTGCCGACGCCCCCGGCGAGCCGACCGAGGCCCCCACCGAGGAGCCCACGGCGCAGGTCCCCGACGCCGACCCGACCGCCCTGCCCAACCCCGCCGGCTCCGACCTCTGGGTCGCCGAGGCCGTGGGGACGGGGTCGGCCGAGCTCACCTGGATCGACACCCCGGGGCGCTGGAGCCTGGTCGCCGCGACCGACGGCACCGGCCCGGCACCGGAGATCGAGCTCGAGTGGGGCCGCCAGGTGAGCACCCCGTGGCTGGTGCCCGGGATCGTCGTCGGGGCGATCGTGCTCGTCGCCGGGGCGACGATGTTCGTCCTCGACCTCCTGGCCCGCCGCGAGCAGCGACGGCGTGACGAGGCCCGCCGGCAGGAGGAGGACGAGACCCGTCCGCGGGTGAGCGTCACCGACACCGACCCGACCGGCGAACGGCTCACCCGGCGCCAGATCCGCGAGATGGAGCGCGCCATGGCCCGCGCCGACCGGGAGCGACGTGCCGGGGAGTCGGTGGCGCCCATCCCCCTCGCGGGTACGGGCAGCGCCGGCAGCGCAGACACCGGCGACACCGGCACCGACGACGCCGGGACGACGGCGCGCTGGTTCGCCCGGTCCGCCGGTCGCGACACGGCCGCGGCCGACGCCGCCGGCGAGCGCCCCGACCAGGACCAGGACGGGGCCGGGCCGCCCACGGACCGGACCGCAGCCGACGCGGTGCAGGACGGACCCGGCCGACGCGACGAGAGCCCTGCCGAGCCCAGCGCGTCGCCCGACGTGGCGACCGGGGCGACCGACGTCCCCACCGGGGCGCCCGCCGGAGCCACCGACTCGGCCGCCGAAACCACCGACTCGACCGCCGCACCCACCACCGAGTCGCCGGACGAGCCGACCAGGGCGTCCGACGAGCCGGCCGGCTCGCCCGAGGAGCGTGGTGACACCGGGCCGGACGCAACGCCCCGGACCGCGGACGGGGGGACGACCGGCGCCGCGCCGGGCACCCTGTCGTGGCGGTCCGTGTGGGGCTTCGGCGGGGCCGCCACCGGGGAGACACCGCCGGGGTCTGCCCCATCAGCCGACCAGGACGACGAGGGAGAGGAGCGACGATGACCGGCAGCACGCGCAGGCACACGGGCGCCCGGCTGGCCGCCGGCGCCGTCACCACCGTCCTGCTCCTCGCGGGCTGCGCGGGCGAGGTGCCCCAGCCCGAGCCGGAGCCCGCGGCCACCGCCCCGCAGCCGGTGCTCGACGAGGACCGCATCGAGCGGATCCTCCAGGACGTCCAGGAGACGATCGAGACCGCCGACGCCGAGCTGGACCCCGAGCTCCTCACCGACCGGGTCACCGGCCCGGCGCTGGCGATGCGCGACGCCGAGTACCGGCTGAGCACCGCCTCGGGCGGGGAGCGGACCCCCACCCCGCTCACCACGAGCAGCCAGGTGGAGGTCGTGGCCGCGACCGACGAGTGGCCGCGCTCGCTCTACGTCGTCTCCCACGTCCCGGACGACGCCAACCTCCCGCTGCTGCTCGTCCTCACCCAGGAGAGCCCGCGCAACCAGTACAAGCTCTGGTACTGGACGACGCTGCTCCCCGGCGTGCAGACGCCGAGCACCGCCAACCCGCAGGCCGGCAGCCCCCCGCTGGCGCCGGACGCCGAGGGGCTGCGCCTCACCCCCGAGCAGACCGTCGCGGCCTACGCCGAGCTGCTCGCCGACCCGGACGGCGGCAACGCCGAGCTCTTCGCCGAGGACCCGTTCCGCACCGGCTACGCCGAGATGATCCGCGCGCTGCGCTCCACCGTCGAGGTGGCCGGTGAGGTCGAGGAGTCCTACGCCGTGCGCGAGGGCACCGTCTCCGCGATGGAGACGGCCGAGGGCGGCGCCGTCGTCGTCGGGGTGATCGACGCGAAGATCACCCTCACCCGCACCGTCGAGGGCTCCACGCTGGAGGCCGGTGGCGACATCGGGCTGCTCATCGGGGAGCGTCCCCGCATCGAGGGGGCGGCCCACGCCCACTACCTCATGCCGGTCGCCTTCCACGTGCCGCCCGCGGACAGCGAGGAGCCGGTCGGTGTGCTCGGCGCCGTCCACGTCCTGGCCAACGTCGCGCTCACCGAGCCGGTGGATGAGGAGGCGGACGACGGCGAGGGGTAACGTCGTCCCAGGACCTGCTGCGTAGAGAAGGACAGTGATGAGCCAGCCCTCCATCAACCTGCACGGTGCCGTCGACCTGTCGGCCCTCGCCCGCCCGGCGCAGGCACCCGACCAGGCACAGGCCGGACCGGTGAGCGACGCGGCCGTCGTCGTCGACGTCACCGAGGCCACCTTCCAGCGCACCGTCGAGACGTCGATGCAGGTGCCGGTCGTCCTGGAGGTCTGGGCGTCCTACGCCCAGGGCCCCTCCGAGGTGCTCGCCAAGGTCGCCGCCGAGTACGGCGGCCGGTTCCAGCTCGCCCGGGTCGACGCCCAGACCAGCCCGCAGATCGCGCAGGCGCTGCAGGTGCAGGCGGTGCCCACCGTCGTGGCCATCGTCCGTGCCCAGCCCATCCCGCTCTACCAGGGCGACTACCCCGAGGAGCAGGTGCGCGCGGTCGTCGACGAGGTGCTGCGCGTGGCCGCCCAGGCCGGGGTCACCGGCACGGTCGGCGGCGGGGCGAGCGACCCGGACGCCACGGCCACGCCGCCCGAGCCCCCGCTGCCGCCCCTCCACCAGGAGGCGCTGGAGGCCATCGAGCGGGAGGACTACGAGGCCGCTGCCGACGCCTACCGCCGCGCGCTCAAGGAGAACCCCGCCGACCACGAGGCCAGCGCCGCGCTGGCCCAGGTCGAGCTCATCATGCGCACCGCGAGCAGCGGCGGCATGCAGGCCGTCGTCGCCGCACAGGACGCCCCGCCGACCGACGTCGCCGCCCACCTGGCCGCCGCCGACGCCGAGGTCGCCGCCGGGAACCACGAGGCCGCCTTCCAGCGGCTGCTCGCCGTCGTGCGGGCGACGGCCGGGGACGACCGCGAGGAGGCCCGCAAGCGCCTCGTGGAGTACTTCGAGATCGTCGGCAGCGCCGACCCGGCGGTCGCCCAGGCGCGCCGCGACCTCGCCTCCGCGCTCTACTAGCCCGGCACGCCCGCAG
>NZ_CALGNQ010000173.1 GCF_937958535.1 uncultured Georgenia sp. | reverse complement strand
GGAGTCGGGTGCTGGTTCCGGCCCTGCCGGGGTGGGGCCGGAGTCGGGTGCTGGTTCCGGCCCTGCCGGGGTGGGGCCGGAGTCGGGTGCTGGTCCCGGCCCTGCCGGGGTGGGGTCCGACTCGGGAGGTGGTCCCGGACCCGCCGGGGTGAGGCTCGACTCGGGAGCCGGCACGGCAGCCGCGGGGGCTGCCTCCGGCCCTCTGGCGGCTGATCCAACGAGTCCTCCGGCCGGCGGGTACTACCCGACGTCCTCCTGGTCGGCGGGTCGGGTGGTCGCCGTGGTCGCCGGCTCCGTCGCCGTCCTGCTCGGGCTGCTCGCCGTCGTCGGCGGCATCACGCTGCTGACGTGGCAGGCGAGCCAGCGGGAGGACGGCTACGTCACCACCCCCACGTGGGAGGTGGACACCCCCGGATACGCCGCCGTCACCGACGAGCTCGTGCTCCGCGGGGAGTGGCTGGACGAGGGCCTGGGCGACGTGCGACTGCGCGCCGTCGGCCACGGCGGGGAGATCTTCCTCGGGGTCGCCTCTGCGCAGGACGCTGCCGCCTACCTCGACGGGGTGGCGCGTGAGATGCGGGGCAACGCCTTCGTCGACAGCGAGCTGGGCGGTGGCGCACCGGCAGTGCCGCCCGCCGATACGGATATCTGGATCGCCTCCGCCACTGGATCCGGGCCGGTCCGGCTCGACCTGGAGCCCGAGCCGGGGAGCTACGTCGTGGTGGTCATGGCTGCCGACGGCGGGGCGGGCGTGCACGCGAGTGTCGACGCCGGAGCCACCCTGCCCTGGCTCGGCGTCGCCGCGGCGGTCGCGCTGGTCAGTGGGTTCGTGCTGCTCGGCGGCGGTCTCGCCGCCGTCGTCCTGGCGGTACGTGCCGCCTCGCGGGTGGGTCGCCGTCAGCCGGTGGCCGGGCCGTGAGGTGTCTGGAGGGCCGGGGCGTCGCGCCGGTGGTGGGGCCGGGAGAGCCCCCGGAGGGCTGGAGAGTCACGCCGGTGGCCGGGCCGTGAGACCCCCGGAGGGCTGGAGAGTCACGCCGGTGGCGGAGGGGAGCGGTCATGAACAGGTCACGGCGTGTGCTCGCGCTCGCGGGCGTCGTCCTCGTCGTCGTGGTCGTGCTCGGGGCGTGTGCTGCGGGCCAGAACGTGCAGGAGGTGCCCGGTGGTCGCGGCTTCTGGTTCGGGCTGTGGCACGGGGTCATCCTGCCCGTCACGTTCATCGTCTCGCTGTTCACCGACACCGTGAGCATCTACGAGGTCGACAACAACGGGAACTGGTACGACGCCGGCTTCGTCCTGGGAGTGGCGCTCTTCTCCGGGCCGGTGATGGCGCTCCGGGGCCGCAGGTCGTGACGGCTCCGCAACCGGGTGCGGAGAGTCGCTGCCGGGTGTGAAGAGCCGCTGCCCGTCCGCCGGTAGGCTGGCCACAGCCTGCACCGGGCGACGACGACCAAGGAGTGCACTTCGGGATGTCCGAGACGGCGACGACGACCAGCGTCCACCTTGCCGACGGCGACATGCCGGCACACCTGTGGCTCCCACCGTCCGGGTCTGGGCCCGGCCTGCTGCTCCTCCAGGAGATCTTCGGGGTGAGCACCTACATCAGGAGCCGGGCGCGGGACCTCGCGGATCTCGGGTACGTCGTGCTCGCGCCGGAGCTCTACTGGCGGCTCGGGGAGACGGTCGACGAGTCGCGGGACGACGTGCTCGAGCAGGGGATGGCGCTCGCGGGCCGGCTCGACTGGGGGCAGACGGTCGCCGACTCCGTCGCCGCGCTCGACGCCCTGCGCGCCCGGCCCGAGGTCACCGGCGGTGTCGGGGCCGTCGGGTTCTGCTTCGGTGGGGGAGTGGCGTTCAACGTCGCTGCGGAGGCGGACGTCGACGCCCTCGTCTCGTACTACGGCTCGGCCCTGCCGAAGCTGCTCGACCTGGCGGACCGGGTGACTGTCCCGAGCCTGCACCACTTCGGCACCGCCGACACCTACATCCCGCTCGATCAGGTCGAGCTGATCCGCGCTGCCGTCGACGGTCCCGAGGTGGAGTTCCACCTCCACGACGGTGCCGGCCACGCCTTCGACAACCCGGCACCCATGTTCCACCACCCGGGCGCGGCCGAGGACGCCTGGGCGCTCACCGTGGACTTCCTGGCGCGCCGGCTCCCAGTGGCCGGGGGTGCCGGGAACCGCTGAGGCGGCGCGCCTGCGTTACCCGTGCGGCGCGTGCGTCGTCCCCGGTCGGTCGCGGTCGTGGGGGCGGTGTGTTCGTTGTGCGCGGTCGGGTGCGGTCGCGTCCGGTGGCGTGGTAGTTGTCCCCAGCCGGCCGCGGTCGCCCCGGGCGTGCCACGGCTGTGGATGGCGCGGCCGACCGGGCACAGGCGGCCCGATGCTGCCTGCGAGCCCCCCATCGCGGGGGCCGGGCGACGCGGCCACGGAGGGGACCATGCACGAGCGTATGCCGAGCATCACGCCGATCGGCGGGGGAGGCGCATGGGAGCCCGCCGGCACCCATGAGCGACCGGAGCGGGCCGCGCTGCCGCCGAGGTCGGGCCAGCCGTGGACCGATGCGGAGTACGAGCAGATCCTCGCCGCGGCACGGGAAGGGGTGTCCGACATCGCCGAGGTGGCCGAGCGGATCGGACGGTCACCGCAGCCTACGCTGCAGAAGGCGAAGCGGTTGCTGCCCGTGGCCGAGCGCTCAGCGCCGGTGGACCGGGTGCTGCCGCTGCTGCGCAAGCACCTGGAGGACCCCGAGTACGACTGGCAACGCGTGACGCTGGAGGACCCGCCGCCGCGTCCGGTCATCAACCCGCCGGCTCTGACGGGGATCCGCGGGCTGCGCTCGCCTGAGCTGGTCGCCCTCAGCTATGCCGTCGGTCTCGCTGCGGAGGCGGTGGATGAGAGCGTGGTCGACCAGGTGGGTGAGGAGCTGTACCGCCGAGGGCTGCACCACGAGCTGGTGAGGTACCGCGCCGAGCGGGTGGTGCGTCGCCCCGGGGCGGAGGTCACGTACGACGAGGCCGAGCTCGATGCCTTCGCCTGGTTGCGCCGCGTGTTCCCGATGCCCGACCACCTCCCGTGGAACACCTGGCCCGAGACGTGGAGCGAGGCCGAACCGCCGGACTGGTGAAAGGTCGTGCGGCCGGTTCGAGCGGCTCAGAATGGCGGCTCGTCGGGCTCAGGATGGCGCCGTCAGGATCAGAATGGCGGCCCGTCGTCCCCGGACCAGCTGGGTCCGTCCTCCAGCCCGGGCCACGAGCTGGGCTCCGCGCCAGGACGCAGGGCCCAGCTGCCTCCGACGTCGGTGCCGGCGGCGACCTTGGCCAGCACGGCGTCGACGGCGTCGGGCGAGAGGTGCCGACCGGAGCGGGTGGCGGCCTGTGCGGCCGCGCGGAGCCCTTCGGCGGTGCGCCGAGGGAGGGTGACCACGGTGCCGTCCGGGCGGCGCAGATAGCCATGGCCGGTGGGTGTGGTCCACGCGTAGGTGCGGTCGGAACCGTGGGCGACGGTGAAGGCACCGAGGGACTTGATCGGGTGGTCGGCTGTGCACAGCGGCCCGATGTTCTCGGCGGAGGTCTCTCCGCCGTGCTGCCACTCCTGCTCGTGGTCGAGGTCGCACGTGGTGGCGGGGGCGCTGCAGCCGGGACGGACGCAGGTGCGGTCGCGTTCGCGGACGTGGTCGGTGATCGCGGCGGTCGGCTGGTAGCGAGTGCGGCCGACGTTGAGCACCTGTTGGGTGAGCGGGTCGGTGACGAGGCGTCGCCAGACGCCTCCGGCGGCGAGGGCGCGGGCCACCTCGTGCGGGATCGGTCCGTACCGCTCCAGCTCGGCTACGGGCTCGGGGTCGCGCTCCAGGGCCGTGAGCTCTGCCCGGTCTGGGTCGGTGAGCAACACGTTGAGCGGGACGGTGACGCGGACGTCTGCACGGCCGCCGCCCAATGTGCCGAGCCGGACCCGGGGCAGACGGCACCCCGTGAGTCGGTGGCCGGGATGCGGAGGTCCGGTGTCGAACCCGGACGTGGGGACGGGCGGCGATGCATCACCGGGCTCGAGTGGCTCGCCCTCGTCAGCGGGAGATGGGCCTTCGTCCGCGGTGTGTGGTGGCGACGTCTCCTTGCTCGACGCTGGTGTGCCAGTCCTGTCTGGCGGTGGTGTGCGCGTCGTCCCCCGCGATGGTGCCCCCGCCCTGTCTGGCGGTGGTGCGCCCGTCGTCTCGGGCGGTGGCGCCTCCGTCATCTCCGGCGGTGGTGGGCCCAACGTGCCCGGTGGTGGCATACCGTCGGGGGCCACGGAGTCCGTGGCTGCCGTCGCGTCGGGGATGTCGAGTTCGGACGCGGAGACGACCTCCGGGTGCGGAGGGGCCGCGCCGTTGCGGGATGGCGCCGGGGTGCTGACGGGTTCGGGACAGTCCGGGCCACTGCCCCGTTGGGGCTGCTGTGTCTGGTCACCGGCCCGTTCGGGGTGCTGCGTCTCTTCACCGCCCCGTCCGGGGTGCTGTGTCTGGTCACCGGCCCGTTCGGGGTGCTGTGTCTGGTCACCGGCCCGTTCGGGGTGCTGTGTCTCGCCGTCGGACGAGGGCGCCTGGGCATCGGCATCCCCGAGTTCGGGAGATTTCGCGTCACCGCCCCGCTCCAGCCCCGCTGTCGCGTCGTGCCGTGACCGACAACCGCATGGACAGGGCACGCCGGTGATCGGGCCGATGTGCCCGAGCTCGAGTGCGGTGTGTGCCATGAGGGCAAGTGAGTCGGCACGGAGCTGGTCGAGTGTGCGGCGGTCGCCGCTGTTCTTGGCGGCTCGGGCGGCGGCCTCGAGCGTGGTGTCGAGCGCGACGGCGTCACCGGCGGTGAGCACGGCGGTGACGCTGGCCATGCCGTCGGGCAGCGGGCGGGGTCGGTGGACACACCGCTTCTTGCGGGCGGCGCGGTGGCGGGCATCGGCGGAGTCCGGGTCGACCGCGATGACAGCCTTCGCCAGGTCGTGGTGCACCTGACGCAGCGTGCGCCCCGGCGCCTTCCGCAGCACCTCCGCCTGCGCCGCCATCGCCACCTCGGCGGGAAGGTCGAGCAGCGTCGTGACGATCGCCTGAGCGCGGGGGAAGTCGATGAGCCCCTCCTCCAGCGCCCGACCGGTGGGCTCGAACATCCCGCCGAACGCACGACCGCACGCCGCAAGCCGGATCGCGCTGAGCCGGCTCACCCGTAGCCGCATCGCCAGCTCCTGGCCCGCGACACACTCGCCGCGCGTGCGGCCCGGCACTGTGCCGGGCCACGTGGGGTTCAGCTCGTCACGCTCGGCGAGTGCTGCCGCGGCCCGTGCCGCCTTCGCCGCGGCCCAGGCCTCCAAGCGCTTGAAGGCCGCCACGACCTCCACCAGCGAGAAGGTGTCCACCTGCTCGAGGTCGATCGCCGCCAGGACCTGCGCGAGCTGTTCCCCGGGCGGCAGGTGCTCCAGGTAGTCCCCGATCGCGCCGTGGTGGGGGAGCAGCTCGGAGAGGATAGGCACCGGCCAGTCGGGCGGTGCAGCATCCCCGTAACTGGACCGACCGAAGGTGCGGAACTCCGCCTCGATCGCCGGCAACTCCCGCCACGAGGCGGGCGCATCGATGCCGGCCCACGACGACCTGCCGCGGCTGGACGCCCCGGCATTCCCAGAGGACCCGTCGCGGCCAGACGCCCCAGTGTGACCGGAGGGCCCGTCGCGGCCAGACGCCCCGCCGTCGGCAACGGACGCCAGGTGGCTCGCGAGCAACGCCTCGAAACCCGAGACGAGCATTCCGGCCACCATCCCCTCCGCCAGCCCGCCGCCGTGCTCGCTGGTTGCGGAGGTGGAGGTGCCGCGGTGGTCGCTGGTTGCGGAGGCGGAGGTGCCGCGGTGGTTGCCGGTCGCGGAGGCGGAGGTGCCGCGGCGGTCGCTGGTCGCGGAGGCGGACGTGCCGCGGTGCTCCTCGTCGTCGTTGTCGAGTGCCACGGGCGCCACCTCCTAGGACCACACTATCGAACACCAGTTCGAATAGCAACCCCTGGGTGAGCACCGGTCCCACCGCCGAAATCGCTGCCCGGAACCGCCGCTCGCCCGCTACCTTGGCGCGATGAGTGCCTACCTGCGCTATCCGCACATCCACGGCGACCTCATCACCTTCGTCGCCGACGACGACGTCTGGCTGGCACCCGCCGACGGCGGGCGGGCGTGGCGGCTCACCGCCGACCGAGTGGCCGCCTCCTACCCCCGCTTCTCGCCGGACGGCGCTCATCTCGCCCACGTCTCACACCGCGACGGACATCCCGAGGTCATGGTCGTCGACCTCGCCACCGGTGGCAGCCGGCGCCTCACCTGGTGGGGAGCCGACCGGACGCGCGTGCTCGGCTGGACCGCCGACGGCCGCGTCCTCGCCGCGACGAACGCGGGCGAGGCGAACCTGCGGCACGTCGTCGTCAAGGCCGTCGCGTTGGACGGCGCGGTCGAGCGCCTCGACCTCGGTCCCGCGTCGGGCGTCGCCCTCGCCGGCGACGGACGGGTGGCCCTCACCACCTGGAACACCCTCCCGCCGGCGCACTGGAAGCGCTACCGCGGCGGCACCGCCCCCAAGCTGTGGCTGCGCACGGCCGGTACGTGGCAACGGCTCCTGCCGGACGAGCGTGCGTCCATCGTCGACCCGATGTGGTTCGGCGACCGCCTCGCATTCGTCTCCGACCGTGCCGCTCGCTTCCCCGACCGCGCCGACGAGCAGGCCAACCTCTGGCTCTGGGACACCCCGGGTGACGGCGAGCCGCGCCAGGTCACCCACCAGGGTCCCGACGTGGGGTACGTCCGGGACGCGGCGACGGACGGGCGGCGCATCGTCTGGCACACCCGCGGCCGGCTCTGGCTCATGGACGACGTCGAGTCACCGGCCCGCCCGCTCGACGTCACGGTCCCGGTGGGGCCTCCGCCGTCGTTCGCGGTCAAGCCGACAGAGAACCTCGACCACCTCGTCCCCGACCACGGCGGCGATGCCAGCCTCGTCGGCTGGCGGGGCAACGCGTACTGGCTCAGCCACCGGCAGGGACCCGCCCGGGCACTGGTGGCCGACTCGGGCGTGCGGGTCCGTGAGCCCGCGCTGCTCGGTCGGACCGGGCGCGCCGTCGTCGTCACGGACGCGGAGGGCGAGGACGCGCTGGAGGTGCACACGCTGACCGGCGCCGAGGCCCCGCGACGGCTCGCCCACGGCGCGCTCGGCCGCGTGCTGCGCCTCGTCGGCGACCCCGCCGGCAGACGCGTGGCCACCGTCTCCCACGACGGTGCGGTGCGGCTGGTGGACGTCGAGTCCGAACAGGTCACCGACATCGACGTCGCGGCCGAGGGCGAGGTCCGGCACATCAGCTTCTCACCCGACGGGCGCTACCTCATGTGGTCCCAGCCGACGCTGGAAGACCGGCTGAACCAGCTGCGGATCGTCGACCTCTCGGCGGGCACCGCTCCCGTCGCCCTCACGTCGGGCAAGTACAACGACCACAACCCCGTCTTCAGCGCGGACGGCAAGTACCTCGTCTTCCTCTCCGACCGCACCTTCGACCCGAGCTACGACAACCACGAGTTCGGGCTCTCGTTCACCGGCTCCACCCGGCCCTGGCTCATCCCGCTCTCCGCGCGTGAACCCGCCCCGTTCGGGCCCAGCGCCGATGGCTGGCGGATCAGCAAGGACACCGGCAAGGACGCCGACGGGGAACCGGTCACCTGCCCCGACCTCGACGTCGACGGTGCCGAGGAGCGGATCGTCCCGTTCGAGGTGCCCTCGGGGCAGTACCGCGACCTGCTGCCCGCCAAGGGAGGCATGCTGTGGGTCAAGGTGGCCGCCGAGACCGGCGTGCTCGGCAGCCGCCGCGCCGGCGTCCAGGGCGAACCACCGGCCGACCAGCTGCAGTACTGGTCCTTCGCCGACCGCAAGGTCACCACCGTGGCCGAGAAGGTCGACGCGGTCGCGGTCTCCGGCGACGGGCAGCGGGTGGTCATCCGGCACAAGGACACCGTCACCGTCCAGCCGGCCGACACCAAGCCCCCCGAGGACGACGACGGCGCGGTCGTCACCGTCGACCTCACCCGGCTCCGGTTCGACGTCGATCCCGCGGCCGAGTGGCGGCAGATGTTCGAGGAGAACCACCGGATCATGCGCGACCACTTCTGGCGCGCGGACATGGACGGCGTCGACTGGGCCGGTGTGGCGGACCGGTGGCGCCCGGTGCTCGACCGGCTGCGCACCCACGACGACCTCGTCGACGTCCTGTGGGAGGTGGGCGCCGAGCTCAACACCTCCCACTCCTACGTCACGCCTGCCGACCCGCCCGGGGACCAGGAACGGCGGCTCGGCCTGCTCGGGGCCGACCTCGCCCGCGCGGAGGACGGCTGGCGCATCGAGCGGATCCTGCCGGGGGAGTCCTCCGACCCGGAGGCGCGCAGCCCGCTCCGGGCGGCCGGGGTGGACGCCCGGGCGGGGGACCTCGTCGTCGCCGTGGACGGGGTGCCGGTCGACCCCGTCCTCGGTCCGGCGCCCCTGCTCGTCGGTGCCGCCGAGAAGCCGGTGGAGCTGACCCTGCGGCGGGGCGGGACCGACCGGCGCGTCGTCGTCGTGCCGCTCAAGTCGGAGGAGACCCTGCGCTACCAGGACTGGGTGCGCTCCCGGCGCGAGTACGTGCGCGAGCAGACCGAGGGACGGCTGGGCTACGTGCACATCCCGGACATGGTGGCCAGCGGCTGGGCGCAGCTGCACCGCGACCTGCGGCACGCCTCACGCGCCGAGGGGATCATCGTCGACGTCCGGTACAACCGCGGCGGGCACACCTCCGAGCTCGTGCTCTCCCGCCTGGTCGCCAAGGTGCTGGCGTGGGCCCCCGGACGACACTTCGCCACGCCGGGCAGCTACCCGAGCCAGGCGGCGCGCGGGCCGGTGGTGCTCGTGGCCAACGCCGAGGCGGGCTCCGACGGCGACATCATCGTCGCGGCCGCGCAGTCGGTGGGGCTCGGCCCGGTGGTCGGGGAGCGGACGTGGGGCGGCGTCATCGGGATCGACGGCCGCTTCACGCTGGTCGACGGGACGTCGGTGACCCAGCCGCGGTACGCGTTCGTCTTCGAGAAGCAGGGTTGGGGCGTGGAGAACCACGGTGTCGAGCCCGACATCGAGGTGGTCCACTCGCCGGGCGACTTCGTGGCGGGGGTGGACAGGCAGCTCGACCGGGCGATCGCGGAGGCGTTCGCCGCGCTCGAGCGCACACCTGCCCTCGATCCGCCGGCGCTGCCGGAGCCGAGGGTGCGGGCGGCCGGTGCTGGTGGGTAGTGACCGCGCCCGGCCGCGTGGTCGGCATCGGTGAGTTGGCGAGCGTCCTGAGTGAGTGAGCGGGTGACCCCCTCGTTCTCCATGCGGGTGTGACAGAGGGCTGTGTATCGCCGACGTCCGACATCGCTGTCGGTCAGCCGCTGCACGGAGCGGTGGGTCCCGCTACGCGTACTCCGCCCGGGTGAGCTCGTAGGAGTCCTTGATGAGGTAGCGCAGCACGTCCTCGTCGACCCGGTCGAGGCGGGTGAGGTAGAGGCATGTCTTGCCGCTCTTGTACGGGCCGAGCTTGGCGAGCTCCTCCGGGCAGCGCTGCTCGTAGTCGGCGACGAGGTAGACGACCAGGTTCGCCTTCCGCGGGCTGAACCCGATGAGCGGGGCGTCGCCCTCGCGGCCGGACTCGTAGCGGTAGTGGTAGCTGCCGAAACCGATGATGCTCTGGCCCCACATCACCGGTTCCTCGCCGGTGATCTCCCGCATGATCTCGACCAGGCGCTCGGCGTCCGCGCGGCGGGTGGCGTTCTCCACCCCGGCGATGAACTCCTGCGGGTCCGCGTCCGTGGGGCGCATCCTGTTGTCAGCCGTGGCCATGGACGGTCCTCTCAGGGGGGCGGGAAGGTGTCGGGCCTTCACCGTAGCCCGTGCGCTCCCGATCGCTGCGGAACGGCTCCGTCGCGGACGACGAGCAGGTCGGGTCGGAGCGAGGTGCGGCACTGGGTGGTCAGGCGCCAGGTCGAGGGCGTGCGGTCCCAGGCCGAGGGTTCACGGCCGCCAGGCCGAGGGCTCACGGTCCCAGGTCGAGGGTTCACGGCCGCCAGGCCGAGGGCTCACGGCCCCAGGTCGAGGGCGTGCGGCCCCGCCGCCGTCAGCCCTCACCGGTGGCGGTCGGACGCGCCGGGTCGGTGATCCAGTGCGACCAGGAACCGGGGTAGAGGGAGGCGTCGACCCCCGCCTCGTGCGCCGCCAGCACGAGCTGGGCCGCGGTCACACCCGAGCCGCAGTAGGCGGTGACGGGGCCGGCACCGGGCACGGCACCGGCGTCGGCGAGGAGCTCGCGGAGGGTCGCGGCCGGGAGGTAGCGGCCCTCGGCGTCGAGCAGCCGTGCGGCCGGGAGTGACCGGGCCCCCGGGATGTGGCCGGCCACCGGGTCGACAGGTTCGTCCTCACCGCGGAAGCGCTCGCCGGCACGGGCGTCGAGCAGCAGCCCGGCCTGCCCGGCGAGCACGTCCTCGGCGTCGACGACGGCGCGCGGGCCGGCCGGTCCACGGGCGCTCGACCCCCTCTCCGCCGGCTGCCCAGCGCCCGTGCGCCCACCGCCGGGTGGCGCGGGTGCCGGGGTCGGGGTCACCTCACCGCTCTCCACGGCCCCGCCCGCGGCTCGCCAGGCCGGCAGGCCGCCGTCGAGCGCCCGCACGTCGTCGTGCCCGATCCACCGCAGGCACCACCACGCCCGCGCTGCGGCCGCCGCCACCCCACCGTCGTAGACGACGACGCTGGTGCCGGGCCCCACCCCGAGCACACGGAAGGACTCGGCCAACCGCCCCGGGGAAGGCAGCGGATGCCGCCCGCCCGCACCGGGCGGGTCGGCGAGGTCGGTGTCGAGGTCGCAGAAGACGGCGCCGGGCAGGTGCGCGGCGCGGTAACCCTCCCGGTCCGCACCGGCGAGCGTCCAGCGCACGTCGAGGAGCAGTGGGGCAGAGCCGTGGCCCAGCAGGGACCGCAGCTGCTCCGGGCTGATCAGTGCGCTCATCGCCTCACCCTGCGTGTCTGCGGTGGTCATCCCCGCATGGTGCCACCTCGCGCGCTCGGCACGTCGGCCGGGCCGAGGGGC
>NZ_CALGNQ010000172.1 GCF_937958535.1 uncultured Georgenia sp. | reverse complement strand
TGTTAACGACACCGGCCGCGTCGGCGACACTCCTCGCCCCATTCCGCTCCGAGCGGTCACCACCTGCTGGCATCATGTGCCCCAGTTGGCCTTCCAGCCTCCACCTTGGAGCAGCCCGATGACGAGCATGCGCGGACACCACCCGGTCCTGCGGGTCTGCCGTCGCGTGTCCGGGCCGCCCGGCAGGGGCCGCGCGCCCAGGGCACGCAGGTGAGGGTCGGCATCGTCGGGTGCGGCTACGTCTTCGACGACTACATGCGCACCTGGGCGAACCACCCGGCGCTCGAGCTCGCCGGGGTGACGGACCGGGACCCGGCACAGGTCGCGCGGGTGGCACGGCACTACGGCGTGCCGACGTACGCCTCCACCGAGGAGCTGCTCGCCGACCCCGCGGTGGACGTCGTCCTCAACCTCACCTCGGTCGCCTCCCACTACGCCGTCACCCGGGCGGCCCTGGAGGCGGGCAAGCACGTGTACTCCGAGAAGCCGCTGGTGACCGAGCTGCACCTGGCGCGTGAGCTGGTCGACCTGGCGGAGTCCCGGGGGCTCCTGCTCGGCTGCGCCCCGTCGAACGCGCTCTCGGCGACCGCCCTGACGATGTGGAAGGTGGTCGCCGACGGGCTGGTGGGTGACGTGCGGCTCGTCTACGCCGAGCTCGACGACAACCCCATCTACCTCATGGGGCCGGAGAGCTGGCGCTCGGAGTCGGGGGCGCCGTGGCCCTACCTCTCGGAGTACGAGGCCGGCTGCACCTGGGAGCACGTGTCCTACCACCTGGCGTGGATGTGCGCGATCTTCGGCCCGGTGCGCTCGGTGACCGCCTTCTCCAAGGTCACGCTCCCGGACAAGACCCACCAGCCGCTCTCCCCGCCCGACACCCCGGACTTCTCGGTCGCCTGCCTCGACTTCGTCAGCGGGGTGGTCGGCCGGGTCACCTGCTCCATCGGGGCCCCGTACGACCACCGGATGCGGGTCATCGGCAACCGCGGGTGGGTGCACTCCGACAACCCGTGGCACGACGAGTGCCCCGTCTACCTCGAGCCGTTCACCACGCTGTCGCTCAACGCACGCAAGGCGCGCAGCGTCCGGGCGAGCACGGCCCTCCAGCGGCTCTTCGGGGTGGGTGGCCACCGTGTGCCCCTCGTGCGTGTCCCGCCGCCAGGGCAGTCCGAGCCCTACGACCCGCTCGGGCCGCGGCGCTGGTGGAGCCCGGCGGACCTGTTGCGCCGCCTGCGCCTCGGGCAGCTGGGCCAGCAGGACAAGTGCGTCGGGGTCGCCGAGCTGGTCGACGCCGCGACGACCGGGCGGCCCTCCTTCCCCGGCCACGACTTCACCCTCCACCTCACCGAGCTCACGCTCGCCATCCAGGCCGCCGGCCCCAGCGGCACCGGCCACCGGCTCGAGACGACCTTCGAGCCGTGGCCACTGCCGGAGGAGGTGGTGCGCCGCAGCCCCGACTACCGCCGCTACGTGCGCCGCAGCCTGCTCGACCGGCTCACCGCCGGCCTGCTGCACCGGATGCACCGCCACGGGGCCCCGCCGGAGAGCCCGGCCCGGCTGACGCCCGCGGGCAGGCAGCCGAGCCCGCAGGAGGAGCGCCCATGAGCCTGGACCGCCCTGTCGCCCGACCGGAGGGCGCCGTCGCACTCCGGGACGCCGGCGCCGGCCGGGTGGTCCCGGCGGGGCAGCGGCTCGCCGCGGCCCGACGGGACCGCCGGCTGCACCGGGCCGTCTCCGACACCCTGGTGACCATCGCCCGCGGAGCCGTGCCGGAGCTCGACCCCGCCGTCCGGGCGGCACCGGACGCCCTCGTCGCCGCACTGCGGCACCACCGCCTCGCGCCCCTGGCCCACGTGCTGTTGCGGGACTCCGAGCCCGGGCTGGCCGCGCTCCTGGCGGAGGACCGGGACCGTGCCATGGCGATGCACCTGCACGTCACGACCCTCCTCGGGCACCTCGGGGCACTGTTCGACCCGGTGCCCTGGGTGGTCCTCAAGGGACCGGTGCTGTCGGAGACCGCGCACCCGGTCCGGGGGCTGCGCAGCTACCGCGACATCGACGTCCTCGTCGCCCCGGGTGACCTGCGCCGGGTGAGCGTGCAGCTGCGGGCCGCGGGGTGGCGGGTGGTCGACCACGCCGACACGCTGCGCCACCCCGACCTGCCCGGTGAGATGCACTGGCGCAGCCCGTCCGGGATCCAGCTGGACCTGCACTGGAACGTCGTCAACGAGGCCGAGAGGCGGCGCCGGCTCCGCGTGCCGACCGCCGACCTCCTCGCCCGCCGGGTCCCGACCACCCTGGGCTTCGGGCCCGCCTGGACCCTCGACCCGGTGGACCGTCTCCTGCATGTCTGCATCCATGCCGTCCTGTCCGGGGTGAACCGGCTGGTGTACCTCCTCGACGCGCAGGGCACGGCGGCGCACGTCACCGACTGGGAGGAGGTACGCCTCCGGGCGGCGGCGTGGGACGCGACCTCGCACGTCGCCTTCGTGCTGCGGCGCGCGCGCTCGGCGCTCGGCGGGCCGATCCCGGCCGACGTCGAGCGCGTCCTCGGGACCTCGCCGACGTTCCGCGGTCTCGCCGCCGTGGTCGACCGGTTGGCACCGGTGGCCCGCACCCGCACCGAGCACGGCGCCGCGCGCCTCTTCGCGCGGGCCGTGCGTCCCGGGGCCGTCCGCACCACCCTCGCGACCTCACGCAGCGTCAGCCGCTATCTCCTGGGGATGCGTCCGCCGCCGGAGCCGGGGCACCGACCGTTCGCCGACAGCCGCACGCTGGAGGCCTACCTCGACCGGGTGGACGCGGTGGTGGCGGCGGGTCGAGGGTGAGGTCGCCTCACCCTCCGACCGCGATCCTCACCCTCCCGTCCCTCCCGGACCACCTGTGAAGAGTCACCCGGACGGCCCCCCGAACCGTCACCCGTCCCTATCGTGGCCTCTACCTGCTGGGACTCCACCCAGCGGCACGATGCGGTGCCGCACCGCTGACATGGAAGGGGAACACGTGGAACGCTACGAAGCTCCCACGCTGACCGAGGTCGGCAGCATTCGTGAGATGACGCTCGGTGGGACCAACCTCCAGGACTGGTCCGACGAGATCCGCCTGTGGAAGATCGTCATCCCGCTGCCGGGTGAGTTCAGCTGACCCCCGCCGACCCGCTGCGCGCCGGCCACGGCCGGCGCGCAGCGGGCTGGTGACGGGCCGCCCGGTGGGGCACTACGAGCGGCTGACCGGGAGCGAGCTCGACGTCGTCGCCCCGTTGGGGACGATGCCCCCGGTCGACCGTCCACAGCCGGTCGACGGTTCCACCCGCGCGGCCCTGGAGCAGGTGGTCGCGGACAGCGTCGTCCGCGGCCCCTGCTACGTCCTGTTCTCCGGTGGCCGCGACTCCTCCCTTGTCCTCGCGCTCGCCACCAGCGCGGCGCGCCGCCTCGGGGTGCCCGACCCGGTCCCGGTCACCGCCGTCTACCCCGGTGACGAACACGCCGACGAGTCGTCCTGGCAACAGCTCGTGCTGGACCACCTCGGGATCACCGAGCGCATCGTCCTGTCCATCACCGACGAACGGTCCACGCTCGGGGACGTCGCGCTGCACCACCTGCGCCGCCGCGGCCTGGTGTGGCCCGAGGCGGTGCACACCCAGCCGGTGTTCTTCGCCCAGCTCGACCCGGGCGGCACCGTGCTCACCGGCGAGGGTGGCGACGCTCTCCTCGAGGCGCGCCGCGTCACCGCCCTCCATCTCCTGCGACTGCACGGCAGACGCGCGAGCCGGGCGCTGCTGCGCGCCGCGGCCGCCTCGCTCACCCCCACCGTCGTCGACCGCCGACGGGCCAGGCGGGCGTTCGCCGACCCCGAGGTGCTGCCCTGGCTACGCCCCCGCGCGCGGGCGGTCCTCGCCGCGGACGAGGTGGCGCTGCGCGGACCGCTGCGGTGGGACGAGGCCACCTGGGCGGTGCTCGACCAGCGCCATACCCGGATGGGCCTGGACAACCCGGTGGTGGGCGCGGCCGAGTACGGGCTGACCATGCGCCACCCCATCGCCGAGCCGACGGTCGTCGCGGCCCTGGCCGCCGAGGGCGGCCGCTGGGGCTTCCCCGGGGGCCGCACGCACCTGTTCCGGCGCCTCGGGGCGGACCTGCTGCCGGACGCCGTCCTCGCCCGGCAGAGCAAGGCGGCGTTCAACCGGTCACGCTGGACCGAGCGGGAGCGGGAGTTCGCGCGGAAGTACACCGGCGGGGCGTTCCACCCGGAGTACGTCGACGAGGAGCGCCTACGCGCCGGCTGGCTCGGCGACCGGCCGCACCCGGTGAGCTACTTCATGGCGCAGGTCGCCTGGCTCCGTCAGGAGGGTCTGCCGCTGGTGCCGACGGCGAGCCCGAGGCCGGCCAGCACGTCGCGGGCGAGGGTCGGGGAGAACGGTGGCCCCCACGGGAGCCGCGCGACGTAGACCGGGACCGCCTCGACGAGCGTCCCGAGCTCCTGCAGCTGACGGTCGAGCACCCGGGCGTCCTCCCACCCGACGATACGCGGGAACTGCAGCAGCGTGAGCAGCGCCTGCTTGGGCTCGAGGCGGACCAGCTCCGGCCGGGCGAGCCCGCCGTCGTGCTGGGGCAGGGGGACCACGAGCGCCGCCAGCGGCAGCAGCTCGGACCCCGACGGCGTCGTCGCCAGCGCGTCCCGCCCGTCCCCGGTGACCCGGTGCGCGGGTGTCGTGGTGAAGAGCGTGGCGAGCTCGCCGGCGGACTTGCGCAGCCGCAGCGCGGTGGCCCCCAGGTGGCAGCGCGGCCGCGGCGCGTCGAGCTCGAGCCGCAGGACGTCGTCGGTGACCAGCCGCCCGCCCGCCGCACACAGCAGGGTGGCCATCGTCGACTTGCCCATCCCCGAGCTCCCGACGAACGCCACCGCCGCACCGTCGACCTCGACGGCGGAGGCGTGGAGCACTGCCGCGCCGCGCAGGGCCAGGAGGAAGGACAGCAGGGTGCCGGACACGAGCACGCCGAGGGTGTCGGGGTCGGCGCCCTCGACGGCGTGGACCACGACGTGGCTCAGCGTGCGGTCGACGACGAAGTCGGCGGTGCGGTAGAAGCGCAGGACGTAGCCGTCGGTCTGCTCGGTCGCGGTGAACAGCGGCTGCTCCCCCGGCTGGTAGTGCAGCAGGGTGCGTCCGCCCGGGCGCACCCGGGGCGGCGGCATCGGCTCCCCGCGGCGCACGGTGACGTCCGCCGGGCCGGTCGCCGGGCGGTCCTGGTGCAGGTCGATCTCGCTGTCGACGACGAGGCCGTACAGCCGGCAGCGGGTCACGGCTGCTCCGTGGCCGTGGGGACCAGGGGCAGGTAGGCGGGGGCGGCACCGAGCGGGTCGTAGACGCCGGCCCCGACCTCGAGCCAGGCGTGGGCCCGCACCTCGCCCTCGACCTTGGTCACCCCGACGACGAGTTCGGGACCGAACCGGCGGATGCGGTGACCGGCGACGAGCGCGTGCCGCAGGCAGGTGTCCCCGTAGGGCCAGTGACGCATGACGCGCCGCACCGCGCCCAGCCGCAGCCGTGCCCGGGGCCCGAGCTGCACGGGGCGTGTCGGTGGTGGGCCTGCGGGGCCGCCGTGGCGCAGCGGGGCACCGGCCAGCCGCGCGAGGCGCGGCAGCGGCAGGGTGCGCACCCCGACCTCGACGGCGCAGGCCACCACGAGCGCTGCGGCGACGGCGGGGACCTCGCGGAGCGGGACTCTCATCGGGCCTCGGCCACCGCGGTGTGGTCGGGATGCAGCGTCACCTGGTCTCCAGTCGCGTGGGTGCCGGCGGCCGGCAGGGTCGGACACCGGGAATCTACGGCAGGTCCGACCGGCGCGATGAGCCCGTGCTGGGTGATCACGGCGGGACGGTGCCCGGGGTGGGGGGTGAGCCGGGGTGCGCCGGGGTGAGGGCTCACGGTCGCTCCGCCGGGGCCCGGCCCGCCCTCGCTGCCGGGGCGTCGAGGTAGGCGGCCGCCTGCAGCCGGAACAGCTCGGCGTACCGGCCCTCGCGGGCCATGAGCTCCTCGTGGGCACCGGCCTCCACGACACGTCCCCGGTCGAGCACGTAGATGACGTCGGCGGACCGCACGGAGGAGAAGCGGTGGGAGATGAGCACCGCGGTGCGCCCGGCGAGCACCGCCCGCAGCGACTCGTACAGCCGGCTCTCGGCGCGCGGGTCGAGGGCGGCGGTCGGCTCGTCGAGGATCATCAGCTGCGCGTCGCGGTAGAAGGCGCGGGCGACGGCGACCCGCTGCCACTGGCCGCCCGAGAGGTCGCGCCCTCCCTTGAAGAGCCGGGACAGGACGGTGTCGTAGCCCTGCGGCAGCCCCTCCAGGACGCCCGCGGCACCGGCCCGCTCGGCCGCAGCGGCCACCCGTCCCTCTTCGACGTCGGGGGTGTACCGGCCGAAGGCGATGTTCTCGCGGGCCGAGAGTGCGTAGCGGACGAAGTCCTGGAAGATCACCGCCACCCGGTCGCGGACGGACCTGCGGGCGAAGGCCCGGGTGTCCGTCCCGTCCCAGCGCACCGAACCCGCGGTGGGCTCGTACAGGCCCGCGAGGATCTTGGCCAGGGTGGTCTTGCCCGAGCCGTTCTCCCCGACGAGCGCGACGACCTGGCCGCGCCGGATGCGCAGGCTCACCCCGCGCAGGGCCTCGGCCTCGCTGCCGGGGTAGCGGAACCGGACGTCGTCGACCTCGATCTCCTGGAATTGGGCGGGGGCGGGTGCCCCGGCCTCCTCCTCGCGTGCGGCGGCGCCGAGCTCGAGGAACAGGTCGACGTCCCGCAGGAAGAGCCCGGACTCGAAGATCGACTGCACCCCCTGGAGCAGGGCCTGCACCTGGCCCTGGAGCATGCGGATGGCGACGACGGCCGCTCCGGCCTGGGCGACGGAGACCGCGCCCTGGTCGATGAGCCGCACGAGCAGGAGGAGCGTGCCGGTGAGGACGGCGGCCGAGCCGAGGTTGCCGACCACGTTGAGCCGGGTGCGCCGGCGCAGGTGGCGGGCCAGGTCCTCCAGGTAGCGGCCGTAGAGCCGGTCGAAGCGGGCGCGCAGCGGTGCGCCGAGGTCGAAGGCGCGGATCTCCTTGGCCTCGTCCCGGCTGGTGAGGAGGTGGTTGAGGTAGTGGCGCAGCCGGTGCGGGTGGGTCTGCTCCACGGTGAAGCCGAACTCCAGGCGGCTCTCGCGGCGGTTGGTCAGGACGACCGGCAGCCCGCCGAGGAGGAGCAGGGGGAGGAGGAGCGGGTGGATGCCGACGAGGACGGCCCCCACCCCGACCGTGGCGGTGAGCCCGCCGACCATACCGAGCAGCGCCTGGGTGACCTGGAAGGGGCGGGTGGCGGCGGCCGCCTCGACGCGCTGCAACCGGTCGTGGAAGGCCGCCGACTCGAAGTGGCGCAGACAGACCCCGGTGGCGGCGTCCAGCACGTCCTGGTGGGTGCGCCGCGCCACGGCCTCCCCGAGGTAGCGGCTGAGGTAGCCGCGCACCGCGTTCAGGAGCGCGGTCAGCGCCATGAGCCCGGACAGCGCCAGGGTGGGCAGCAGCAGCGCGGAGGCCTCGGCCGCACCGCTGCCGAGGGCGATGACCGCCGCGAGGAACACCTCCACGACGAGCACCTGGGCGGCGAGCACGAGCGCGGCCGCCACCTGGACGGCGAGCAGGCCGACGAGGAGCAGCCGTCCCGCCGACCAGACGAGCCGGGTGGAGCGCCGCAGCAGGTGCCACAGCCGCGCCACGGAACGCCGCTGGCTCCGGCTCTCGACCTGGAGGTCCAGCGGGTCGACGGGCTCGGTGTCCTGCTCCGTCACCGGTCCACCGTGCGGCTGCTCACCGGAGCAGACCCTTGGCCTGGAGCTGGGCGACGAAGGCCGCGACGTCGGCCACGGCCGTCTCCCGGTCGATGCCGTACTGCTCGACGAGCGCGTCGGCGAGCTCGTCGGCGGTGCGCTCGCTCGTGAGCAGCTTGGCCAGGTGCGTGCCGGAGGCGTTCGTCGTGAGGTAGACCGACCGTTCGGTGTCGAGGATGACGAGCTCGCCGTCGATCTCCCGCCAGGTGATGCTCTCGCTCCGCAGCTGCACGTGCGCTCCTCGACTCTCGGCGATGCGGCGGCGCTGCCCTGCGCCGTCGCGGTGTTCTCAGCGTACTTCGCCTCCCCGGCGTCGGGGGCGCTGTTCGGCCCGGCGTACCGCTGGGGCGGGCGCCCGGGACGGCGCGAGGCCCGCACCCTTGTGGGGTGCGGGCCTCGTGCGTGTACGGCGCGCCGGGTGGGCGCACCGCAGTCTCAGCCGCGGGGCGTGCCCTCGGCGGTCTCTCCGGTGTCGGCCGCGCCGGCGTCCTGCGCCTCGTCGGTCGCCGCCTCCGCGGAGGCCTCGGCACCGGCCTGCTCGGCGGCGGCCGTCTCCTGCGCTGCCGCCTCCTCGGCGGGCTCCGCCGGGGACTGCGCAGACTCGGGCGACTCCGGGCTCTTGGGCGCCGCCGCCTGCGCGGCGCGCTCGGTGGCCTTCTCGGCCTCACGGACGGTGGCCTGCTTCGGGCTCACCGGCTCCATGACCAGCTCGATGACCGCCATCGGGGCGTTGTCGCCCTTGCGCGGTGCCGTCTTGGTGATCCGGGTGTAGCCGCCCTGGCGCTCGGCCATCGCGGGGGCGATCTCGGTGAACAGCTCGTGCACCACGCCCTTGTCCTTGATGGTCGTCATCACCTTGCGGCGCGCGTGGAGGTCACCGCGCTTGCCGAGGGTGATGAGCTTCTCGACGACGGGGCGCAGCCGCTTGGCACGGTGCTCCGTCGTCGTGATGGAGCGGTGCTCGAGCAGCGCGGTGGCGAGGTTCGCCAGCATGTGCCGCTCGTGGGCGGGGCTGCCACCAAGACGGGGGCCCTTGGCTGGAGTGGGCATGTTCTCTCCTGTAGTGATTCGTTGGTGGCGTCAGTCGCGTGAGCCGTCGCTGAACTCGATGTCGCCCTCGTACGCGGAGGCGTCGGCGGCGATGTCGTAGTCGACCGTGCTGTCCTTGAGGCTGAGCCCGAGCCCGGAGAGCTTCTCGCGGATCTCGCTGATCGACTTCGCCCCGAAGTTGCGGATGTCGAGCAGGTCGGCCTCGCTGCGCGCGACGAGCTCGCCCACGGTGTGGATGCCCTCGCGCTTGAGGCAGTTGTAGGAGCGGGACTGCAGACCGAGCTCCTCGATGGGCAGCGCCAGGTCGGCGGCGAGGGCGGCGTCGGTCGGCGAGGGGCCGATCTCGATGCCCTCGGCCTCGACGTTGAGCTCCCGCGCGAGCCCGAAGAGCTCGACCAGGGTCTTGCCGGCGGAGGCCAGCGCGTCCCGCGGGCTCATCGAGTTCTTCGTCTCGACGTCCACGATGAGCTTGTCGAAGTCGGTGCGCTGCTCGACACGGGTGGCCTCGACCTTGTAGGTCACCTTGAGGACCGGCGAGTAGATCGAGTCGACCGGGATGCGGCCGATCTCCGAGTCGAAGCTCTTGTTCTGGGCTGCGGAGACGTAGCCGCGGCCCCGCTCGACCGTGAGCTCGATCTCGAGCTTGCCCTTGGCGTTGATCGTCGCGAGGTGCAGGTCGGGGTTGTGGACCTCGACACCCGCCGGCGGGGTGATGTCACCGGCGGTGACGACGCCCGGGCCCTGCTTGCGCAGGTACATGACGACCGGCTCGTCGTGCTCCGAGGAGACGACGATGTCCTTGATGTTGAGGATGAGCTCGGTGACGTCCTCCTTGACCCCCGGGACGGTGGAGAACTCGTGGAGGACACCGTCGATCCGGATGCTCGTGACGGCGGCACCCGGGATGGAGGACAGGAGGGTGCGACGCAGGGAGTTGCCGAGGGTGTAGCCGAACCCGGGCTCCAGCGGCTCGAGGACGAACCGGGAGCGCTGCGGGGTGAGGACCTCTTCGGTCAGGACTGGACGCTGTGCGATGAGCACGATGTGTTCCTTTCAGCAGGCGACCGCTATATGACGCCGTGCAGGGCACCCGGGGTCATCGGTCCGACCACCGGGCGGGGATGAGGTGCCGGCACCTCGTGCCGTGCGCCGCCCCGCAGGACGGCGCACGACGGAGTACTCAGACGCGGCGACGCTTCGGGGGGCGGCAGCCGTTGTGGGCCTGGGGGGTGACGTCCTGGATCGAGCCCACCTCGAGGCCGGCGGCCTGGAGGGAGCGGATCGCGGTCTCCCGGCCGGAGCCGGGGCCCTTGACGAAGACGTCGACCTTCTTCATGCCGTGCTCCTGGGCGCGGCGGGCCGCGGCCTCGGCAGCCATCTGGGCAGCGAAGGGCGTCGACTTGCGCGAGCCCTTGAAGCCGACCTGGCCCGAGGAGGCCCAGCTGATGACGGCGCCGTTCGGGTCGGTGAGGGTGACGATCGTGTTGTTGAACGTGCTCTTGATGTGAGCGTGACCGTGCGTGACGTTCTTGCGCTGGCTCCGGCGCGGCTTGCGGGCCGCAGAGGTGGCCTGGCGGGACTTGGGGGGCATGTGGTGCTTCTCTCCTGGTCGTCGGACCGGGGCACGTGGCGCGGGGCGCCGGGACGTGCGACCGGACTACTTAGCGGGCCTTCTTCTTGCCGGCCACCGTGCGCTTGGGGCCCTTGCGGGTGCGGGCGTTGGTCTTGGTGCGCTGTCCGCGGACGGGCAGTCCGCGGCGGTGACGCAGGCCCTGGTAGGAGCCGATCTCGACCTTGCGGCGGATGTCGGCCTGGACCTCGCGGCGGAGGTCACCCTCGACCTTGAAGTTGCCCTCGATGTAGTCACGAAGAGCGACGAGGTCGCTGTCGGTCATGTCCTTGACGCGCAGGTCCGGGCTCACGCCCGTGGCCTCGAGCGCCTGCTTCGCGCGGGTCCGCCCGATGCCGTAGATGTAGGTGAGCGCCACCTCGAGCCGCTTCTCGCGGGGGAGGTCGACGCCGACGAGTCGTGCCAACTTGTGCTCCTCATGCTGCTCGGAGGTCCTCCGCTCCGCCGTCCCGCCCGAGCGGGGCGGGCCCCGGCCTCCGAACCGGGGGTTGCACCTGGGTGCTGACGGAGCGGTTGGCGGCAGGTCGCCGCCGTCGTCAGGTCAGCCCTGACGCTGCTTGTGGCGGACGTTGCTGCAGATCACCATGACGCGGCCGTGCCGACGGATGACCTTGCAGTTGTCGCAGATCTTCTTGACGCTGGGCTTGACCTTCATTGCATTCCTCCGCCGCCGCTCGGCACGGTGCCGCGGCGGCGATTGTCGGGTGGGTTACTTGTAGCGGTAGACGATGCGACCCCGGGTGAGGTCGTACGGGCTCAGCTCGACGACGACCCGGTCCTCCGGGAGGATCCGGATGTAGTTCTGACGCATCTTTCCGGAGATGTGCGCGAGCACCTTGTGTCCGTTGCTCAGCTCCACCCGGAACATCGCGTTCGGCAGCGCTTCGATCACGCTGCCCTCGATCTCGATGACGCCGTCCTTCTTCGCCATGTCCTCCGCTAACTCTTCTCTC
>NZ_CALGNQ010000171.1 GCF_937958535.1 uncultured Georgenia sp. | reverse complement strand
CCGGTCCTGAGCCGGCGGGGCGAGGTGTCGGGCGGACCTCAGACCGCTGCCGCCTCGGCAGCCAGCCGGGCCGGGGTCTCGTCGTCGAAGTCGGCGAAGAAGCCCCCCACCCGGTCGGTGAGCTCGTTCATGCCGTCGCAGGCGAAGAGCACCGGCTGGTAGTGCGAGATGTCGTAGGCGAGGGTGGCCATCTGGTGGAAGTCGACCGGCCGGATGTCAGCACCGCGGAACTCCTCGATCTCGCCGTAGGACGACAGCAGCCCGGCACCGTAGGCACGCAGCTCGCCGTGCTCCCACATCACCCCGAACTCGATGGTGAACCAGAAGACGTCGGCGACGTACTGCAGTCCCTCCTCCGTCTCGCAGCGCTGTGCCGCCTTCCCGGCCTGGCGCTTGACCTCGGCGATCCCGGGGTGGGCGAGCAGGTTCCCGTGACCGATGATCTCGTGGATGATGTCGGGCTCCGGGGTGTAGAGCGGCTGCGACCTGTGCCGCAGGTACTGCGTGGAGTGGAAGACGCCGTCGCCGAGCGAGCCGTAGAACACGTCCAGCGGCACGAGCCCGGCGGCCGGGTGGAGCCGGAAGCCGCTGAGCGGCATGAGCCCGGCGCTCACCTCCTCCAGCTGGGGGACGCGGTCGGTCGGCAGGCCGAGGGCCTCCTTGCCCTCGAGGAAGGCGCGGACGGCGAGCCGCTCGTGCTTCGGGGCGAGCTCGCGGGACACCCGGGCCCAGATCTCGTTCTCCTCGTCGGTGTACTCGACGACCGGGATCGGGTCACCCGGGCGCCACCGGTGGGCGGGCGCAGCGATCTCCTCGCGCCGGCGGCGGTACTCCGGGTCGTCGGCGCCGGGATGGTCGGGGGTCAGGTGGACCTCGACGGTGCCGTCCGGCCGGTCGGTGACGGGTGCGTACAGCTGTGCCTCTTCGAACATGACTCATTGTTACCTCCGTCCACCATGTGAGACAAGGGGAATGTCGCTCGCCGTGCGGCCGGCCTCGGACGTGCTTACCGTTGCCGGGTCCACCGAGAAGGGAGTCGCATGGGAACCGACGACAAGATCGAGAACACGGCCGAGAAGACGACCGGGAAGATCAAGGAGACCGTCGGCGACGCGACCGACAACGAGGATCTCCAGGCCGAGGGCCGTAAGGACCGGGCGAAGGGCAGCCTCAAGCAGGCGGCGGAGAACGTCAAGGACGCCTTCAAGTAGCCCGAACAGCAGGACCGTACCGGCGCCCCGCGGGACTCCCGCGGGGCGCCTCCTCGTGTCGTGGCCGACGTCCCGCCGGCGGTGGTGCAAGATCGGGGCGCTGCCGGACACAGGCAGGACGGTGGGGACTGCCCACCGCACTGTCGAGGAGAGGGGTGCCGTGCGCGACGACGCGTGGTTCGAGAGGCTGTACCGGGACCACGCGACCGCGGTGTACCGCTACTTCGTACGGCGGACACCGGGCGACGACGCCGAGGACCTCACCGCCGAGGTGCTCGCCACCGCCTGGCGTCGCCGGTCCGACGTCCCCGCCGACGCCGAGCTGCCCTGGCTCTACCGCACCGCCGGCTTCGTCCTCGCCAACCATCGCCGCAAGCAGCTGCCCGTCCCGCTCGAGCAGGTGCCCGACGACGCCGACCCCACCGGCGACCCGGCCCTCGCCGCCGTCACCGACGACGACGTCCGCACCGCCCTGGCCGCGCTCAGCGAGCGGGACCGGCAGATCCTCGTGCTCCATGCCTGGGAGGGGCTGGGCGGGGCCGAGCTGGCCGCCGTCCTCGGCATCTCCCGGGGCGGGGCGGACGCCGCCCTGTCGCGCGCGCGGGCCCGGCTGGCCGCCGCCTGGCCGGAGGAGAAGATGTGACGCAGGCGACCCCTGCGGGCTGATGTGCTGTGGGGCCCGAGCGCCCTATAGTCGTCGCCATGACCCCCTGGTCGCCGGCGGGCGAACAGTCATCCTCCTCCACCCACCTCCACCTCCGGGCGGTGAGCGCATGAGCGGCCGCACCACTGTCGTCGCCCACCGGGGCGGTGCCGGACACGCGGTCGAGAACACCATCGAGGCGCTCGAGTCGGCTGCCGGGATCGGTGCGCACGCCGTCGAGATCGACGTCCAGCAGGCCGGTGACGGCGGCATCGTCGTCTTCCACGACCCCGACCTGCGCCGCCTCGGTGGCCGTCCGGACCGCGTGGCACAGCTGTCGACCCGCGAGCTGACCGGCGCGACCCTGCGCCAGGGCACCCACCGGGCGACCGTCCCCACGCTCAGCGACTTCGTGGCCCGGGCCCGCGAGCTCGACATGCCGATCGTCGTCGAGCTCAAGGTGCGGGGCGACGAGCACGGGGACGTCGTGGCCGACGTCGTCGCCGCCCTGCAGGGCGCTCCGGCCGGCACCCGGCTCCAGTCCTTCGACGCCGCCAGCGTGAGCTCCGCGGCCCAGCGCTTCCCCCACCTGCCGGCCGGCTGGATCACCCGCTCACGCCGCGGCCAGGCACCGACCGGGGCGGCGTTCGTCGCCTACGCGGTGCAGACGGCGACGCGCCGCCGCCTCGCCCGCACCCAGGAGGCAGGGCTCGAGCGGTTCGTGTGGACGGCGAACTCGACGCGGTCCATGCGGCGGCTCATCGACGTCGGGATCGAGGGTCTCATCACCGACCGGCCCGCGCTGGCGCTGGCCCACCTCAACTGACCGGGCGCCCGCGCCGGCCTGGCGGTGTGCCGAGGCGCCGGCCGGCGAGGGCGACCAGCTCGAGCACGTCGGGGTCCGGGTGGGGCAGCGCGTCCACCGGCCACCACGCGACATCGAGGGACTCGGCGGACACCGCGTGCACGGCGTCCGCCGGGGCGGTGGCGACGAAGCGCACGTCCAGGTGCCTCACCCCGCCGCGCGGGTCGCAGAACGGTACCGCGTGGGCGCTCAGCTGCACCGGCACCGGGTCGAGCTCCAGGCCGGCGATACCGGACTCCTCCCTCGCCTCCCGCAGCGCCGCGGCGGGCAGCGACGGGTCGCCCGGCTCGACGTGGCCGCCGAGCTGGAACCAGCGCCCCGCCTTGCGGTGCAGGGTCAGCAGCACGCTGCGCCGGTCGGCGGAGACGACGAGCGTGCTCGCCGTGAGGTGGTCGGGGTAGCAGTCGCGCAGCACGCCGCGCGGCTCGGCCCGCAGGTGGCGGACGTAGCGTTCGCGCAGCCGCGCCTGCTCCGGTGAGGGCGCCACCCACTGCTCGAGCACGGCCAGGGCGGAGGAGTGCAGCGCAGTGGGCATGGGACCAGCCTGCCAGCGTCGGCGGGGCGCCCGGTGCAAGAACCGCCCTCGTCGCGACACAGGATAGGCAGGAGACCGAGGAGGCAGCGATGGACGAGGACGAGGCAGTGGAGCGGATGAGGGCCGCCGACCCGGCGGCCGGCGCGCGGCCGGACGCCGACCGGCTCGCCGAGCTCACCGCGCAGCGGCGGGGTGACGAGCTTGCCGCCCGGCGGGAGCGACGCGCCCCCCGGTGGGCCGCTGTCGCTGCGGTGGCGGCGGGTGCCGTCGTCCTCGGCGGCGCCGCCGGGTACGGTCTGGGCCGGGCCGGCGACGACCCGCCCCAGACCCAGGCCGACGTCAGGGTGGAGGGCGAGGCGCCGGCCATCGCCATGCGGGGCGGCAGCGCGACCGCCGAGTCGATGGCCGCGACGGACATGGCGATCTACCCCGGCACAGGGGCCGGGCGCACGACCTTCACCGCCCAGGGGCTGAGCGGCGAGGCAGGTACCGGGACCGCGTGGGCCTTCGACGGTGCCGCCACGGTCACCGCCGAGACGGCGGCCCGCGCGGCGGAGGTCTTCGGCGTCGCGGGCGAGCCCCGCAAGGAGGGCGGCTGGGTGGTCGGCCCGTCCGACGGCAGCGGACCGACCGTCCACCTGACGACGGACGGCACGGCCATGCTCCACTACAACGACCCCGCGCTCTACGCCGACCTCGACCGCATCTCGCCCATGCCCATGCCCGAGCCCATGGATGACGTGGTCCCCGAGGGCGGTGGGTCGGCCGGCAGCCCGGGTGAGGACGCCGTCCCCGAGCCGGTCCCCGAGGACGCGGACGCTCCCGCGGAGGAGGGGAGCGCCCCGGAGGACGCCGCGGCGGCCGTCGAGCCCGGAGTGGCCCTGCCGGCCCCGCCGGAGGAGCCCACAACAGTCGCCGACCCCGCGACGGACGACGCCACCGCCGCGCTCCACACCACGCTCCAGGAGCTCGGCCTCGACCCGGACGGCGCGCAGTACGAGATCCAGAGCCACTGGTCGGGCAGCGCGGTGACGGCCGCCGTCGCCCACCAGGTCGTCGAGGGGGAGCGGACCGGGCACTCGTGGTACGCCGAGGTCGTCGACGGGCAGGTCATGTCCTTCAGCGGCCCGCTCGCCCCGCTCGTCAGCCTGGGCCAGTACGACCTCGTCAGCCCGGCCGCGGCCGTCGACCGGCTGAACGACCCGCGCTTCGGCGCGAGCCCGGTGTGGCGGGACGGCATCGCGGTGCTCGACCTCGACAGGCCCACCCGGAGCTGGGACGACCCACCCGCCGCGCCCCCGGCTCCCGGCGACGCCATCGCCTGGCCGGTGACCGACGTGACCATCGTCGCCGCCGAGCCGGCGCTGACCACCCAGCACCAGGACGACGGGAGCGTCCTGCTGCTGCCGGCCTACGAGCTGAGCGACGCCGAGGGACGCACCTGGAGCGTCGTCGCCGTGGCCGACCACGAGCTGGCGTTCTAAGAACGCCGAGGACGCCGTCCCGAGCGCGTTGGAGGGCGCGCTCGGGACGGCGTCGACATGTCGGGGGACGCGGGCGGACCTACCCTGGCGGCATGACCAACCTCGAGGTGCGGCCGCAGGAGCAGGTGTGCGTCGCGGGGCCGCAGACACCCGTGGAGCTCATCGAGCCGCGCGACGTGCCGCTCGGCGGACCACGGGCGATGACGGTGCGGCGCACCCTGCCGTCCAAGCAGCGCTCCCTCATCGGCGCCTTCTGCTTCGCCGACCACTACGGTCCGGACGACGTCTCGGCCACCGGCGGGATGGACGTCGCGCCGCACCCGCACACCGGGCTGCAGACGGTGACCTGGCTCTTCGAGGGGCGGGTGCTGCACCGCGACGCGCTCGGCTCCGTCCAGC
>NZ_CALGNQ010000170.1 GCF_937958535.1 uncultured Georgenia sp. | reverse complement strand
CGGCGCCTACATCGGCACCGGCGTGCGGCTGGGCCGCAACTGCAAGGTGCAGAACTACGCCCTCGTCTACGAGCCCGCCGAGCTTGCCGACGGCGTCTTCGTCGGACCCGCCGCCGTGCTGACCAACGACACCCACCCGCGCGCCATCAACCCCGACGGGTCGCTGAAGTCCGCCGACGACTGGGAGCCGGTCGGCGTCACCGTCGGCACCGGCGCCGCCATCGGAGCCCGCGCCGTGTGCGTCGCCCCGGTGAGGATCGGGGAGTGGGCCACCGTCGCGGCCGGTGCCGTCGTCACCCGCGACGTCCCCGCCCACGCGCTGGTGGCGGGGGTGCCCGCCCGCCAGGTCGGCTGGGTCGGCCACGCCGGGCGCCGGCTCGAGCCCGACGGCGACCAGCTCGTCTGCCCGGCCACCGGCCGCCGCTACGAGGTCCACGACGACGCGCTACGAGAGGTGCACCGATGACCCGCCCCCTGATCCCCGCCGCCAAGCCGTTGTTCGGTGAGGAGGAGCGGGCTGCGGTCGATGAGGTGCTGCGGTCGGGGATGGTGGCGCAGGGGCCGCAGGTGGCGGCGTTCGAGGAGGAGTTCTCGGCGCAGCTGCTGGGGGGCCGGCGTTGTCAGGCGGTGAGCTCGGGCACGGCGGGGCTGCACGTGGGGCTGCTGGCGTGCGGGGTGGGACCGGGGGACGAGGTGATCGTGCCGTCCTTCACGTTCGCGGCGACGGCGAACGCGGTGGCGTTGACCGGGGCGAAGCCGGTGTTCGCCGACATCGAGCCGGGGTCGTTCTGTCTGGACGCGGAGTCGGTGCGGTCGGCGATCACCGGGCGGACCCGTGGGGTGATGCCGGTGCACCTGTACGGGCACCCGGCGGACATGGCGGCGATCGGTGAGGTGGCCGAGCGGCACGGGCTGGAGATCTACGAGGACGCCGCCCAGGCGCACGGGGCGAGCCTGGAGGGGCGTCGGGTGGGGACGTGGGGCCGGTTTGCGATGTTCTCGCTGTATCCGACGAAGAACATGACCTCCGGTGAGGGCGGGATGGTGGCCTGTGCCGACGAGGAGGTGGCCCGGATGGTGCGGCTGCTGCGCAACCAGGGGATGGAGCGGCAGTACGCGAACGAGGTGGTGGGGCTGAACGTGCGGATGACCGACCTGCACGCGGCGATCGGACGGGTGCAGTTGGGCAAGCTGGCCGGGTGGACCGCGCAGCGGCAGGCCACGGCGGCGTTCTACGACGCCGAGCTGCGTGGGGTGGTGACCCCGCCGGTGGCGCCGGGTGCGGTGCACGTCTACCACCAGTACACGGTGCGGGTGGAGGCGGGGGAGCGGGACCGGATGGTGGCCGCGCTGCGTGAGGAGCACGGGGTGGGCACCGGGGTGTACTACCCCACCCCCGCCCACCGGTTGGCGTCGCTGGCGCCCTACGCACGGGCCGAGCTGCCCGAGACCGACCGGGCGGCCGGTGAGGTGATCTCCCTGCCGGTGCACCCGGCGTTGACGCAGGAGGACCGTGAGCGGGTGGTGGCCGCGGTGAACGCGGTGGCCGGGGCGGGGGCCTGATGGCGCTGCGGATGGGGCTGATCGGGCTGGGGGCGATGGGCCGGCACCACGCGCGGGTGATCCGCCAGACCGAGGGGGTGGAGCTGGTCGCGGTGGCCGACCCGGCCGGGGACGTGCACGGGGTGGCCGGGGGGCTGCCGGTGCTGCCGGACGTGGAGGCGCTGGTCGCGGCCGGGATCGAGGCGGCGATGGTGGCGGTGCCCACGGTGCACCACGAGGCGGTGGGGCTGGCGCTGGCCCGGGCCGGGGTGCACACGATGATCGAGAAGCCCATCGCGCACTCGGTGGAGGCCGGGCGGCGGGTGGCGGCCGCGTTCGAGGAGGCCGGCCTGGTCGGGGCGGTGGGGTACGTGGAGCGGTGCAACCCGGCCATCCTGGAGCTGCGGCGCCGGCTGGCGGCCGGGGAGCTGGGCCAGGTGTACCAGATCCAGACCCGCCGGCAGGGGCCCTTCCCGGCCCGCATCTCCGACGTGGGGGTGGTCAAGGACCTGGCCACCCACGACGTGGACCTGGCGGCCTTCATCGCCGGCAGCCCCTACCGGCAGGTGGCCGCCCAGGTGGCCTACCGCTCGGGCCGCGAGCACGAGGACCTGGTGTCCGTCACCGGCACCCTGGAGTCCGGGGTGATCGTCAACCACGTGGTCAACTGGCTCTCCCCGATGAAGGAGCGCACCACCGTCGTCACCGGGGAGCGCGGCGCCTTCGTCGCCGACACCATGACCGGGGACCTGACCTTCTACGCCAACGGCACCGTGCCCACCACCTGGGACCGGGTGGCCCACTTCCGTGGTGTCACCGAGGGCGACGTCATCCGCTACGCCCTGCCCAAGCGCGAACCCCTGGCGGTGGAGCAGGAACGCTTCCGTGACGCCGTCCTGGGCACCGACCCCAGCGGCATCGTCACCATGGCCGAGGGCGTCCACACCCTCACCGTCGTCGAAGCCATCCTCACCGCCGCCCGCGAGGGACGGACCGTCAGCCTCTGACCGACCGGCAGCGTGGGAGGCCGCCGCTCAGCGCAGCAGCCGGGACATGCGCCGGTCGGCCAGCCGCTTCCCGCCGGTCTGACAGGTGGGGCAGTACTGGAGGGAGGAGTCGGCGAAGGAGACCTCGGCGACGACGTCCCCGCACACCGGGCACGGCTCACCGGTGCGGCCGTGCACCGCCATCCCCGACCGCTTGACGTCCTTGAGCTCGGCCGCGTCCTTGCCGGTCGCGGCCTGCACGGCGGCGGTGAGCACCGTGCCCACGCTCGCGTAGAGCCGGTCCCGGGCCGCGGTGTCGAGGCTGCGGGTCAGCGCGAAGGGGCTGAGCCTCGCGGCGTGGAGGATCTCGTCGGAGTAGGCGTTGCCGATCCCGGCGATCACCCCCTGGTCCCGCAGCAGCCCCTTGACCTGCTGGTTGCGGGAGTCGAGCAGCTCGTCGAGGAGCTCCCGGGTGAACGCGGCGGAGAGCGGCTCCACCCCGAGCGTGGCGATCCGCTCGACGTCGTTCGGCCGGTGGACGACGTGGATCGCCAGGCTCTTCTTCGTCCCCGCCTCGGTGAGGTCGAACGCTCCTTCGTCGAGGACGACGCGGGCCGCCGGCCCCGACCTCCCGCCCCGCGGCGCCCCCGCCGGGGCGGAGTCGTACCAGCGCACCCACCCCGCCCGGGCCAGGTGGAAGACCAGGTGGAGCTCACCGGCCGGGCCGTCGGTGGCGACGTCGAGCCACTTCCCGTGACGGTGGACGCCGGTGACCGTGCTGCCCACGAGCGCCGTCGGCGGCGGGTCGTAGGTCTTCAGCGCCGGGAAGGACGTCACGTGGACGGCGCGCACCACCCGGCCCGAGGTGCGCGTGTCGAGCGCGTGCACCAGCGCGTGGACCTCGGGGAGCTCGGGCACCGTCCAAGTGTGGCAGAGCCCACCGCAGGGCGACAGGGGCGCACGATCACGCCCGCTTCCCCGGCCCGGTGTGCCGGGAAGGGGGCTGTCGGTGGGACGTGTGCTGTCGGTGG
>NZ_CALGNQ010000169.1 GCF_937958535.1 uncultured Georgenia sp. | reverse complement strand
CAGCTCGTCGGTGACCTTGAGCCACTTGAGGTGCTGGTTGACCATCGAGTCGACGATGTGGATGAACGCCTCGTAGGACGTGAACAGCCCGTGCCGTCCGGTGAGGAGGTAGCCCTCGAGCCAGCCCTGGCACTGGTGTTCGGAGAGCAGCTCCACGACGCGCCCGGCGCGGGCCAGGTGCTCCTGGCGGTCGTGCTCCAGGAGGTCGGCGTTCCACTGCTTGGCGGTGACCTCGTACACCGCCTGGAGCCGGTTGGAGGCCACTTCGTCGGGCCCGAAGAGCCGGAAGTTGCCCGGGTTGAGCCGCATGACCTCGGTGAGCCACCGGCCCAGCTCGCGGGTGGACTCGGTGACCGACGCGCCGGGCACGGGGACGTCGACGGCGAAGTCCCGCACGTCCGGCAGCCGCAGGTCGCGCAGCAGCAGACCCCCGTTGGCGTGCGGGTTGTCACTGAGCCGCAGGGGACCCTCCGGGGCGAGCGAGGCGACGTCCTCCACCAGGCGGCCGGTGTCGTCGAAGAGCTCCTCGGGCCGGTAGCTGCGCAGCCAGTCCTCCAGCACCTGCATGTGCTCGGGGGTGTCGCGGGCGCTGGCGAGGGGGACCTGGTGGGAGCGCCAGGAGCCCTCGGTCTGCTGTCCGTCGATCTCCCTGGGCCCGGTCCAGCCCTTCGGGGTGCGCAGGACGATCATCGGCCAGCGGGGCCGCTCGACCTCCTCGGCGTCCAGTCCGGCGGCCCGTTCCTTGATCTCGGCGATCTCGTCGAGCACGTCGTCGAGCAGGGCGGCGAACCGGGCATGGACCGAGAGCGGGTCCTCGTCGTCGAACCCGGCGGTGAAGACGTAGGGGTGGTGGCCGTACCCGCGCATGAGGTCGGTGAGCTCGTCCTCCCCGATGCGGGCCAGCACCGTGGGGTTGGCGATCTTGTAGCCGTTGAGGTGCAGGATCGGCAGCACGACCCCGTCGGTCCTCGGGTTGACGAACTTGTTGCCGTGCCAGCTGGCGGCCAACGGGCCGGTCTCCGCCTCGCCGTCGCCGACGACGGCGAGGACGAGGAGGTCGGGGTTGTCGAAGGCCGCGCCGTAGGCGTGGGACAGGGAGTAGCCCAGCTCACCGCCCTCGTGGATGGACCCGGGGACCTCGGGGGCGACGTGGGAGGGGATGCCGCCGGGGAAGGAGAACTGCCGGAACAGCCGCCGCAGCCCCTCGGTGTCCTGGGTGACGTCGGAGTAGATCTCGGACCAGGTGCCCTCGAGGTAGCCGTTGGCGACCGGACCGGGGCCGCCGTGGCCGGGGCCGGCGATGTAGATCGCGGACTGCTCGCGCTCCCGGATCACCCGGTTGGCGTGGGCGGAGATGAAGTTCAGGCCGGGTGTCGTGCCCCAGTGCCCGAGGAGCCGCGGCTTGATGTGCTCCGGGCGCAGCGGCTCGCGCAGCAGCGGGTTGTCGAGCAGGTAGATCTGCCCGACGGAGAGGTAGTTGGCGGCGCGCCACCACGCGTCGATGCGCTGGATCGTGGCGTCGTCCGGGGTGGGGCGGCTGCGGCGACGCCACCCGTGCGTGGAGACGGGGACGGAGGCGGTGCTCATGTCGAAGGCTCCCTGTGTCGATGGTCACGCCCCAGCCTTGTCGACCGCGGGCGGCTCGGCCACCGGAACGCCCTCGACACGACGCTGTCGGGGTGGCGGACGGTACGCGGTGTCCCCGCTCCCCGGCGAACTACCCTGGGACCGTGCCCCCCACGTCCCGTCCCGACCCCCGCGACTGGCTGCGTGCGGCGACCACGCCCCGGATGCTCGTGCTGCTGCTCCTCGTGGTCGTCGTCGCGGTCGTGTGCGGGCGGCTCGGCGCCTGGCAGTGGGACCGGGCCGGGGTGCGGGGGGAGCAGGCGCTGGAGCAGCGCAAGGAGGAGCTCATGGCGGCTCCTGCCGTGCCGGTCACCGAGGTGCTCGCACCGCAGCGCACCTTCGAGGTGGAGCACTTCGGCCGGCGGGTGGTCGTCGAGGGCCACTTCGTCCCCGACCAGCAGGTGCTCGTGCCCGGCCGTCACGTCGACGGGCAGGAGGCCGTGCTCGTCCTCACCGCCCTGCGGGTCGACGGCGGACCCCACGACGGCGCGATCATGCCGGTGCTGCGTGGCTGGCTCCCGCAGGACGGGTTGCTCGCCGACCGGCTGGAGGCAGGCGGGGCCGAGGTGTCGGCGCCCGCACCGCCTACCGGCCGGCAGGAGGTCGTCGGGATGCTCGGCAGCTCCGAGGCCGCGGGGGAGGGCGGGCTGCCGGACGGGTTCGCCGGCGGCATCAGCGTCGGTGAGCTCGCCGGGAGGTGGGGCACACCGATGTACAGCACCTACCTCGTGCTGGAGGAGCCGGCCCAGCCCGGCGGTCTGCGCCCGGCCCCCTCCCCGGTCGAGGAGCTCCGGCCCGACCCCAACCTGCAGAGCACGGCCTACGCCTTCGAGTGGTGGGCCTTCGCGCTCTTCGCCGTCGCGTTCTGGGTCAAGGTGCTGCGCGACGACGTCCGCGACCGCCGCCTCGAGGCCAGGATCGTCGCGGCGACGTCCCGCCCCGCCGAGAGCCCACTCCCCACCGACAGCTGACTTCGCACCGACAGCCGAGTTCCCACCGACAGCTGAGTTCTCCACCGACAGCCCACTTCCCACCGACAGGTGAGTTCTCCACCGAGAGCCCACTTCCCACCGACAGGTGAGTTGTCATCGAGAGCCGGCGTCCCGCCAAGAGCCGAGTGGCCGCGACCGGCACCGGCAGGTGGTCACCCCTGGCCCACCGTGCCCGGCCTGTGCACCATGGACAGGATGACGACGACGCCGCGACGCATCCCGCGTCTCCTCGCCCGAGCCCCGATCGGCGTCTTCCGGCTCGGCCTCGGCGGCGTCTTCGGCGGACGCCTCGTCATGGTCGACCACCGAGGGAGGCGCTCGGGTCTCGTGCGCCACGTGGTCCTCGAGACGGTCGCACGCGACGGCGACGCCTGCGTCGTCGTGTCCGGGTACGGCTGGTCCGCACAGTGGCTCCGGAACATCCACGCCGACCCCCGGGTGCGCCTGTGGTCCGGCTGGGGGACCGGACGCAACGCCCGCGCGGAGGTCCTTCCGCCGGAGGAGTCCGTCGCCGTCCTCGAGCGCTACCGCCGGGAGCACCCGGTGGCGGCCCGCTCCCTCGGTCGCGCGCTCGGCCTGGAGCCGCTGTTCACCCAGGGACCGCTGTCGGCCGAGCAGGTCGAACGCCTCCCCGTCGTCCGCATCGCCCCGCGCTGACCGCGACCTTTGCCTCTGTGCCGCGAAGGATCCTCTGCGTGGGCGCCCGGCCGGGTGGGCTGTCGCTGACAGCCCACGCGCTCGGAGTGACGCGAGGGGTCGGTGACAACTCACCTGTCGGTGGGAACTCGGCTGTCGGTGCGAACTCGGCTGTCGGTGGGAAGTGGGCTGTCGGGGGGAAGTGGGGTGTGGTGGAGGGGTCACTCCTGCTGCCAGGACTCCCACAGGGCGGCGTAGTCGCCGCCGGCGGCGACGAGCTCGTGGTGCGGGCCGATCTCGGTGATCCGGCCGCCGTCCATCACGGCCACCCGGTCGGCGTCGTGGGCGGTGTGCAGCCGGTGTGCGATCGCGACGACGGTCCGCCCGGTGAGCAGCGCGGACAGCGACCGCTCCAGGTGGCGGGCGGCCCGCGGGTCGAGCAGGCCCGTCGCCTCGTCCAGCACGAGGGTGTGCGGGTCGAGCAGCACCAGGCGGGCGAGGGCGAGCTGCTGCGCCTGCGCCGGCGTCAGCGGCACCCCGCCCGACCCCACGGCGGTGTCGATGCCCTCGGGCAGCTCGGCCACCCAGGTGTGGGCGTCGACCGCCTCCAGCGCCCGCAGCAGCTCGGCCTCGTCGGCGTCCTGCTTGGCGAGGCGCAGGTTGTCCGCCACCGACCCGACGAACACATGGTGCTCCTGGGTGACGAGCGCGACGTGTCGCCGCAGCTCGTCCTCCGGGAGGTCGACGAGCGGGACACCGTCCACCGTCACCCGGCCCCCGGTGGGCGGGTGGATGCCGGCGAGCATCCGACCGAACGTCGACTTGCCGGCACCCGACGGCCCGACGATCGCCAGCCGCTCGCCGGGCGTCAGGGTGAGGTCGATGCCGTGGAGCACGTCCTCGCCCTCCCGGTAGGCGTAACGCACCGCGCGGGCGCGGATGTCCTCCGCCGCGGGGCGGGCGGGGCCGGGGTGCCGGTCGGGGGCGACGAGCTCGATACCGACGATCCGCGCCAGGCTCGCCGTGGCGACCTGGATCTCGTCCACCCACATGAGCAGCTCGAACAGCGGCCCGCGCACCTGGATGACGTACAGCCCGACGGTGGTCACGGCGCCGACGGTGGCCAGCCCGCTGCCGACGAGGTGGGCGCCCCACAGCACGACGGCCGCCACCGGCAGCGAGAAGGAGACGACGAGCCAGAAGAACACCGCCATCCGCAGCCGGAGGGTGACCTTCTCCCGGCCCCACGCCGCGGCGACGGCGGCGTCGAGCCGCTCCCGGCGGCGACGCCCCAGGGCCAGGGCGTCGACGGTCGCGGCGTGCTCCACCGACTCGGTGAGCACCCCGTTGAGGTCCGCGTACGCCGCGGACTCCGCCCGGTACGCCGGCGCCGAGCGCCGCAGGTAGCGGCGGGTCGCCAGGACGAGCACGGGCAGCCCGACGAGCATGGCGAGCGCGACCAGCGGGGCGGCGAGCAACGCCGCCCCGAAGGTCAGCACGATCGTCGTCCCGGTGACCAGGACGCGCGGGATGCCGAAGCGCACCGCCCACTGGACCCGGTCGACGTCGTTGGTCGTGCGGCCCAGCAGGTCGCCGGTGCCCGCCCGCTCCACGGTCGACAGCGGCAGGTGGGTCACCCCGAGGAGGAACCGCTCGCGCAGCTCGGCGAAGACCTCCTCACCGAGCACCATCGCCCCCCGCTGGGCGTAGCGGGTGACCAGCGCCTGGAGCACGACGACCGCGACCAGCCGACCGGCGACGGTGTCGACGTACTCACGCGTGGTGCCGGCGAGGACGGCGTCGACGAGCCCGCCGAGCAGCCACGGCAGGGCGAGCGCCCCGACGGCGGCCAGCGCCTGCAGGGCGACGACGGCGAGCAGCGCGCGCCGGTACGAGCGCAGCAGGCGGGCCGCGAAGGCCCGGACGCGCCGGTTGTCGGCCACGGGCAGCTGCATGTCAGCCCACCTCCGCGGCGGCCAGGGAGCGGCCGACGACGTCGTGGTACGCCAACGCCCCCGGCTCACCCGCCGCGGCCCGGGCGAGCAGGTCGCGGTGCCGGCCCCGGGCCCGGACCGCGCCGCCGTCGAGGAGGACGACCTCGTCGGCGTGCTCCAGGACGAGCGGGGAGGTGGTGAGGACGACGGTGGTGCGTCCACGGCGGTAGGCCGCCAGCCGCTCGGCGATCCGTGCCTCGGTGTGTGCGTCGACGGCGCTGGTCGGCTCGACGAGGACGAGCACCTGCGGCTCGAGCAGGAGGGCCCGGGCGAGGGCGACCCGCTGGCGCTGGCCGCCCGACAGCGAGCGGCCCTTCTCGGTGACCATCCCGTCCAGGCCCTCCGGCAGGGACTCCAGGACGTCGTGGGCGTCGGCGACGTGCAGGGCCCGGAGCAGGGCCGCGTCCGGCAGCCCGGCGGCCCGGGCGTCGACGGCCTCCCGCAGCGTGCCGGTGAACAGCTGCGGCGTGGCGGAGGCGACGACGACGCGGTGCCGCACCTGAGCCGGCAGCAGGTCCCGCAGCGGCACACCGTCGAGGCGGACCGTGCCGGGGACACGGTCGTCGAGGCGGCCCAGCCGCACGGCCAGCGCCTCGCCCTCCCCGGCCCGCGGGGTGACGACGGCGGTGAGGGCGCCGGGGGCGGCCTCCAGCCCGGTGAGCTCGTCGACCAGCCGCGCCGGCGAGGTCGGCACCGGCGGGTCAGGGAGCTCGTCGGCGGCCTCGGACTCGGCGAGCGTCCCCGCCTCCGGGGTCACGGCCAGCACACCGACGATCTTGCGTGCCGCCACCCGCGCCCGGGTGAAGAAGCTGAGGAACTGGGTGATCCAGCGCAGCGGCTCGGACAGGTAGGCGGTGAAGCCGTAGAACGTCACGAGCTGCCCGGGGCTGATCTGCCCGCTCAGCGCCTGCCGGGCGCCGAGCCACACGACGCACGCGACGAAGAGCCCGGGCAGGAGCACCTGGAGCGCCTCGAGCACCGACGACAGCCCGGCCACCCGCACCCCGGCCCGCCGCACCCGCTGGGACTGGGCCCGGTAGCGCTCGGCGAAGGCGTCCTCCCCGCCGATCCCGCGCAGGATGCGCAGCCCGGAGACGGTGTCGGTGGCCAGCGT
>NZ_CALGNQ010000168.1 GCF_937958535.1 uncultured Georgenia sp. | reverse complement strand
CGGCACCCGCCGCCGAGGAGGCCCCGCGCCGGACCCGGGCGCGCCGCGTCTCGGCCCCGGCCGGTGCACCCGCCGCCGCCGAGCAGGCGTCGCCGGGCGGCGAGGAGAAGACCGACCAGCAGCCGCTCATCGAACTGCCCGAGCCGCGCACCGAGCGCCCGCAGCGCACCGAGCGCGCCGAGCGCCCGCAGCGCACCGAGCGCGCCGAGCGGCCCGAGATCGAGCTGCCGGAACCCCGCCCGGAGATCGACCTCCCCCAGCCCCGCGCGGAGCGCGAGCCGGCCCGGCGCGAGAAGAGCGAGCCCGCCGTCGACCTGCCCACCGGCCGGTCGCAGCGGCAGCGCCAGGAGCGCGAGCGGGCGGTCCTGTCGCTCGAGGCGATCGAGCTGCCCGCCCCGCGCGACGAGGCCGACGACCGCGTCGACGACCGGCGCACCGACCAGCGCCGTGTCGACCAGGACGGTGGCGACCGCGGCGGCCGCAGCCGGCGCCGCAGCCGCGACCGCAACCGCAAGCGGCGTGGTGGCAACGACTTCGCCGCCTACGACGAGCCGGAGGTGAGCGAGGACGACGTCCTCCTGCCGGTCGCCGGCATCCTCGACATCCTCGAGAACTACGCCTTCGTCCGCACCAGCGGCTACCTGCCGGGCCCGAACGACGTCTACGTCTCGCTCAACCAGGTCAAGAAGTACGGCCTGCGCCGCGGTGACGCCGTCACCGGTGCCGTCCGACAGCCGCAGGAGGGCGAGCAGCAGCGCCAGAAGTTCAACGCGCTCGTCCGCCTCGACACGGTCAACGGGGCGCCCCCGGAGCGCATGCGCACCCGGCCGGAGTTCGCCAAGCTCACCCCGCTCTACCCGGAGGAGCACCTGCGGCTGGAGACGACGCCGCAGAACCTCACCCAGCGGATCATCGACCTCGTCGCCCCGATCGGCAAGGGCCAGCGTGGCCTCATCGTCGCCCCTCCCAAGGCGGGCAAGACGATCGTCATGCAGCAGATGGCCAACGCCATCACGACGAACAACCCCGAGGTCCACCTCATGGTGGTGCTCGTCGACGAGCGGCCCGAAGAGGTCACCGACATGGAGCGCACGGTCAAGGGGGAGGTCATCGCCTCGACCTTCGACCGGCCCGCGTCGGACCACACGATCGTCGCCGAGCTGGCCATCGAGCGCGCCAAGCGACTCGTCGAGCTGGGCCAGGACGTCGTCGTGCTCCTCGACTCCATCACCCGCCTGTCCCGCGCCTACAACCTCGCCGCCCCGGCCTCCGGTCGCATCCTGTCCGGTGGCGTGGACGCCAGCGCGCTGTACCCGCCCAAGCGGTTCTTCGGTGCCGCCCGCAACATCGAGAACGGCGGGTCGCTGACCATCGTCGCCTCGGCGCTGGTGGAGACCGGCTCGAAGATGGACGAGGTCATCTTCGAGGAGTTCAAGGGCACCGGGAACATGGAGCTGCGGCTCTCCCGCCAGCTCGCCGACCGGCGGATCTTCCCCGCGGTCGACGTCAACGCCTCGGGCACCCGCCGCGAGGAGCTGCTGCTGTCCGCCGAGGAGCTGAAGATCGTGTGGAAGCTCCGCCGCGTCCTCGGCGCCCTGGACCAGCAGCAGGCGATCGAGCTGCTCCTGGGCAAGATGCGCGAGACGCGGTCCAACGCCGAGTTCCTCCTCACCGTGCAGAAGACCACACCCGGGATGGGCAACGACTGAGGCGGGAACGTTTTTCCCCACCGCGGCGTTCTGGCACACTGGAACGTCGGCTTCCGGTTCACGGCGGGCGCCGCGCGCCGACCCGGGAGCGAAGCACACCAAGGAGACACGAATGAAGCAGGGCATCCACCCCGAGTACGTCCCGACCACGGTGACGTGCACCTGTGGGAACACCTTCGAGACCCGCTCCACCGCAGCCGACGGCCGGATCAACGCTGACGTCTGCAGCGCCTGCCACCCGTTCTACACGGGCAAGCAGAAGATCCTCGACACCGGTGGTCGTGTCGCGCGCTTCGAGCAGCGGTACGGGAAGCGCAAGTAGCACGCGTCCAGCGCCGGTGGGGTTCCCCCACCGGCGCTGTCGTCTGCCCGCGGCCGAGCGGCGACAATGGGGCCCAGGACCGGAGGAGGAAGCGGCGTGAGTGAGGAGTTCGCAGCCGTCGAGCCGATGCTCGCCGAGCACGCGGAGATCGAGCGCGCCCTCGCCGACCCCAGCGTGCACGCCGACGCCGGCCGGGCCAAGCGGCTGGGCCGCCGCTACGCCGAGCTGGGCCGCGTCGTGGCCGCCTACACGGCCTGGCGGCGCGCCGCCGACGACGCCGAGGCAGCCGCCGAGCTCGCCGAGGCGGACGAGTCCTTCGCCGCCGAGCTGCCCGAGCTGCAGCGCGCGGCCGACGACGCCGCCGACCAGCTGCGCGAGGTCCTCGTCCCGCGCGACCCGGACGACGGCCGCGACGTCATCCTCGAGATCAAGGCCGGGGAGGGCGGGGAGGAGTCCGCACTCTTCGCCGGTGACCTGCTGCGCATGTACCTGCGCTACGCGGAGCGGCGCGGCTGGAGCACCCAGGTGCTCAGCGCCACCGAGTCCGACCTCGGCGGCTACAAGGACGTCGCCGTGGCGGTGAAGTCCCGCGGGACCCTCGAGGACCCGGCGGACGGGGTGTGGGCCAGCCTGAAGTACGAGGGCGGGGTGCACCGCGTCCAGCGGGTGCCGGTCACCGAGTCCCAGGGCCGCATCCACACCTCCGCGGCCGGGGTGCTCGTGCTGCCCGAGGCGGACGACCCGGGCGAGGTCGAGATCGACCAGAACGACCTGCGCATCGACGTCTACCGCTCCTCCGGGCCCGGCGGGCAGAGCGTCAACACCACCGACTCCGCGGTGCGGATCACCCACCTGCCCACCGGCATCGTCGTGTCGATGCAGAACGAGAAGTCCCAGTTGCAGAACCGGGAGGCGGCGATGCGGGTGCTGCGCGCCCGGCTGCTCGCCGCCCGCCAGGAGGAGGCCGCCGCCGCGGCCTCGGCCACCCGGCGCTCCCAGGTGCGCACCGTCGACCGCTCCGAGCGCATCCGCACCTACAACTTCCCGGAGAACCGCATCGCGGACCACCGCACCGGGTACAAGGCCTACAACCTGGACCAGGTGCTCGACGGCGACCTCGACGCCGTCATCGCCTCCGCCGTCGAGATGGACGCCGCCGAGCGGCTCGCCGCCGCCACCGATGCCTGACACCGCCGCCGGCCCCACGCCCCCCACCGAGCGCTCACTTCCCACCGAGGGCTCAGTTCCC
>NZ_CALGNQ010000167.1 GCF_937958535.1 uncultured Georgenia sp. | reverse complement strand
GACTCGAACCCGCGACCCTCACCTTGGCAAGGTGATGCTCTACCAACTGAGCCACATCCGCGTTGCAACCGGGGTGTTCTCCCTGCTGCGTGGACAACATTAGCCGAGGGTGCGGCGAAGAGTCCAACTCGGGCGCTAGCGTGGCGGCCGTGACACGCACCACCCCTCCAGGACGCGGTCCCGAGGCCCACGCCGCCTTCCCGGGAGTCCGCGCCTCGACCCTCGTCGAGGCCGTTGACCTGCGAAAACACCCCGAGGCGCTCCGTTCGGGGTGGTGGGCGGTGGTGGCGTCCTTCGAGGGTCAGGTCACCGGGTGGCGCTTCGCGGACGTCGTTTCCGACCCGTCCGCTGTGAGGAGAACCACGTCCCCGCCGCTCGACGGCGAGCCCGGCTGGCGCGGCCCGGCCCCCTCCGCGTGGCGCAGCTCCCTCGGCGAGGCCGGCTACGTCGCGGCCGTCGACCGGATCCGTGCGGCCGTACGCGACGGCGACGTCTACCAGGCCAACCTGTGCCGGGTGCTCAGCGCCCCGCTCGGCGCCGCCGACGACGACGAGCCCGACGCCGCCGCCCTGGCCCGCCACCTCGCGGCCGGCAACCCGGCACCGTACAGCGGGGTGGTCCACGTGCCCGGCGGGTCGGGCCACCGGCCGGTGTGGGTCGTCTCCGCCTCCCCCGAGCTCTTCCTCTCGGTGGCGGACGGTCACGTCACCTCCGGGCCGATCAAGGGCACCGGCACCCGTGCCGCGGACCTCGCGGCGAAGGACCACGCGGAGAACGTCATGATCACCGACCTCGTCCGTAACGACCTGCAGCGGGTGTGCCGCCCGGGGACGGTCACCGTGCTCGACCTGTGTGCGGTCGAGCACCACCCGGGGCTGGTCCACCTCGTCTCCCGGGTCCGCGGCGCCCTGCGCCACCCGCTCGACCCCGCCGGCTGGACGGCGCTCCTCGACGCCACCCTGCCCCCGGCCTCGGTGAGCGGCGCACCGAAGTCGAGCGCGCTCCGGCTCATCGAGGAGCTGGAGCCCACCCCGCGTGGCCCGTACTGCGGTGCCGTGGGCTGGGTCGACGCCGATGCCGGGCGCGCCGAGCTCGCCGTGGGCATACGGACCTTCTGGTGGACACCGCCCTCCGACGGCGACGCCGCCGGCACCCTGCGCTTCGGGACGGGCGCGGGCATCACCTGGGGCAGTGACCCGCAGGCCGAGTGGCGGGAGACCGAGCTCAAGGCGGCCCGCCTCCTCTCCCTCGCCTCCACCGGTTACGGGCTGTCGGCATGAGCACCCTCGTGTGGTTCGACGGCGAGGTCCGGTCCGGGCAGGACCGCCTCGTGACGGCGCTCGACCGTGGGCTGCTCGTCGGCGACGGCGTCTTCGACACCTGCGTCGTCGTCGCGGGACGACCCTTCGCGCTGCGCCGGCACCTGGCGCGGCTGCGCCGCTCCGCCGCTCGGGTCGGGCTGCCCGAGCCGCCGACCGACGTCATCACCCGCGCCGCGCTCGACCTCGCCGCCCGGCTGGACGGCGGCACGGGCCGGCTGCGCGTCACGTGGACGGCCGGGGCCTCGGCCGGCGGGCCCGGGCGCACCGGCGGCCGACCCACGCTCCTCGTCACCGCGGAGCCCGAGCAGGTCGCCCACCCCACTCCCGGCTCACCGCCCGGCAGCGCCCGCGTGGCCGTCGTCGTCGTGCCGTGGGTGCGCAACGAACGCTCCCCGCTGGCCGGGGTGAAGTCGACGTCGTACGCGGAGAACGTGCTCGCCCTGGAGTACGCCCGCAGCCGCGGGGGTGAGGAGGCGGTGCTGGGCAACACCCGCGGCGAGCTGTGCGAGGGGTCGTGGAGCAACGTCTTCCTCGAGACCGACGGCGCGCTCCTCACCCCGCCGCTCTCCTCCGGCTGCCTGCCCGGCGTCACCCGGGAGCTCGTCCTGGAGTGGGGCACCGCCGCCGGGCTGCCCCTCCGGGAGGCGACCATCCCCCTGGACGACTTCCGGACGGCGGAGCACGCAGCCGTGACGTCCGCCACTCGGGGCATCGTCCCGGTGGCCGCGCTGGACGGACGGGAGCTGCGCCCGGGCCCGCTCACCCTGCGGATGCAGCAGGTCTTCGCCGACCGCGTCGCCGAGGACCTCGACCCGTGAGGCGGTTTTGGGCGCGGCGCGCGGGTACGTTATTATCGGACCTCGCGGGCGATTGGCTCAGTGGTAGAGCGCCTCGTTCACACCGAGGAGGTCACTGGTTCGAACCCAGTATCGCCCACCAGCGAAGGCCCCTGACCGGCGTAGCCGGCCAGGGGCCTTCGTCGTCCGTGGGCGCCGCCCTCTCCTTGGCGCGCCGTGGGGACCGTCAGGAGGTCACGGCCACCTGCCCACGGTCGACGTAGGTGGGCCCGTCGCCGCCGGGCCGGATGTCCATGTCGAAGATCTCCGTCGGCAGGAACAGCGAGCAGCAGGCGTTGGGGATGTCGACGACGCCGCCGATCCGTCCCTCCACGGGCGCGGTGCCGAGGATGAGGTAGGCCTGTTCACCGGTGTACCCCCACTTCTTGAGGTACTCGATGGCGTTGAGGCACGCGTTGCGGTAGGCCTCGGTGGCGTCGAGGTAGAGGTTCGTGTCGTCCCGGTGGTCCACCGAGATGCCGATGAACGTGAGGAACTCCGAGTACAGCGGTGCCACCCGGCCCGGGATGAAGACCGGGTTGCGGTGGATGCCGTAGGTCTCCATGCCGCCCTTGATGAGGTCGACGTGGAAGTCGATGAACCCACCCATCTCGATGGCGCCGCAGAAGTTGATCTCGCCGTCGCCCTGGCTGAAGTGGAGGTCGCCGCCCGACAGCAGGCCACCCGGGACGTGGACCGGGTAGAAGACGCGGCTGCCCCGGGTGAAGTTCTTGATGTCGTGGTTGCCGCCGTTCTCCCGCGGGGGCACGGTGCGGGCGCCGTCCTGGGCGATCCGGTCCAGGATGTCCCCCTCCGCGGTGCCGCCGAGCACGCCGTCGGCCAGCGGCGGCAGCGCGAGCGGCGGGACGCGGTCCGGGTCGGTGGCGATGAGCGCCCGCTCGCGGGCGTTCCACTGGGCGAGCATCTCCGGCGAGGGCGCGGTGCCGAACAGTCCCGGGTGGGTGATACCGGTGAACTTCACCCCCGGCACGTGCCGCGACGTGCACTGCTGGCCCTGGAAGTCCCACACCGCCTTGTAGGCGTCGGGGAAGTAGTCGGTGAGGAAGCCGCCGCCGTTGACCTTGGCGAAGATCCCGGAGTAGCCCCAGCCCTCACCGCAGTTGGGTCCCACGGTCTGCGGCACCGGACCGAGGTCGAGGATGTCGACGACGAGGAGGTCGCCCGGCTCGGCCCCTTCGACGGCGATGGGTCCGGAGAGCATGTGGGCGACCGAGAGGTCGACGTCCCGGACGTCGTTGGCCGAGTCGTTGTTGCCGATCTGGCCGTCCGTCCACTCCTTGCACTCGACGCGGATGTCGGTGCCCGGCTTGATCGTCACGGCGGGCGGGATGTCCGGGTGCCACCGGTTGTGGCCCGGTACCGCCTGGTCCCGCATGGACTTGCTCTGGTCGACGCTGAACACGACCTCAGGCATGGGTTTTCCTTTCACTCGGTTCACTCGGACGCCGCGGAGTCGGCCGTCCGACGATGGGGGCTCGGCTTGGCCCGCAGGGCGCGGGCGAGGGGTCCGCTGAGGGGCACGAGGGCGATGCCGGCGACGGCGAGCCCGAGGGCGAGCCCCGCCGAGTCCTCCCACCAGCCCCCGATGAGCAGGAGGCCCGGGCCACCCGTCGTCAGCACCCCGTACCCGGCCGCGAGGACACCGACGGCGGGTCCCAGCTCGTCCCTGCCCAGCGCCATGAGGAGGAAGAAGGCGAACCACAGCAGGGCCCACAGCAGCCACAGGACGGTGAAGGCGCGGTCGCCGACCACCGTCCAGGAGTGCACGGCGAAGACGAGGGCACCGACGGTCACGGTGAGCGAGAACCAGCCCAGACCGTGGTTGGGCCAGCCGGTGATGCCGTTGATGCCCACCCACAGGTAGGTGAAGCCGAAGAAGTAGAGCCCGGCGGCGAGCGCGATCTGCCCGGGGTCACCGTCGGCGGCGATGATGAGGTAGGTGGGGGTGAGCACCTGCAGTCCCCCCACGAAGAGGTTGAGCGGCGCCACGGACCTGGGGGTGGCGTGGCCGAGGAGCATGACGCCGTTGACGAAGAGGACCGCTCCGACGTAGATCAGCCCGACGGCGCCCACGGGTCACCACCGAGGCAGCGAGGGGAAGGGCCCACGGGCGCGCTGTGCGGCGTTGACGGGGCGCGGCCCGGTGAAGGGGCTCCACCGCTGCGTCCGGGGCCGTGGGGCGCCCGCGGGGATGGAGCGGACCACCTGGGGCGACTCGGCGCTGGCGGCCGCAGCCTCGATGCCGCGGCGCAGGCCGGCGGGTGTGCTCAGCAGCGCCGGGGCCACCCCGTAGACGCGTCGGCTCTCCCGGGCGCACCGCGGACAGGGCCGGGTGGGGCGCAGTTCGGACATCGGCAGGACAGCGGTGAACTCGTCGCAGGAATCGCAGCGGAAGGTGTAGGTCGGCATTGGCTCACCTCACGTAGTTCCAGTCGGTTTAGTTTCAACTGGAACTAATCTCCTGTCAAGGGTGCCGGCTGCTGCCGGGCACGCCGCGCCGGCCGCCGGCGGGTGGGCGGCACGCCGGAGACGGGTGCTAGCTAGAGGGTGGCGAGCACGTCGAAGTCGTAGCCGTCGGCGCGGGCGAGGTGGACCCGCTGGTGGACGTGGTTGCCGCGGAGGGACATCGCACCGCGGGGGCCGTCGTACCCGGCACCCTCGGCGCTGCGCAGGATGTCCGCCACGGCGACGCTGCGGGCGCGCCGGACGAGGGCGGCGAGCGCCATGAGGCCCTCGTAGCAGGACTCCGCCGCATTGTTGAGCGGGGGTGCGTCCGGTCCGTGCTCGGCGACGTAGTCCTGCCCGAACTCCAGCGCGTCGGTGGTGGCGAGGGAGCGGAAGTAGGCGGCGCTGGAGTACACCCCGCGCGTGTTCTCGGCACCGCTGGCGAGGAGCACGCTCTCCCCCAGCAGCGGGCTGAGCCGCACCATCCGCTCGTCCAGGCCGCGGGCGGCGAAGGCGCGGTTGAATTGCACGGCGTCCTGCCCGACGAGGAAGAGCAGGACACCCTGGGCGTCACTGGCCGCGATGCAGCGGAGCACGGCGGAGAAGTCCCGGGTGCCGAGTGGGACGTAGGCGACCCCGCGCAGCTCCAGGTCGAGCTCGTGGGCGAACTCCCGGGTGCGGGCCACGGAGCGGTGCGGCCACACGTAGTCGTCGCCGACGACGAACCACCGCCGCACCCCGAGCTCGTCCCGCATCCACCGCAGCGCCGGGGCGACCTGACGTACGGGTGTCTCACCGGTGCAGAAGACGCCGGGCCGGTGCTCCCCGCCCTCGTAGATCGAGGTGTAGGCGTAGGGCACCCGGCCCACCGTGACCGGGGCCAGGGCCTCGCGCACGGCGGAGATGTGCCAGCCGGTGACGGCGTCGATCCGCCCGGCGGCGATGAGCCGGGACACCTCCGCCGCCACGGCCCGGGGCTCGCGCCCGCCGTCGACCACCTCCAGGCTCATCGGACCGTCGAGCCACCCCGACCGGTTGACCCGGCGCACCGCCGTCGCGGCGACCGCCTCGCAGGACGGGCCGAAGATGCCGGCGGGCCCCTGGAGCGGGATGACGAGGCCCACGCGGACACCGTGCTCGCTCACGCTGACCCCCTCGCGCGTCGTTGAGCCCGGGAGCGGGTTTCGGGATACCTTGTGCCGATGGGTGTGCGTCCACTATGGCGACCAACCCTGGCGTTGGGAAGAGCGGACCGGTAGATGACGGGCAGAACGGACACGAGGAGGACGGCCGTCGACCTCCTCGACGACGTCGCCGCCGGGATGCGCACCCGGGCGGAGGCGGTGCTGCGCTCCCACGGCCTGAGCTACGACGCCTGGCGGGTGCTGCAGTCCCTCGCCGCCGACGGCCCCCAGCCGATGCGGCAGCTGCGTGAGAGCACCCGGATCACCGGCCCCACCCTGACCCGGGTGGTCGACCGGCTCGCCGAGACGGCCCTCGTCTACCGCAACGTCGACGCCGCCGACCGCCGGCGCGTGGTCGTCCACCTGTCCGACCGGGGCCGTGCCGTGCACGAGACCCTGCGACCGGACCTCGCCCGGCTCGAGCAGGAGGCCCTCGCCCCCCTGAGCGCCGACGAGGCGGCCCTGCTCGAGGAGCTGCTCGAGCGCATCGTCCCCGGCGGCTGACCCCTAGGCGGTGCCCAGCTCCAGGACGTAGCGGTCCCCCCGCCGCTCGAAGCCGATCTGCCCGTAGTAGGGGTCGACCGTGTCCGGGGCCGACGCCACGGCCCGGTACCCGCGGGCGGCCAGGACCCCGCTGCGGTGGAGTACGAACTGGCCCGGGGTGAAGTCGCGGTACTTCTCGGTGACGTAGTCGAGCTCGATCTGCGCCCCCCGTCTCCGGCGTCGTGGACGACGACGCAGCCGATGACCTCGTCGCCCGAGAGCACGAGGTAGGCCTCCGCGTCCCGCGACGGGCGCTCGAAGCCGGGCTGGAACCGCACGACGTCCTGCCGGTGCTCCCCCAGCAGGTGGGCCACGAGCGGGCCGTCCGCCGGCACCTCGGCGACCGCGTAGCTCGTCGGGTCGTCGCGGCCACGCAGCAGCCGCCGGAGGTTGACCACCTGGATCGCCGCGAGCACGACGTTCAGGGTCACGACCGGCCACACCCCGAGCACGCCGTTGTAGAGGATCTGCACCAGGCAGCCGACGAGGTTGTACAGCCGCAGCCGCAGGATGCGCTGCTGCATCATCGACCAGACGACGACAGCGGACCCGGCCCAGCCCACCGCCTCCAGCGCCACCTGCCACCCGGGCGTGAGATCGATCATCGCTTCTCCTCGGCCGAACCCTCGCTTCTGCAGGCCCGATCGGCGGACCAGTGAGAACCTAGCGAGCATGCAACCATGGCCAGGACGCCCGTACCCGCTCGGTGCCACCTTCGACGGCACCGGCACGAACTTCGCGCTGTACTCCTCCGTCGCCGAGCGGGTGGAGCTGTGCCTGCTCGACGACGACGGCACCGAGGAGCGCATCGAGCTCACCGAGGTCGACGGGCACGTGTGGCACTGCTACCTGCGGGAGGTGCAGCCCGGGCAGCGCTACGGCTACCGCGTCCACGGCCCCTACGCACCTGCCGAGGGGCACCGCTGTGACCCCTCGAAGCTGCTGCTCGACCCGTACGCCAAGGCCATCGACGGGAACATCGACGGCCACCCCGCGCTGTTCTCCTACGACCTGCGCAAGCCGGACCGGCGCAACACCCAGGACTCCGCGCCGCACACCATGCACTCGGTGGTGATCAACCCGTTCTTCGACTGGGGGCACGACCACCCGCCCGGCCACCAGTACCACGACTCGGTGATCTACGAGGCACACGTCAAGGGGCTCACCCGGCTGCACCCCGAGGTCCCGGAGAACCTGCGCGGCACCTACGCGGGCCTGGCCGACCCGGCGGTCATCGACCACCTCACCGCCCTGGGCGTCACCGCCATCGAGCTCATGCCGGTGCACCAGTTCGTCAACGACCCGCACCTGCAGGAGCAGGGGCTGAGCAACTACTGGGGCTACAACTCCATCGGCTTCTTCGCCCCGCACAACGGGTACGCCGCCTTCGGCAGCCGCGGTGAGCAGGTGCAGGAGTTCAAGACGATGGTCAAGGCGCTGCACGAGGCGAACATCGAGGTCATCCTCGACGTCGTCTACAACCACACCGCCGAGGGCAACCACATGGGCCCCACACTGTCCCTGCGCGGCCTGGACAACGCCTCCTACTACCGCCTCGTCGAGGACGACAGGGCGCACTACTTCGACACGACGGGCACCGGCAACTCCCTGCTCATGCGCTCGCCGCACACGCTGCAGATGATCATGGACTCGCTGCGGTACTGGATCACCGAGATGCACGTCGACGGCTTCCGTTTCGACCTGGCCTCCACGCTCGCCCGCGAGCTGCACGAGGTCGACCGGCTCTCCGCCTTCTTCGACATCATCCAGCAGGACCCGGTGATCTCCCAGGTCAAGCTCATCGCCGAGCCGTGGGACCTGGGCGAGGGCGGCTACCAGGTCGGTGGCTTCCCCCCGCTGTGGACCGAGTGGAACGGCCGCTACCGGGACACCGTGCGCGACTTCTGGCGCGGGGAGCCGGCAACACTGGGGGAGTTCGCCACCCGCATCACCGGCTCGGCCGACCTCTACGCCCACACCGGGCGCCAGCCGGTCGCCTCGATCAACTTCGTCACCGCGCACGACGGTTTCACCCTGCGCGACCTCGTGTCCTACAACGAGAAGCACAACGAGGCCAACGGGGAGGACAACCGCGACGGCGAGAGCCACAACCGCTCGTGGAACTCCGGCGCCGAGGGTGAGACCGACGACCCGGAGGTGCTGGCCCTGCGGCTGCGCCGGCACCGCAACTTCCTGGCCACGCTGCTCTTCTCCCAGGGCGTGCCGATGATCGCCCACGGTGACGAGCTCGGCCGCACCCAGCGCGGAAACAACAACGTCTACTGCCAGGACAACGAGCTGTCCTGGGTGAGCTGGGACCTGGACGAGACACAGGAGCACCTGCTCGACTTCACCCAGCGCATGGTCCACTTCCGGGCCGAGCACCCGGTGCTGCGCCGGCGCCGCTTCTTCGCAGGCGACCCCGGCCACGGCGGTGAGTCGGAGATCGGGGAGATCGCCTGGCTCAAGCCGAGCGGCGAGACGATGCAGGACGAGGACTGGGAACAGTCCCACGCCCGCTCGATCATGATCTTCTACAACGGGGACGCGATCCCCGAGCCGGGGCCCCGCGGCGAGCGGATCACCGACGAGTCCCTCCTCATCCTCCTCAACGCGGCCGCCGAGCCGGTGACCTTCACGCTGCCCGACGGCACCTACGGCTGCGTGTGGCGCACCGCCATCAACACCGACCCCACGGCCGGGGACGACAACGGCGAGTACGTGCCCGGCGACACCGTCGAGCTCCTCCCGCACAACACCGTCATCCTCGTCTGCCCCCGGGAGGAGGCCGCATGAGCCCCGACAGCGCCGGCGCCGCTGCCGCCCATCTGCCCGCCCCGGGACGCCGCCTGCCGGTGAGCACCTACCGGCTCCAGCTCGGGCCCGACCTCACCTTCGCCGACGCCGAGGCGCTGGTGCCCTACCTCGCCGGCCTCGGCGTCACCGACCTCTACCTCTCCCCCGTCCTGCAGGCGGCCCCCGGCTCCACACACGGCTACGACGTCGTCGACCACTCCCGCATCTCCACCGTCCTCGGCGGGCGCGAGGGGCTGGAGCGGCTGTGCACGACGGCGCACGCGGCCGGGCTGGGCGTCGTCGTCGACGTCGTCCCCAACCACATGGCCGTCCCGACCCCGGTGTGGCACAACCGCGCGCTGTGGTCGGTGCTCAAGCACGGGCCCGACTCCCCCTACGCCGCGTGGTTCGACGTGACCCTCCGCAGCGACCCGCCGGGCATCCTCATGCCCGTGCTCGGGCAGCGCATCGGGGCGGTGCTGGCCGCCGGCGAGCTGCACGTGGAGCAGGCGGTCGTGCCCACCGAGCCGGAGCTCGGTGAGCAGCCGGTCCTGCGGTACTACGAGCACGTCTTCCCGGTGCGCCCGAACACCGAGAGCCTGCCGCTGACCGACCTGCTCGACCGCCAGTTCTACCGCCTGTCCTACTGGCGGGTGGCCGACGAGGAGCTGAACTACCGCCGCTTCTTCGACGTCGACACCCTCGCCGCCCTGCGGGTGGAGGACCCGGAGGTCTTCGCCGCCAGCCACGCCCTGCTCCTCGAGCTCATCGACTCCGGGCACGTCGACGGCCTGCGGGTCGACCACCCCGACGGGCTGGCCGACCCGCGCGGATACTTCCAGCGCCTCCACGAGGCCACCGGGGGCGCCTGGGTCGTCGCCGAGAAGATCCTCGAGGGGGAGGAGGTGCTCCCCGCCGACTGGCCGGTGGCGGGCACCACCGGCTACGACGCCGCCTGGCGGGTCAACCAGGTCCTCACCGACCCCGCCGGTTCCGGTGCCCTCGGTACCGCGATGACCGAGATCGCCGGGGACGCGCGCGGCGAGCTCGCCGACCTCGTCACCGAGTCCAAGCGCCAGGTCGTGCGCACCTCGCTGTACGCCGAGGTGCACCGGCTCGCCACACTGCTGCGCCAGCTGTGCGACGAGGATGTGCGGCTGCGCGACCACACGGCGCGGTCGCTGGAGGACTGCGTCACCGAGCTCGTCGTCGCCTTCGACCGTTACCGCGCCTACGTCGTGCCCGGTGAGCCGGCACCACCGCTCGCCGAACGGGTGATGCGTGAGGCCGCCGACCGTGCCCGCGCCGCACTGGAGGAGGACCGGCACGACACCCTCGACGTCGTCGTCGACCTCCTCCTCGGCCACGAGGTCGGCAGCGCCGGCAAGGTCCACGACACCCGGCGGGCGGAGGCCGTGGTGCGTTTCCAGCAGACCTGCGGCGCCGTCATGGCCAAGGGGGTGGAGGACACCGCCTACTACCGCTGGACCCACCTGGTGAGCCTGTGTGAGGTCGGGGGCTCGCCCCGCCGCTTCGGGATCACGGTGGACGAGCTCCATGCCTGGGCGAGCCAGACCCTGGCCACCCACCCGGCGACGATGACCGCGGGCTCCACCCACGACACCAAGCGCGGGGAGGACGTCCGGGCCCGGATCGGCGTCCTGTCGGAGTACGCCGAGGAGTGGCTCGCGCTGGTGCGGCAGCTGCGTGAGGCCACCGCGGACATCCGCCCCGCCGACCTCGACGGGCGGGCCGAGAACCTCCTGTGGCAGACCCTCGTCGGCACCTGGACGCCGCAGGGCCCGATCGAGGAGCAGCGGCTGCGCGACTACCTCACCAAGGCGGTCCGGGAGCAGAAGTCGTGGACCACGTGGACCGACCCGGACACCGTCCGCGAGGCGGAGCTGCTCGACCACGCCGCCGCGCTGCTCGAGCACCCGCAGGTCCGTGCCGCGCTCACCGAGTGGGACCGGCTCACCGCGGGCGCCGTGCGCGCCGCCGTCCTGGGCAGCAAGCTCCTCCAGCTCACGACCACCGGCGTCGCGGACGTCTACCAGGGCACGGAGGTCACCCGGAACTCCCTCGTGGACCCGGACAACCGGCAGCCCGTCGACTTCGCCGCGCTGTCCCGCCTGCTCCAGCGCCTCGACGACGGCGCCGCCCCCGGGTCGCTGGACGAGACGAAGCTGGCGCTCACCGCCGCCGCACTCCGGCTCCGCCGGCGGGAGCCCGCCGCGTTCGTCGGCGCCACCGTGCAGTACCTCCCGCTGCCCACCTCCAGCGGCCACAGCATCGCCTTCAGCCGCGGGGACGACACCGGACCCCGTGCCGTCACGGTCGTCACCCGCCTCGCCCGCGGCCTGGAGACGGTCGGCGGTTTCGGTGACCACACCGTCGTCCTGCCGGAAGGCGGCTGGCGTGACCTGCTCACCGGCGCGGAGCACCCGGGGGGACCGTGCCGGCTCGCCGACCTGCTGGCCCGCCAACCCGTCGCACTGCTGGAGCGCGCCGATGCCTGAGCCGCTGACCGTCTGGGCACCCGCCGCCGAGCGGGTGGAGATCAGCCTGCCCACCGAGCGCGTCCACCTGCTGCCCCGCGGTGAGGGCTGGTGGGCGACGCCGGGGCCGCTGGCTCCCGGCACCGACTACCTCCTCCACGTCGACGGTGGGCCGGGGCTGCCCGACCCGCGCAGCGCCTGGCAGCCGGAGGGGGTGCACGGCCCCTCGCGCGTCTTCGACACCGGCGCCTTCGAGTGGACCGACCGCGCCTGGCGCGGCCGGTCCAGCCTCGGCGCCGTCGTCTACGAGCTGCACGTCGGCACCTTCACCCCCGAGGGCACCTTCGACGCCGCGGTCGAGCGGCTGGACCACCTCGTCGACCTCGGCGTGGACATGGTCGAGCTCATGCCGGTGGCCGCCTTCCCCGGCGAGCGCGGCTGGGGGTACGACGGCGTGGCGCTCTACGCCGTCCACGAGCCCTACGGCGGCCCGTCCGGGCTCCAGCGCTTCGTCGACGCCGCCCACGCCCGCGGCCTGGCGGTGTGCCTCGACGTCGTCTACAACCACCTCGGGCCGTCCGGCAACTACCTGGGCCGGTTCGGGCCCTACTTCACCGACCGCCACCACACCCCGTGGGGTGCGGCGGTCAACCTCGACGGCCCGGACGCCGGCCCGGTGCGCCGGTTCATCATCGACAACGCGCTGCGCTGGCTGCGCGACTTCCACATCGACGCCCTGCGGCTCGACGCGGTCCACGCGCTCATCGACGACTCCCCCCGGCACCTGCTCGCCGAGCTGTCCGACGCCGTCGCCGCACTCGAGCGCAAGGTCCGCCGGCCGCTGTCGCTCATCGCGGAGTCCGACCTCAACGACGCCCGCATGGTCACCCCGACCCGCCGCGGCGGCCTGGGGATGACCGCCCAGTGGGACGATGACGTGCACCACGCGCTGCACGCCCGGCTCACCGGGGAGCGGCACGGGTACTACGTGAGCTTCGGCGACACCCAGACGTTGCGTCGGGCCCTGACGGAGGTGTTCGTCCACGCCGGCACGTGGTCGGAGTTCCGCGGCAGGGTGTGGGGCGCTCCCGTGCCCGCCGAGGTCGACGCCCGTCGGTTCGTCGTCTTCTCCGCCAACCACGACCAGGTCGGCAACCGGGCGCTGGGCGACCGCCCCAGCGCGGTGCTCGACGACGGACAGCAGGCCGTCTCGGCCGCCCTCGTCGTCCTGGGTCCCTACACCCCCATGCTCTTCATGGGTGAGGAGTGGGGGGCGCGCACCCCGTTCCAGTACTTCACCGACCACGCCGAGCCGGAGCTCGCCGAGGCGATCCGCCGGGGGCGCGCCGCAGAGTTCGCCTCCCACGGCTGGGCGGAGGTGTACGGCGGGGAGGTCGAGGTCCCCGACCCCCAGGACCGGGGCACCTTCCTGGCGAGCAAGCTCGACTGGGCCGAGCGCGAGCAGGAACGCCACGGCCGCCTGCATGCCTGGTACCGCGACGTCATCCGGCTGCGCCACCGGGAGGCCGACATCGCCAGCGGCATCCGGGCGGACACCGTGGTCACGGCCGCCGAGGACGGCGGCTGGCTGACCATGTACCGGGGTGCGCTCGCCGTCGTCGTCACCCTCGACGACACCCCGCGCGAGGTCCCACTGCGGGGTGCGGTGCGCGAGGTGCTGCTCAGCTGGTCGGGCGAGGCGACCGTGCGCCGCAACGTCGTCACCCTGCCCGGGCACGACGTCCTCGTCGTCCGGTGGTGACTCGCTCGCCACGCTCGGCCCGGCCCGCTGACCCCGTATCCGTACCGCAGAAGCGCTGCGCCCTGCGGGCCGGAGCCGTAGCGTCTGCACCACCGGCCGGAGGAGGACCCGTGACGCAGACCGTCATCGTGCTGACCGAGGACACGCTGCTGGACACCGATGTACGACAGATCGTGGGCCACTACGCCGGCCGCGATGTCCAGTACCAGGTGCTCGTGCCGGCGGAGACGCACCGCAACGTCCTCGTCGAGGTCATCAACCACCTCGGGATGCTCGACCTGCGCGAGGTGTGGGAGGACGTCACCGAACGCCATCCGGACGAGTCGCGGGCACGGGCCGAGGCCACCGAGGCGCTGCGGCTGTCGGTCGCCCGCCTGGAGCGGACGGGCGCCGCCGCCGACGGGGTGGTCGTCCAGGGTGACCCGCTGCCCGCGCTCAGCCGGGCGGTGCGCAACCTCGCCGCCGCGGAGGTCGTCGTCGTCACCGAGCCGAAGATGCTCGACGACACCTTCCGCCGGGACTGGGCCTCCCGGGCCCGGGAGGCGCTCGGGGTGCCGGTGCTCCACCTCTACACCGGCTCCACGATCATCGGCTGAGGCGCCCCCGCAGCTCCCGCACCTGGGCGGTGAGCCGCCGCTTGGCAGCGAGTGCCCGCACCAGCGCGGCATAGGCGCGGGGCTTCAGCGGCATGTCCCAGGCCGGGGCGACCTCGGTGATCTCCTTCTCGAACTTCGTCTTGAACTGGGTGAGGCCGGACAGCCCCGGGAAGCGCTCCGAACCCGCACCCGCGAGGTCGTAGCTGCGCACCCCGTCCACCTGGAGCGTCTGGATGATCCGCCAGTGGAGCAGGTCGGCGGCGTAGGCCTTGCGGGCCTCGGCGTTGGAGGCGCCGACGGAGTAGACGGCCGCACCGTCGTTGACGAGGACGAGCGCCCAGGCGAGCACCCGGCCGTCGCGGCGGGTGACGAAGACCCGGGCGTGCTCCGGCCCGAGGGTGCGGAGCATGTCGAGGTAGCGGCGGGCCGGGTGGGGGCCGAAACCCTCTCGCTGCGCCGTCTCGACAAACACGTCGTAGAGCTCGGCGAAGGCCTCCTCGTCGAGGCCCGTCTCCTCGGTGACGGTGAGCGACTCGTCCTTCAGGGCCTTGCGGATCGCGCGCCGGCCCTGCTGCTTCATCGCCGCGAAGATCTCCTCGGGGCTGCGGTCGAGGTCGACGATCACCGTGCGGTCGTAGGTGATGCCCTGGAGCAGGGGGCGCAGGTCGGGCGCCTCGTGCATCGCGTGCAGCCGGACGAAGACGAGCCGCGGGTCGACCCGGCGCAGGGACTCGGCCAGGAGCCGGCGCAGGTCGGCCTCCCGCTCGGGGGTGGGCTCGACGAACCACACCGGGCCGTTCTTCGCCCACAGGTAGCGGAAGCCGCCCGGACCACGCTGCGCGGTCAACGAGACGACCGCGGCCGGGGTCCCGCTGTCGTCGCGGTAGACGAGGCGGCCCCAGTGCTCCCGGCCCTCGACCACGGCGTCGAACCGCGCCCACACGGGGGCCTGCTCGATGGGCAGCGGGAACCCGGCGGCGAGCTGCCGGTAGGTGGTGTCGTCGACGGGCTGGAGGCTGCTCATGCCGCTCCCTCCTCACGGCCGGCCACGCGCCGGGCCTGGGTCGTGGCGCGCCGGGCCGCGGCGAGCGCGGCGCGCTTGGCGTGCAGCGCCTTGACCAGCGCGGCGTAGGTCCACGGGCGCACGGGCACGTCCCACGCGGGCGGCACCTCGGTGACCTCGGGGTTGAACTTGGTCTTCATCGTGGTCAGGGCCTCCAGCGACGGCGCGAGCGGGGAGCCGATCCCCATGAAGTCGAACGTCCTGACACCCTCGTCGCGCAGGGTGCGCAGGATGTGCCAGTAGAGCTGGGTGGGCGCGTCGTGGGCACGGCCCCGGGCAGTGCTGGCGGCGTAGTAGGCAGTGGCCGCGCCGTCGTGCACGGTGACGATGACCCAGGCCTGTACCTCCCCCGCGTACCGGCCGACGAACAGGCGGGCGTGCTGCGGACCGAGCGCGTCGAGCATCGCGGTGTAGACGTTCATCGGGTGCACGCCGAAGCCGTCACGGTCCGCGGTCTCGCGCAGGACGTCGTACAGCTCGGCGAAGTCCGCGGCACTGATGCCGGTCTCCTCGGTGCACTCCACGGGCTGCTCCCGCAGCCCCTTGCGCAGGTCGCGGCGGCCGCGCTTCTTCATCCCGGCGAGCAGGTCCTCGTCACTGCGACCGGCCAGCTCGACCACGACGGTGCGGTCGTAGGTCACCGACTGGAGCAGCTCGTGGAGGTCCTCGGCCCAGTGGGTGGCGTGGAGCCGGACGAAGACGAGGCGCGGGTCGACGGCGCGCACGCCGGTGACCAGCCGCTCGCGCAGCATCCGCTCCAGGTCGGGCGTCGGCGGGACGAGCCAGACCGGCCCGTGCTTGGCCCACAGGTACCGGAAGCCACGGCCCAGGTACTCCGTCAGGGCGAGCACCGCGGTGACCTCGTCGTCGACGTAGAACGCGAACCGCTTCCACGGCCGGCGACCGGGGACCGCACGGTCGTAGGCGTCCCAGGCGAGGGACTGCTCGACCGGCAGGTCGACGTCGGCCGTGAGGGCCGCGAACTCCTCGTCCTCCAGCGGCACGAGCCTGATGCTGTGCTCCACCTCATCCCCTTTCACGTCGCCCTCCAGCCTAGGGGGAGACGGGCGCCGCGCCCGTGCGCCACGGGCGGGGTCAGGGGGTGAGGTACGCCTCGGCGAGCAGCCCGGCCGAGCGCAGCCGATCCTCCACGCGCGGCCCCTGGTGGGCGATGATGAGCTCGTCCGCGCCCGTCTGCTCGGCGAACTCGGTGACCTTCTCGCGGACGACGTCGGGGGTGCCGACGGCGCTGTAGGTCATCATCTGGTGCAGGTGGGCGGCCTGCGGGGACCGGAGCAGCGCGTCGGCCTGCTCGTCGGTGTACTCCGTTCCCGGGCGCAGGATGAGCGCGACCCGGCTGCGCATGACCTCCTGCCGCTGCCGCTCGGCTTCGGCCTGGTCGTCCGCGGCGAGGACGTTGTAGGCGGCGATGACGTAGGGCCGGTCCAGCTGTGCCGAGGGCTGGAACTCGCGCCGGTACAGCGCGATGGCCTCGTGCAGCGCGGCGGGGGCGAAGTGCGAGGCGAACGCGTAGGGCAGCCCGAGCACGGCGGCGAGGCGGGCGCCGAAGAGCGAGGAGCCGAGGATGTACAGCGGCACGTCCGTGCCCTTGCCCGGGTAGGCGTCGACCCCGGGGATGCGCGACTCGCCACGCAGGTAGCCCTGGAGCTCGAGGACGTCCTCGGGGAAGGAGTCGGCGGACGTGGCGTCCCGGCGCAGTGCGCGCATGGTGTTCTGGTCGGTGCCCGGCGCCCGGCCCAGCCCCAGGTCGATGCGGCCGGGGTGGAGGGTCTCCAGCGTTCCGTACTGCTCGGCGATGGTCAGCGGGGAGTGGTTGGGCAGCATGACGCCGCCGGCTCCGAGCCGGATGGTGCTCGTGTGGGCCGCGACGTGGGCGATGAGGACGGAGGTCGCCGAGGAGGCGATACCCGGCATGTTGTGGTGCTCGGCGTACCAGACCCGCCGGTACCCGGTCTCCTCGGCCTTCCGGGCCAGCGCGACGGTGCCCGCGAGGGCCTCGGCGACGGTCTGGTCCCGCGCGACGGTGGCGAGGTCGAGGATCGAGAGCGGCAGTGGCATTCGGGCACCTTTCGTCCGGGGTCGGTCACCTGGGCCAACCCGTGCCGGGAGGTTCTATTCCGCAGTGACGTCCAGCACCCACGGCCGGCCCGTCCGGGCGGGGGCGTGCGGCCCGGCGACGGTGAAGGCGGGCGCGAGGGCGTCGGCCAGCTCGTGCGGGGTGCGCGGTCGCGCGCCGGTGCGGCACAGGTGGCCCGCGACCAGCCCGCGGGTGTGCTTGGCCATGTGGCTGGCGCCGGGGACGCGGACCTGCACCCACCGCTCCGCCGCCGCGCCGCGCGGTGCACCGGCGGCGGCGTAGGTGCTGGAGCGGCAGTCCACGACGACGCCGTCGCCGGCCGCGGTCGTCAGCAGCGTCTCGAGGTGGGGGCGCCAGAAGCGGGCGAGGGGGCCGGTGCCCGGCAGGGTGACGCCCATGGAGAGCCGGTACGGGGCGACCCGGTCGCTCAGCCGCAGCGCCCCGTGCAGGGCCGAGACGACGAGCAGCAGCCGCCCGGCGCGGCGCCGGGCGGCGCTGTCCATACCGGCGAGGTCGAGGGCGTCGTACAGGACGCCGGTGTACAGGTCGCGCACGGGCAGCGCGGGGGCGGTGTCGAGCCGGGTGTTGTGGGCCACCTCGTCGGCGAGGTTGGGGCTGACGCCGAGCACGCTCGTCGCATCGGGACGGGCGCTGACCGCGGCGAGCTCGGCGGCGACGGTGCGCCGGGGCTCGACGAGCTCGCGGAAGCTCAGCGCGGTCGGGTCGGCGGGCTTGCCCCTGCTGCGGGACGACTTCGACTCCGAGGGCGGCAGGAGGATGAGCACGGGCCTCACTCTAGGCGACGGTCGATGGCGACATGCGCGCCCCATAGGCTGGCGCCCGACATGGAGACGCACCGCCTCGACCTCGTCCTGCCGTACCTGCGCTGCCCGGTGTGCGGCGCAGCGCTCGAGCGGCGGGCCGGCACCGTGCACTGCGCCGCCGGGCACGGCTTCGACATCGCCCGCCAGGGCCACCTCACCCTGCTCGCCGGCGGCTCACGCGCGGGGCAGGGTGACACGGCCGACATGGTCGCCGCCCGGGCCGAGTTCCTCGGCCGGGGCCACTACCGGCCGATCGCCGAGGCCCTCACCGCGGCGGTCACGTCCGGGTACGCCGCGGGCGCCGGGCGGCTCGTCGTCGACCTCGCCGGCGGCACCGGCCACTACCTCGGGGCCGTGCTCGACGCCCTGCCGCTCGCCGTCGGGCTCGACGTCGACCTCTCCCCCTACGCCGCCCGACGCGTCGCGCGGGCCCACCCGCGGATGGCGGCGGTGCGGGCCGACGTCTGGCAGCGCCTGCCGCTCGCCACCGGTGCGGCCGCCGTCGTCCTCAGCGTCTTCGGCCCCCGCAACGCCCCGGAGATCGCGCGTGTGCTGCACCCGCAGGGACGGCTCGTCGTCGTCTCCCCGGCACCGGACCACCTGCGGGAGCTCGTCGGGCCGCTCGGCATGCTCGACGTCGCGCCCGACAAGGAGGAGCGGCTCGCCCGCCAGCTCGCCGCCTTCACGCCCCTCACCGAGGAACCGGTGCGCTACGAGGTCGCGCTGACCCACGACGACGTCGTGCACGAGGTGCGCATGGGACCCAGCGCCCACCACGTGACCCCTGACCGGCTCGCCGCCGCGGTGGCGCGGCTGCCCGACCCGGTGAGGGTGACGGTCGCGGTCACCGTGACGACCTACCGGCCGCCGGCCGCGGGTCAGAGGCCCGTCGGGGTCGGCTCCGGGTAGTACCGCCGGAAGTCGCGCACGAGGTTGACCGTCGAGGCCAGCCGGTAGAAGGCCCGGCGCGGGTCGCGGTCGAGCGGGTAGGCCAGCGGGTGGGTGAAACGCCGGGTCCGGTGTACCCGGGCCACCCGCCGGCGCAGCGCGGGGTCGGGCAGGTACCGCCGCACGAGCTGCCAGGGCAGGTAGGAGTACACCCCCAGGTCCTGCTCAGGGCGGTAGAGCGGGCCGGACGGGGTCTCGGCGCGGCCGAGCTCCGCTCCGAAGTCCGCGACGACCGCGCGGGCAGGGTTCCGGCCGGCGACGTTGAGGTAGTAGTTGGGCCGCCCGATGCGCGGGTTGAGGTCGAGGAAGTGGGCCCGGCCGTCGCGCGGGTCGACCTTGACGTCGAAGTTCGCGAAACCGGTGAAGCCCAGCTCGCGCAGGATCGCGGCGGCCTGCTCCTCGACCTCCGGCTGGGCCTCGGTGAGGATCGTCGCGGAGTTGCCGATCATCGTCGGGGTGTGCAGCTGGAGGAGCAGCTGCCCGGAGGCCATGAGCGTCACCTCACCGGAGCGGTCGACGTAGCAGGTGACGGTGCGCCCCTGGGTGTCGTCACCCGGGATGAGCTCCTGGGCGAGGACGACGTCGCGCAGCCCCGCCCGCGCCAGGCGGCGCAGGACGTCCTGCGCCTCCGCCTGGTCGGCCGCGGTGTAGACCTTCCGCTTGCCCTCGAAGGCGAGGAGGAGGTGCTCGGCGCTCACCGCCGGCTTGAGCACGACGGGGAAGGTGAGGTCCAGGCGCGGCGGTGCCCACCCGGCGTCGGCGGCCGCGGACAGGTCGACCGGCTGCGTCGCGGGGGTGGCGATCCCCAGTCGCCGGCACGTGTCGGCGAGCACGGACTTGTCGGCGGCGGCGGTGAGGACGTCGCCGGGCGCGTACGGCACGACGTAGTGCTCCTCCAGCACCTCCCGGTGCCGCACGAGCATCTCGACCTCGTGCTCGGCGTTGACGACGAGCAGCAGCCGCGTGCCGGCGTGACGCCGCGCGACGTCGAGGAGGGCCGCGACCGTCTGCTCCTCGCCCGCGCCCGCCCCGACGAGGACGTTGTCGATGATCCGTGAGTGGTCGACGGGGCCGCGCAGCTGGTTCGACACGACGACCGACCGCACGCCGAACGCCTCGTGGAAGGACCGCGCGATCGAGTACACGCCGAGGTCGGTGCCGAGCAGCACCGGGCGGAAGTCGGTCACGGGGGCTCCTCGGGGTGGTGGGGCAGGCCGCGGTGAGTCTATCGGCGTGCCACCCCGCGCCCGCGGGCCGGGCGTCCTAGCCTGAGGGCGTGAACAGCGACGGTGCGCAGGTTCCGCCCGACTTCGAGCAGGCGCTGCTCAGTCTGCGCGGACGGCACCGCCGCCCGGAGGTTCACCTCGAGGAGGTGCCCCCGCCGACGCGGATCGCGCCCTACGCCCTCGCGCTCACCGCGGAGATCAACCCGACGACCGATCCGGAGACGCTCCTGGGCAGCGGGCGCTTCGTCGTCCTGCACGACCCCGCGGGGCAGAGCGCCTGGCACGGTACCTTCCGCGTCATCGTCATGGCGCGCGCACAGCTGGAGGACGAGCTGGGTGCCGACCCGCTCCTGGGGGAGGTGGGCTGGGCCTGGCTCACCGACGCGCTCACCTCGGCCGGCGCCGGCTACCACTCGCTGTCCGGCACGGTCACCCGGGTGCTGTCGGAGAGCTTCGGCGGCCTGTCCCTGCGCGGCCGCGAGGTGGAGATCGAGGTGCGGGCCTCGTGGACGCCGAACACCACCGACCTCGGACCGCACCTGGACGCGTGGACCGAGCTGGCCTGCTCGGCCGCCGGCCTCGAGCCGCTGCCGGACGGGGTGACCGCGCTGACGCCCCGCCGTTAGCGGTCTTCGTCACGCTTCCGCGTGCCCGCGCCCGGTGCACCGACCCGCGGGCATACGGTGATGCCCATGACCGAGCCCGACGTTCCGCACACGCCGCCCCTCGTGCCGGTGACCGAGCCGCGTGACGGCACACCGGCCGTCGTCTCCACCACCGACGGGCTCGACGCCGCGACCGAGGCCCTGGCAGCCGGGACCGGACCGGTCGCCGCCGACGCCGAGCGCGCCTCCGGGCACCGCTACGGGCAGCGCACCTACCTCGTCCAGCTGCGGCGGGAGGGCGCGGGCACGGTGCTCATCGACCCGATCCCGTTCGGCGACCTCAGCGGGCTGAACGAGGCGCTGGAGGGCACCGAGTGGATCCTCCACGCCGCCAACCAGGACCTGCCCGGCTTCCACGAGCTCGGGCTCCACCCCGACCGCATCTTCGACACCGAGCTCGCCGGTCGGCTGCTCGGCCGGAGCAAGGTCGGGCTCAGCGCCCTCATCGCCGACGAGCTGGGGTACGCGCTCGCCAAGGAGCACTCGGCCGCCGACTGGTCGCAGCGCCCCCTGCCGGAGGACTGGCTGCGGTACGCCGCGCTGGACGTGGAGTTCCTCGTCGAGCTGCGTGACCGGCTGGCCGCGGAGCTGGAGCAGGCCGGCAAGCTCGAGTGGGCCGAGCAGGAGTTCGAGGCGGTCCGCCTCGCCCCGGACCCCGAGCCCCGCGTCGACCCGTGGCGCCGCACGAGCGGGATGCACGTCGTGCGCGGCGGGCAGGGCATCGCCGTCGTCCGTGAGCTGTGGCAGGCTCGCGACGAGCTGGCCCGCAAGCGCGACCGCTCCCCCGGCCGGGTGCTGCCCGACCGCGCCATCGTCGCGGCCGCTGTGGCCCTGCCGAAGAGCGAGCGCGAGCTCGTCGCCCTGCCGGAGTTCTCCGGCCGGGGCACCCGCCGCAACTCCGGCTACTGGTGGGCCGCCGTCGAGCGCGCGCTGTCCCTCCCGCCGGAGCAGCTGCCGCCCCGCCGCCTGCCCGTCGCCAACGGCACGCCGCCCCCGCCCCGCGCCTGGGCGGAGAAGGACCCGGCAGCGGCCAAGCGGCTGGAGGCGGTGCGGGGCACGGTGCGCGCGCTCGCCGAGAGCCACGACGTCCCGCAGGAGAACCTCCTCGCGCCCGCCACCCAGCGCCAGCTGGCCTGGCGCCCACCCGAGGTCATCGACGAGGACACCGTACGGGCGGCGCTGGAGGAGCAGGGCGCCCGGCCGTGGCAGGTCGAGCTCACCCACGGCCCGCTCACCGAGGCGCTGCGCAGCGCCTGAGCGGCCACACCGCGGACGCCCGTCACTCCCCGCGCACGGTACCCGGTACCCTCGGTCCTCGGTAGCCGCCCACAAGGGAGTGACGATGCAACGCACCCAACCCACGACCACCATCACCGTCGAGGACGTTCGCCTCGCCACCGGGACACTCGCCCTGATCACCATGGAGGGCGTCGACGGCCGGCCGGCGACGCTCGGCCCACACAGCATCGCCGCGCTGGAGGAGGCGCTGACGAGCTGTGCCGCACGGGTGGGTGAGGGCGAGCTCAGCGCCGTCGCCCTCACCGGGGCCGAGGGGTGCTTCGCGGCCGGCGCGGACCTGCGAGCCATCGGCTCGATCCGGGACGCCGAGGACGCCCGGCACGTCGCCGAGGCGGGCCACCGCATCGTCGCGGCGCTGCGCTCCCTGCCCAGCTTCGCGCTCGTCAACGGGCTCGCGCTCGGCGGCGGCCTGGAGCTCGCGCTCGCCTGCCGCTACCGGGTCGCCGCGGCCGACGCCGCCCCGCTCGGCCTGCCGGAGACCTCCCTCGGCCTGGTGCCCGGCTGGGGCGGCTGCTACCTGCTGCCGCGGCTCGTCGGGCCGGAGGCGGCGCTGCGCATCATCATCGACAACCCGGCCCGGCAGCGCACGCTCACGGCCCAGCAGGCGCTGGACATCGGGCTGGTCGACACCGTCCAGCGCGGCGGGGCGACGGACTTCCGCGACGGTGCCCTGGCGTGGGTCACCGAGGTGCTCTCCGGCGCCATCGAGCCGGCGCGCCCGGACCACACCGCCGACGAGGCGGCCTGGGAGCAGGCCGTGGCGGCCCGGCGCGAGGTGGTCGCGCGGCGTGCCGCCGGTGGGGCGCCCGCACCCCAGCGCGCCCTGGAGCTCGTCGCCGCGGCACGCACCTCGTCCCAGCAGGCGGCCTTCACCGCCGAGGACGACGCGCTCACCGACCTCGTCATGTCCGACCAGCTGCGGGCCGGGCTCTACGCCTTCGACCTCACCCGCGGCCGGGCACGGCGCCCGCACAACGCGCCGGACGAGTCGCTCGCCCGCCCGGTGCGGCGGGTGGGGCTGCTCGGGGCGGGGCTCATGGCGAGCCAGCTCGCCGTCCTGCTCGCCCGCACGCTGCGGGTGCCGGTGGTGATGCGCGACCTGGACGCCGAGCGCGCCGCCGCCGGGGTGGGCCACGTCCACGAGCAGGTCGCGCGGCTGCAGCGCTCCGGCCGGCTGGACGAGACCGCCGCCGCCGAGCTGCGGGCGCGGGTCTCGGCGACCGACGACCTGTCCGCGCTGGCCGGCTGCGACCTCGTCATCGAGGCGGTGTTCGAGGACCTCGCGGTCAAGCAGCGTGCCTTCGCCGAGCTCGAGCCGGTCGTGGGCCCGGACTGTGTGCTGGCGACGAACACCTCGGCGCTGTCGGTCACCGCGATGGCGAGCGGCCTGCAGCACCCGGAGCGCGTCGTCGGGCTGCACTTCTTCAACCCGGTGGCGCAGATGCCGCTCGTCGAGGTGGTGCGCACCGCCCACACCTCCGAGACGGCCTACGCCACGGCCTTCGCCGTCGCCGCGGGCGCCCGCAAGACCGCCATCGCCTGCCAGGACGCCCCGGGCTTCGTCGTCAACCGGGTGCTCATCCGGATGCTCGGCGAGGTGCTGGGGGCGCTCGAGGAGGGGTCCACCGCCGCGGACGTCGACCGGGCGATCCAGGCGATGGGTCTGCCGATGGGACCCTTCCAGCTCATCCAGCTCGTCGGACCGGCGGTGGCGATGCACGTGCTGGACGAGCTGCGCCGGGCGTTGGGCGAGCGCTACCCCCACTCCCCCGGCCTGGCCCGGATGGTCGCCGAGAACGAGCCGTTCACGCTGGACGAGCGGCCCAACGCCGCCTCTCCCGTCCGGGAGGACCTCGACCGGTTCTTCGGCTCGCGGCCGCTGCCCGAGCCGCTCGACGCCGAGGGTGTGCTGCGGCGCGTGCAGCGGGCGCTGGCCGAGGAGGTGCGCCTGCTCCTGGACGACGGCGTGGTGGAGGACGTCCGCGACGTCGACCTGGGGATGATCCTCGGCGCGGGCTGGCCGCTGCACAACGGCGGCATCGCCCCCTACCTGGACCGGACCGGTACCAGCGAGGCCGTCACCGGCCGCCGCTTCCTCGAGCCCGGCGTCGCCGACCTCCCGGCCTGACATCCCCTCCCTGCGTCGAGAGCTGAGTTCCCGACAGTAGGAAACTCAGCTCTCCGGCGCTTTGCGGGGGGCAGGATCAGCGCTCTGGCGGGGCGGGCGCGGTCGCGTCAGTAGGTGAGCAGC
>NZ_CALGNQ010000166.1 GCF_937958535.1 uncultured Georgenia sp. | reverse complement strand
GACCGCCGCAAGGCGATGCTGCAGGACATGGCCATCCTCACCGGTGGTCAGGTCATCTCCGAGACCGTCGGCCTCAAGCTGGAGAACGCCGACCTCGACCTGCTGGGCCAGGCCCGCAAGGTCGTCGTCACCAAGGACGAGACCACCATCGTCGAGGGCGCCGGCGCGCAGTCCGCCATCGAGGGCCGCGTCAACCAGATCCGCGCCGAGATCGAGAACTCCGACTCGGACTACGACCGCGAGAAGCTCCAGGAGCGCCTCGCCAAGCTCGCCGGCGGCGTCGCCGTCATCAAGGCGGGTGCGGCCACCGAGGTCGAGCTCAAGGAGCGCAAGCACCGCATCGAGGACGCCGTCCGCAACGCCAAGGCCGCCCAGGAGGAGGGCATCGTCGCCGGTGGTGGCGTCGCCCTCATCCAGGCCGCCAAGGACGCCTTCGACGGCCTCGAGCTGGAGGGTGACGAGGCGACCGGTGCGAACATCGTCCGCGTCGCGGTCGACGCCCCGCTCAAGCAGATCGCCGTCAACGCCGGCCTCGAGGGCGGCGTCGTGGCAGAGCGGGTCCGCAACCTGCCCGCCGGCCACGGCCTCAACGCCCAGACCGGCGAGTTCGAGGACCTGCTCGCGGCCGGTGTCGCCGACCCGGTCAAGGTGACGCGCTCCGCCCTGGAGAACGCTGCCTCGATCGCCGGCCTGTTCCTCACCACCGAGGCCGTCGTGGCCGACAAGCCGGAGAAGCAGCCCGCTGCCCCGGCCGGTGGCGACGACATGGGTGGCATGGGCGGCTTCTGACCCGACCCTGACCGACCCGGTCGGTCCAGCAGTCCCGAGGGGCGGCACCGGCACGGTGCCGCCCCTCGGCGCGTCGTGCCCCACCCCGACGCGGCCGTCGCCGACGGGTCGGTCACCACCGAGCCAGCTCGGCGCTGACAGCGCAGCTGCCGCCCGACAGCTCAGCCACCGCCGCCGGACCACTCGTGTCCACGCCTGCCACCGGGAGCCGACGTGTCGACGACGGGGTCGGTCAGACCCGACATCAGCCGCGCCCGAGCCCGACCGCCGGTCGGACCGCTGCGCCGTGGCGCGCACTGACCGACAATGACACCGTGGGGCTGCGTGCGGGACGAGGGCGACCTGGGCGCGGTGACGCGCTCGTCGCCGCGCAGCTGGTGCTGCTCCTCGCGCTCCTCCTGCCCGGCGACGGAGCCTCCTCACGGGGACGCCGCGTCATCGGCGGCGTCCTGCTCGCCGCCGGGGGCGGCCTGGCCCTGCTCGGTGCGGGGACGCTGTGGCCCGCCCTCACGCCCTCGCCCCTGCCGGTACCCGGGGCGCCGCTCCGGACCACCGGGCCCTACGGCTGGGTACGGCACCCGATCTACGCCGGCCTCACCCTGGCGGCCGCCGGGCGGGCACTCGCCACCGGTGTGCCCCGCCACCGGGCGGCCGCTGTCGCACTGGCTGTGCTGCTCCGGGGCAAGGCCCGGTACGAGGAGCGGCAGCTGACCGACGCGGTGCCCCAGTACGCGGCCTACGCCGCCCGCACCCCGGCCTGGTGGCCGCGCCGAGGAGGTGGGCGCCGGTGTGGGAGGTGACGCCGCAGACCGTCGACTCGCTGCAGATGCTCGGCCTGACCTTCGTGCTCTCCGCCGCCATCGGCGCCGAGCGCGAGTACCACCACAAGGACGCCGGACTGCGCACCCACATCCTCGTGGGGCTGGGGGCCGGACTCTTCACCGTCGTCTCGGCGTACGGGTTCGCCGAGCTCTTCGGCGAGCGACCGGCCGACCCGGGGCGGATCGCGGCGCAGGTCGTCACCGGGATCGGGTTCCTCGGCGCCGGTGTCATCTTCACCCGCAGCAACGTCGTCCACGGCCTGACCACCGCGGCGACGATCTGGCTCGTCGCCGCCGTCGGGATGGCCTGCGGGGCCGGGCTGCCGCTGCTCGCCACCGCGGTGACCGTCGCCTACCTCGTCCTCATCCCGCTCCTCGGGCTGCTCACCGCCCGTATGCCCAAGGCCGACGCGGAGAACCTCCTGGTCCTGCGCTACCGCGACGGACGCGGCGTGCTGCGCTCGATCCTCACCACGGCCACCGACCTGGGGTACCGTGCCGCCGTGGTCGATGTCGCCAACACCGACGAGCGCACCGTCGAGGTCCGCGCCAGGTTCACCGGAAAGCTGCCGCAGCACGAGCTCATCACCGCGCTGCGCGCCCTGGACGGGGTCGAGCGGGTCACGACCGTGCGGGAGCGCTGAGCCGTGGCCGTCCTGGTCGACACGCCCCGCTGGCCCGCGCACGGCACCCTGTGGGCCCACCTCGTCTCCGACACCGACCTCGCCGAGCTGCACGCGTTCGCCGCCCGGTGCGGCCTGCCCCGCCGCGCCTTCGACCTCGACCACTACGACGTGCCCGCCGAGCGGCACGCGGAGGTCGTCGCCGCCGGCGCGCAGCCCGTCGAGGGCCACGAGCTCATCCGGCGGCTGCGGGCGAGCGGCCTGCGGGTGCGCGCCGCCGACCGCCCGCTGCGCACCGCGCTCGCGCTGCGCTGGGCGGACCTGCTGCCCGCGCACCCGGAGCTGGGCGAGGACCTCACCGCCCGCTGGAGCGAGCCGCACCGGGTGTACCACGGGCCGGGACACCTGCGCGAGGTCCTCGACCGCCTCGACCTCCTCGCCCACCGGGGCGAGCCGGTGACCGGGACGGTCCGCCTCGCCGCCTGGTTCCACGACGCCGTGCACGACGGCGAGACCCCCGCGGACGAGGAGGCCTCCGCCGGCCTGGCCGGTGCGTTCCTCGGGCCCGTCCTCGGCACCGCGGGCGCCGCCGAGGTCGCGCGGCTCGTCCGGCTCACCGCGGCGCACGACCCCGCCCCGGGCGACGTCGCCGGGCACCTGCTGTGCGACGCCGACCTCGGCGTGCTCGGCGGCGAGCCCGAGCAGTACCGGACCTACACCGAGCAGGTCCGCGCGGAGTACGCGCACGTCCCCGAGGAGGACTTCCGTCGTGGCCGGGCCGCGGTGCTCCGCCGGCTTCTCGACCGGCCGCGGATCTACCGCACCGCGACGGCGGTGGAGCTGTGGGAGGACCTCGCGCGCGCCAACCTCGCCGCCGAGCTCGGCGTGCTGGAGAGCGCCGGCTGATCACCGCCCCGTGAACAGCCCGTGCGCGCTGGACTCGGCGTCGGCGTACGTGCGGGCCGCCAGGTCCAGCGCCTCGGTGATCTGGGCCAGCGACTGCTCCACCACCTGCTGGGTGGCGCGCCACTCCTGCGCCACCGCGGCGAAGCTCTCCGCGGCCGCCCCACTCCACGTCTGCTGCAGGTCGAGGAGCTGGGCCATCATCCCGGCGACCTCCGTGTGGATCACGCCGGCGCTGTGCCGGGCGCGCGCCGCAGCGGACCCCACCTCGGCGCTGTCGACCTCGAACCGCGTCATCGTCGTCTCCCTCCGTCGCTGCGCCCCGGTGGCGCAGGGTGGGAGCGACGCTAGGGACGTGGCATCCGTGGCGGAGGACGGAAGAGCGAGCCTGGGGACTCCTCCGCCTCGTCCTGCCGCTGTGCGGCAGAGCGCTCGCGCCGCCGCCTCAGCCGGCCCCGCCGGCGTGGCTCCTCCCCGGGGCCGCGCTCGATCCCCGAGGGGGGAGCCTCCGGCAGCTCGGGGTGCTCGGTGGGCCGGTCGGGGGCGGGGTCCGGTGGGGTCGTGTCCGCCGCCGGCCCGGCTGCGCTGGGCGGTGTGCCGGCAGACGGTGGCACCGGCGTGGTGGGCGGTGTGCCGGCAGACGGTGGCGCCGGCGTGGTGGGCGGTGTGCCGGCGGACGGCGGCACCGGCGTGGCGGGCGGTGTGCCGGCAGACGGTGGCGCCGGCGTGGCG
>NZ_CALGNQ010000165.1 GCF_937958535.1 uncultured Georgenia sp. | reverse complement strand
TGGTTCGTCCACGTCCAGGGCCTGTCGGAGCTGGTCCGCGACACCGAGGCCACCTTCTCCACCGCGCTCGACGACATCCAGGAGGCCGACCCCAGGAAGACCCAGGTCGTCGCCGACGGCTCACCGGGCTACCGCAAGAGTCGCCTGTGGCTGGAGGCGACGCTCCGCAAGACGGCCGTCCCGCTCACCGACCCCCGGCTCACCGTCGCCCACCGGGGCCTGGCCGACGCGCTCCCGTACCAGGTGGCCGCGGTGCGGCAGGCCCTCGACCCGGACAACCTGCGCCCCCGCATCCTCCTCGCCGACGCCGTGGGCCTCGGCAAGACCATCGAGATCGGGATGATCCTGGCCGAGCTCGTCCGCCGCGGTCGGGGCGAGCGCATCCTCGTCGTCACGCCGCGGCACGTCCTGGAGCAGATGCAGCGTGAGCTGTGGACCCGGTTCTCGCTGCCCTTCGTGCGCCTGGACTCCGTCGGCATCCAGCGCATCCGGCAGAAGCTGCCGGCCAACCGCAACCCCTTCGCGTACTACAAGCGCGTCATCGTCTCCATCGACACCCTCAAGTCCGACCGCTACCTGGCGCACCTGGAGAAGCAGCACTGGGACGCCGTCGTCATCGACGAGTCCCACAACGTCACCAACTCCCGCACCCAGAACAACCGGCTCGCCCGGCTCCTCGCCGAGCGCGCCGAGGCACTGATCCTCGCCTCGGCCACCCCGCACAACGGCAAGGCCGAGTCCTTCGCCGAGCTCATCCGGATGCTCGAGCCGAGCGCGGTGAGCCCGGACGGCGAGCTCGACGAGGAGCTCGTCAAGCGGCTCATCATCCGCCGTCACCGCCACTCCGAGGACGTGGCGAGTACCGTGGGTGCGGACTGGGCCGAGCGCATGCCGCCGCGCAACCTCCTCGTGCCGGCCGGCCCGGTGGAGGACGAGATCGCCGAGGAGCTCGACCGCGTCTGGCTGTACCCCGAGGACGGCGTGAGCCCGGTCCACGGCAACAACCGCCTCTTCCCGTGGACGCTGGCGAAGGCGTTCCTCTCCTCACCGGCCGCGTTGCTCGAGACGGTCGTCGAACGTCGGCGCCGCATCGCCTCTCGCGACGGCAGCGCCACCTCACGGGAGGACGAGGCGCTGGCCCGGCTGGAGGAGCTGGCCCGGCGCGCGCTCGACTCCCGGTCGGGCAAGTACGACAAGCTCGTCGAGCTGCTCAAGGAGATCGGCGTCGGCACGGGGTCGCAGGAGCGAGCCGTGGTGTTCGCCGAGCGGGTGCCCACGCTGCGCTGGCTGCAGACGAGGCTGGTCAAGGACCTCGGGCTCAAGCCGGAGAACGTCGCGATCCTCCACGGCGGCCTCGACGACGTCACCCAGCAGGACGTGGTCGAGTCCTTCAAGCAGGCCTCCTCACCGATCCGGGTGCTCGTCACCGGCGACGTCGCCTCCGAGGGCGTCAACCTGCACACCCAGTGCAACCAGCTCGTCCACTTCGACATCCCGTGGAGCCTCATCCGCATCGAGCAGCGCAACGGCCGCATCGACCGGTACGGACAGAAGCGCCGCCCGCAGATCACCACCCTGCTGCTCCAGCCCGCCAGTGAGCGCTTCAGCGGTGACGTCCGGGTGCTCACCCGGCTCGTGGAGAAGGAGCACGAGGCCCACCGCACCCTGGGAGACTCCGCCTCCCTCATGGGCGAGTACGACGTCGCGGCCGAGGAGAAGGCCATCGCCGAGGTGCTCGCCGGCAGCCAGGAGCTGGACGACGTCGTCCGCGACGTCGAGGAGGTCACCGCGGGCACCGACGTGGCGGCGTTCTTCGCCCGCCTCACCCAGCAGCCCGCGCAGCCGGCGGCGACCGAGCCGGAGACCCACGAGGACGCCCTCTTCCCGGCCGACCTCACCTACCTCGAGCAGGCGCTGGAGGAGGTGCTCCACACCCCCGGCTCACCACCGCCCAACGGCGTCTCGTGGCGCAACCACGCCCAGCACCACGTCGCCGAGCTCGTCCCGCCGCCCGACCTGCGCCAGCGCCTGGAGGTGCTCCCGCAGCCCTACCTCAGGACCCGCCGCGTCCACGAGAAGCTGCAGCTGGCCACCTCGACCCAGCAGGGGCTGGCCGAGCTGGAGCGGGCGCTGCAGGACGAGACCCAGTCCGCCTGGCCCGAGGCCTGCTACCTCGCCCCGCTGCACCCCGTCCTGGACTGGGTATCCGACCGGGCCCTGGCCACCCTCGGGCGCGACCAGGTCTTCGCCGTCCGCGGCGACGGTGAGGACCTCACGGTCGTCCTCCAGGGCACCCTGACGAACCAGCGCGGACAGGTGGTGGCCGCCAGCTTCCTCACCGCGACCTTCCTCAACCCGGACAACCCGTCCTTCGCCGCCACCCAGGCACACGCCTCCGCCACGGCCGCGCTGGAGTCCGCCGGCTTCACCGACCGCACCGTCAACGTCGGCGCCCTGACCGACACGGCCCACCTGCAGCGCTTCCTCGGGCCCGCGGTCGACTCCGCCCTGCGCACGATGGAGGGGGTCACCCAGGCGGCGGCCGACTCCACCGCCGAACGGGTCCGCGCCTGGGTCGACCGCACCCGCCGCTGGGACGAGGAGGCGGCAGCGCTCATCCAGCGTGAACAGCTGCGCGGCCGCAAGGAGCGGGTCGACGCCGAACGCGAGCTCGCCGAGGCGATGCTCCCCAGCCGCACCCTCGTCCGCCCCCTGCTCGTCGTCGTCCCCAACGACTACACCGGAGGTCAGCACTGATGGCCGTGAGCGACGCCCTCATCGTCGGCGAGGACTGGATCAGCGAGCACTACTTCACCACCGACGCCACGAAGGAGTCCTTCCAGGCCAAGGTGCTCGAGCGTCGCAAGCAGTGGCAGGCGGAGAAGGACGCCGGGACGGTCCGCACCCGCTTCACCGCCACCCGCCGCGCGCTCCTCGACCAGCTCGCCGGCCTCGCCGAGGCCGAGGACCCCACGGCCGCCGTCGCCGCCGTCCACGACCAGCTCCTCGACGTCCTCGGCTACACCCGGCCGGGCCTCACCCACACCCGGCCGGACCCGGACGGTCCCGTTGTCCGGATCGGCAGGGCAGGGCTCAACGAGGCCGGACCGCTGGCGGTGGTCGAGGCCGTCCCCGTCCAGACCGTCGACGAGCTGCTCGCCAAGGACGCCCCGACCCTGCTGCGGCCCTACCGGCACGACGAGGACACCGAGCTCACCTCCGTCGCGCGCACCCTCTCCACGCTCTTCGTGTCCGACGGCGCACCCGCCTTCGCGCTGGTCCTCGCCGGCCGGTACGCCCTCGTCGCCGAACGCGAGCGCTGGGCCGAGGGACGCTACCTCGCCGTCGACCTCCAGCTCGTGGCCGAACGGGCCGACGACACCCGCGGGGGAGAGGTGGACCGGGCGCTGACCTGCCTCAGCGCCGAGTCCCTGGCCCCCGACGCCGAGGGCAGCATCTGGTGGACCGAGGTGCTGGAGGACTCCGTCCGCCACACCGTGGGCGTCTCCGAGGATTTGCGCGACGGCGTGCGGATGTCCATCGAGATCATCGGCAACGAGGTCGTCCACCGGCGCAGCCGCAAGGGGCTCCCGCCCCTGCCTGCCGACCAGGCCCAGCCGCTGGCACAACAGGCACTGCGCTTCCTCTACCGCATCCTCTTCCTCCTCTACGCCGAGGCGTCACCCGAGATGGGCGTGCTGCCCACCGGGGCACCGGAGTACGAGCGCGGCTACAGCCTCGACCGGCTCCGCGACCTCACCCTCGTGGAGCTCACCTCGCCGCAGGCCAAAGAGGGCACCCACCTGTACCAGTCGCTCGGCGTCCTCTTCCGCCTCGTGGGGGAGGGGCACGACGGCGGGAGCGCCGCCGAGGACGCCGCCGCCGTCGAGGGCCTGACCTTCCGCAACCTCAAGGCCGACCTCTTCACCCCGGAGGCGACCGCGCTCATCGACGAGGTCGGTCTCGGGGACGAGGCGATGCAGCAGGTGCTGCGCCACCTCCTCCTGAGCAAGGAGACCCGCGGCAAGGACCGCGGCTTCATCTCCTACGCCGAGCTCGGCATCAACCAGCTCGGCGCGGTCTACGAGGGCCTCATGTCCTACACCGGCTTCTTCGCCGAGGAGGACCTGTACGAGGTGGCCAAGAACGGTGACGCCTCGAAGGGCTCCTGGGTGGTTCCGGTCGACCGCGCCGGCCACATCGCCGAGAAGGACTTCGTCAAGGTCGAGGACCCGCACACCGGTGAGAAGAAGGCGGTCCTGCACGAACGTGGGTCCTTCGTCTTCCGCCTCTCCGGGAGGGCGCGCCAGCAGTCGGCCTCCTACTACACCCCCGAGGTCCTCACCCGCTTCACCGTCTCCCAGGCCCTCGCCGAGCTTCTCGACCAGGACGGCCGCAGGACGCCGGCGCGGGAGATCCTCGACCTCACCGTCTGCGAGCCGGCACTCGGGTCCGGCGCGTTCGCCATCGAGGCGGTGCGCCAGCTCGCCGAGGAGTACCTCAAGCGCCGCCAGGAGGAGACCGGCGAGCGGATCGACCCCGACGAGTACCCGCGGGCGCTGCAGAAGGTCAAGGCCTACATCGCGCTGCACCAGGTCTACGGGGTGGACCTCAACGCCACCGCCGTGGAGCTCGCCGAGATCTCCCTGTGGCTCGACACGATGGTCGCGGGGCTCGACGCGCCCTGGTTCGGTCTGCACCTGCGGCGCGGCAACTCCCTCATCGGTGCCCGCCGCGCGGTCTTCCGCCGCGGCCGGGTGAGCGACAAGAGCTGGCTCAAGGCGGTACCCCGCGACGTGCCGCTCACCTCCCTCGCCGAGGACGCCGAGCACGACCGCCTCGCCACCGGCCTGGACGGCGGCATCCACCACTTCCTCCTCCCCGCCGAGGGCTGGGGTGCGACGACGGACGCGAAGGAGGCCAAGGAGCTCGCTCCCGAGGCACGCGACCGGCTCCGTGCCTGGCAACGCAAGATCCGGAGCAAGCCGAGCAAGAAGCAGATCGACGCGCTGGTCGACCTCTCCTACCGCGTGGAGCGGCTCTGGCAGATCGCACTGCGACGGCTCCAGGTCGCCGAGCAGGAGATCCGCCGCTCCATCGACGTGTGGGGCGCCGACGACCTGCCGGTCGGTGGCCGCGTGCAGCGCCACCAGATCGAGGCGGCCCTGAACGACGCCGGAAGCGCCTACCAACGGCTGCGCCGCGTCATGGACGCCTGGTGTGCGCTGTGGTTCTGGCCGCTCACCGACCGCCTCACCACCCTTGAGATCGACGGCGAGACGAAGCGGATCGAACCTCCCACGCTCGACCAGTGGATCGACGCCCTCCAGGGGCTGCTCGGCCGGCACACCGGCAGCGCGAAGGCGACGCGTGGTCACGACCAGACGCTGAGCGCCGGGGTGTCGTGGGACGAGCTCGGGGACTACGAGGCCTTCGACCAGTTGTTCGCGAGCGTCGCTCCGGTAGAGACCGTGCTGCGGGAGCATCCGTGGCTGTGCGTGTGCGAGGCGGTCGCGAAGGAACAGGGGTTCCTCCACTGGGAGCTCGACTTCGCGGCGCGGATGGCCCGAGGTGGGTTCGACCTTCAGGTTGGGAACCCGCCGTGGGTGCGGC
>NZ_CALGNQ010000164.1 GCF_937958535.1 uncultured Georgenia sp. | reverse complement strand
GTCGTCACCGCCGCGGCCGCCCTGGCCGCCAGCGCCGCGTGCACCGCGCTGCCCTTCCGTGGCCGGGTCACCGCCCCGCTCGCCACGGTCGTCGCCGGCGCCGCCGGGCTGCTGGCCGGCTCCCTCCTGCCCGACGTCGGGTCCGTGGTCGGCGGCGCCACCGGGCTGGTCGCCGGGGTGCTCACCTCGACCGTCCACGTGGTCCTCGGCCGCCTCCCGGCGTCGCAGCGCACGCTGCCGGCGCTCGCCGCGGCCGCGCTGCCCCCGATGCTCGCCGGGGCCCCCACCTTCATGCTCGGCAGCGTGCTCCTCGCCTGATGGCGGGCCCCGCGACCGCGTAGCATCGTGCCATGGCCACCTTCACGCTGCCCGAGGGGCTGGCCCCGGAGGTCTACCCGCTCGCCTGGCTCGTCGGGTCGTGGCGCGGGTACGGCGTCCTGGCCTACCCGGGCGTGCCCGAGCAGCCCTTCGTCCACGAGATGACCTTCGACCACGACGGCGGGCCCTACCTGCGCTGCACGAGCACCCTGTGGTCGGTCGACGCCGAGCACTCCTCCTCGGTGCCGCAGGAGATGCCCGGCGGGGACGGGGCCGACCGGCTCGGCAAGGCCGACGTCTGGGCCACCGAGACCGCCTACTGGCGGGCCACCCCGCAGGCCGAGGGCGAGCCCACCGACGGTGAGCAGGCGAAGGGGCCCCGCCCCACCGACATCGAGGTGCTCATCGCCCAGCCCACCGGGCACGTCGCCGTCTACGTCGGCAACGTCCGCAGCGCCCGCATCGACATCGTCAGCGACGCGGTCGTGCGCACCTCCAGCGCCGCCAGCGTCACCGCCGGGCGCCGCATGTACGGGCTCGTGCAGGGTGAGCTCATGTGGGTGGAGGAGCTGGCCGCCTTCGGCCACGAGCTGCAGTCCTACGCCTCCGGGCGGCTCAGCCGACAGGAGACCCCGTGACCGACAGCCCCCTCCTCTCCCGCCCCGGGGCCGTCGCCGGCGGCGGCCCGGACGCCGGGGTGGCGCTCCACTACGGTGCGCCCGCCCACGAGCAGCGCGCGCTCGAGCGCGGCCGCGGCGTCGTCGACCTCTCCCACCTCGGCGTCGCCACCGTCACCGGGCCCGACCGGCTGACCTGGCTCAACACGCTGAGCACCCAGCTCCTCCTCGACCTCGCCCCCGGCCAGTCCGGCGAGCTGCTCCTCCTCGACCCCAACGGGCGGATCGAGCACGCCGCCGCGGTCGTCGACGACGGCGAGCGCACCTGGCTCCTCACCGAGGCCGGGCACGTGGCCGGCCTCGTGGAGTTCCTCGACCGGATGCGGTTCATGCTGCGGGTCGTCGTCGAGGACGTCACCGAGCGCACCGCGGTCCTCGGCAGCTACGGGGAGGCGTGGCGCGCCGTCGCCGACGCCCCCGGGCACGTCATCACCTGGCAGGACCCGTGGCCGACGACGGCGCCCGGCGGCACGACCTACGGGCCACCCGACGCCGAGCACCCCGGGCGAGACCTGCACCGGGCGCTGAGCCTCGTCGACCGGGGCCGGCTCGCCGAGGTGGTCGACGCCTCCGGGCTGCGGCTCGCGGGCACGTGGGCGTGGGAGGCGCTGCGGGTGGAGGCCTGGCGCCCCCGGCTCGCCCGTGAGGTGGACGAGCGCGCCATCCCCCACGAGCTGGACTGGCTGCGCACCGGTGTCCACCTGGACAAGGGCTGCTACCGCGGCCAGGAGACCGTGGCTCGCGTCTTCAACCTCGGCCGGCCGCCGCGCCGGCTGGTCATGCTCCACCTCGACGGATCGGAGCACATCACCCCCGAACCCGGGGCGCGGGTGCTCCAGGGCGAGCGGGACGTCGGCGCGGTGACGAGCGTCGTGCGGCACGCCGAGCTCGGGCCGGTGGCGCTGGCGCTCGTCAAACGCTCGCTCCCCGGGGACGCCCAGCTCACCGTCGACGGCATCGCCGCGGCCCAGGAGGTCATCGTCCCGGTCTCCGGCGAGGCCGTGGGCCGCCCGGCCGAGCGACCGGGGCAGGAGCTGCGGCGCAGGCCGCGCGCCTGAGCGCCCCGATGAGCGAGCCCCGCAGCGGCACCGACCGCCTGGACCTGCGCCGCCTGCTGGTCCTGGTCCGGCAGCGGTTGCGGGGCGGCCGGCGGCGGGTGCGGGCCGCGGCGCTGCCCGTCCTCGTCGCGGCGGTCGCCGCCGGGCTCTCCTGGGCGGTGGCCCACTACGGGCTCGGGCACGCCCAGCCGTTCTTCGCCCCCATCGCCACCTGGGTGTGCCTGGGCTTCAGCGCGGACCGGGAGGTGCGCAAGGTCGCCGAGCTGGCCTTCGGCGTCACGCTCGGGGTGGGGCTGGGCGAGCTGGTCGCCTACGTCATCGGCGCGGGCGTGTTCTCCATCATGCTCGTCATCGTCCTCGGGGCGCTGCTCGCCCGGTTCATCGACCGCGGGCAGATGCTCACCATCCAGGCCGGGGTGCAGGGCATCGTCATCGTCGCGCTCCCGGTCGCCGCCATCGACGGGCCGACCGGGCGGGTGACCGACGCGCTCGTCGGCGGCTCCTTCGCCCTGCTCGTCGCGATCCTCACGCCGCAGGACGCCCGCCGCCGGGCGCGCCAGCTCGC
>NZ_CALGNQ010000163.1 GCF_937958535.1 uncultured Georgenia sp. | reverse complement strand
TGGCCTACATCCACGCCGAGGGCTTCGCCGCCGGGGAGCTCAAGCACGGCCCGATCGCGCTCATCGACGAGGGACAGCCGGTGTTCGTCGTCGTCCCCACCCCGCGCCGGCCCACCCTGCACGCCAAGGTCATCTCCAACATCCAGGAGGTGCGGGCCCGCGGTGCGCGCACCCTGGTCATCGCCGAGGACGGCGACGAGGACGTCACCCCCTACGCCGATGTCGTCTTCCGCTACCCGGCCACGCCCACGCTCATGACGCCGCTGGTGTCGGTCGTGCCGCTGCAGATCTTCGCCTGCGAGCTGGCCAAGGCCAAGGGGTACGACGTCGACCAGCCGCGCAACCTGGCCAAGTCGGTGACCGTCGAGTGAGCCGGGCGTGATCATCGGGGTCGGGATCGACGTCGTCGACGTCGACCGGTTCATGGCCACGCTGGAGCGCACCCCGCGGCTGCGGGAGAAGCTCTTCACCCCCGAGGAGCGCGAGCTCCCGCCCGCCTCGCTGGCCGCACGGTTCGCGGCCAAGGAGGCGATCGCCAAGGCGCTCGGCGCACCCGGCGGGATGTCCTGGCAGGACTGCACCGTGGAGCGGGTACCGGGCGGCGCCCCGGTCGTCCACCTGCGGGACACCGTCGCCGCCCGCGCCGCCGAGCTCGGCGTGCGGACCTGGCACGTGTCCATCTCCCACGACGCCGGCATCGCCTCCGCCATGGTCGTCGCCGAGACCTGACCCGCCCGGGACCGCTCGGTAGGGTCGGCGACATGGAGCGTGCCTACGAGGTCGAGACGATCCGGGCAGCCGAGGCGCCGCTGCTCGCGGCCACCGCACCCGACGAGCTGATGAAGCAGGCGGCCTTCGCCGTGGCCACCACCGTGTTGGACGAGCTGCGCCGGCTCGGCGCCCGCCGCAGCGGCAGCACCGTCCTCCTCCTCGTCGGCGGGGGGAACAACGGCGGTGACGCCCTCTACGCCGGGGCCTACCTCGCCCGCCGCGGGCTGCAGGTCACCGCCGCGCTGTGCACCGACCGACCCCACGAGCGCGGCCTGGCCGCAGCCACCGCCGCCGGCGTGCGGGCCCGGCCCCTCCTCGGCGACACCGGGCCGCACTGGGACCTCCTCGCCGAGCTCGCCGCCCGGGCGGGGGTCTGGGTCGACGGGCTCACCGGCATCGGCGCCACGGGGGGCCTGCGGGAGCCGCTCGCGGGCATCGTCACCGCCCTCGTCGCACACCGCACGGCGATGCCCGACGAGCCCACCGTCGTCGCCGTCGACGTCCCCTCGGGCATCGGTGTCGACGACGGGACGCTGCCGGGGCCGGTCCTGCCCGCCGACGTCACCGTCACCATGGGCGCCGCCAAGCCCGGGCTGCTCGTCCGGCCCGCCGCGGCCCTCGCCGGCCGGCTCGTCGTCGTCGACATCGGGCTGTGGCCGGGCCTGCCCGCACCCGCGGTGCAGCGCCTCACCCCGGCCGACGTCGCCGACCTCCTGTCCTTCCCGGAGCCCAGCGACCACAAGTACACCCGCGGTGTGCTCGGGCTGGTGGCCGGGTCGACCACCTACCCCGGCGCGGCCGTCCTCGCGTCCGCCGGTGCCCTGCACACCGGGCTCGGCATGGTGCGCTACCTCGGCCCCGACGCCATCTCCCGGCTCGTCCACCAGCGCTTCCCCGAGGTGGTCCTCGGGACCGGACGGGTGCAGGCCTGGGCGGTGGGCAGCGGGGTGGACCCGGCGGACGGCGAACGTGCCGAGGAGGTCCGCGACGCCGTCAGCCGGGCGCTCGCGGACGGGCTACCGGCAGTGCTCGACGCCGGCTCCCTCGCCCTGGCGCCCCCGCGGCTCGCCCCGAACCTCGTCCTCACCCCGCACGCCGGGGAGCTGGCGCGGCTGCTCACCGACCGGGGGCAGGGGACGACCCGCGCCGACGTCGAGGCGGCCCCGCTCCCCACCGCGCGTCGGGCCGCCGTGCTCACCGGCGCCGTCGTCCTGCTCAAGGGGGCGACGACGGTCGTCGCCGCGCCCGGCGGGACGACCTTCGCCCAGGCGGACGGCACCCCGTGGCTGGCGACCGCGGGCACCGGGGACGTCCTCACCGGGGTGCTCGGTGCCGTGCTCGCCGGGGCGGGGGAGGAGTTCACCGCCGTCCTGGACGCCGGCGGC
>NZ_CALGNQ010000162.1 GCF_937958535.1 uncultured Georgenia sp. | reverse complement strand
CCACCCGCGCCGAGTGGTGGACGTCGGGCCCGGCCCGCTCATCGGCGGCCCTATCCTGTGCTCGGCACCGGAGACGATAGGAGTGGTCGATGAGTGAGCGTGCACTACGGGTCGCCGTGCTCGGCTGCGGGACCGTGGGCACCGAGGTGGTGCGGCTGCTGCACGAGCAGGCCGCCGACCTGACCGCGCGCACCGGGGCCCGGCTGGAGCTCGTCGGCGTCGCGGTGCGGGACACCACCACCCCGCGCGACCCCGTCGTCGACCCGGCGCTGCTCACCACCGACTCCGCCGGTCTGGTCCGCCGCGCCGACCTCGTCGTCGAGCTCATGGGCGGTCTGGAGCCCGCCCGTACCCTCGTGCGCGACGCCATCGACGCCGGCGCCAGCGTCGTCACCGCGAACAAGGCCCTGCTCGCCGCCCACGGGCCCGAGCTCTACGAGGCCGCCGAGGCCCGCGGCGTCGACCTCTACTTCGAGGCGGCCGTCGCCGGCGCCGTGCCTGTCGTGCGCGGCGTGCGCGAGTCCTTCGCCGGCGACCGCGTCAACCGGGTGCTCGGCATCGTCAACGGCACGACGAACTTCATCCTCGACGAGATGACCACCCGTGGCGTCGGGTTCGGCGAGGCGCTGGCCGACGCCCAGGCGCTCGGCTACGCCGAGGCCGACCCCACCGCCGACATCGACGGCCACGACGCCGCCGCGAAGATCGCCATCCTCGCCTCGCTCGCCTTCCACACCCGGGTGAGCATCGACGACGTCCCCGTCGAGGGCATCCGCTACGTCACCGCCGCCGACGTCGCCGCCGCCACCCGCGGACACCACGTCATCAAGCTGCTCGCCGTCGCCGAGCGGCGCCCCACCGCCGACGGCGGGGAGGGCATCGCGGTGCGGGTCCACCCCGCGCTGCTGCCCACCGACCACCCGCTGGCCGCGGTGCACGGCGCCTTCAACGCCGTCGTCGTCGACACCGAGGCCGCCGGCCGGCTCATGTTCTACGGGCAGGGTGCCGGTGGCGCACCGACCGCCTCCGCGGTGCTCGGCGACGTCGTCGCCGCCGCCCGCAACCGTGTCTCGGGCGGGATCGGGCCGGTCGAGTCGCGCTACGCACAGCTGCCGATCCTCGGTCCGGACGAGGTGACGACCCAGTTCCAGCTCCGCCTCGAGGTGGCAGACCGGCCCGGAGTGCTCGCCGCCATCGCCGGTACGTTCGGCGAGCACGGGGTCTCGATCCGGACCGTGACCCAGGAGCAGGTGGGTGACAACGACGGCGCCGCCGAGCTCGTCGTCGTCACGCACCGCGCGAGCGAGGCGGCGCTCGCTGCGACGGCCGAGGCCGTCGCCCGGATACCGTCGGTCAAGCGAGTGCTGGCCGTGACCAGGGTGGAGGACGAGTGATGGCGCACCAGTGGCGCGGGGTGATCACCGAGTACGCAGACCGGCTGCCGATCGAGCCGGGCGACCCCGTCGTGACCCTCGGCGAGGGCGGTACCCCGCTCGTCGCCGCCCCCGCGCTCAGCGAGCGGGTGGGCGCGCAGGTCCATGTCAAGGTCGAGGGCGCCAACCCCACCGGCTCCTTCAAGGACCGCGGCATGACCATGGCCATGTCGAAGGTGGCCGCCACCGACACCGAGCTCGTCGTGTGTGCCTCCACCGGGAACACCTCCGCCTCCGCCGCCGCGTACGCCGCCCGCGCCGGGCTGCGCTGCGCCGTCGTCCTGCCCGCCGGGAAGATCGCCGCGGGCAAACTGGCCCAGGCGATCGTCCACGGGGCCACCCTGGTGGCGGTGGACGGCAACTTCGACGACTGCCTGACCATCGTGCGGTCGCTCGCCGAGGACTACCCGGTCGCCCTGGTCAACTCGGTCAACCCCTTCCGGCTCCAGGGCCAGAAGACCGCCGCCTTCGAGGTCGTCGACGCCCTCGGTGACGCCCCCGACATCCACGTGCTGCCCGTCGGCAACGCCGGGAACATCTCGGCCTACTGGATGGGTTACCGCGAGTACGCGACCGACGCCCCGGGGCTGCCCGCCCGCGCCACCCGCACCCCACAGATGTGGGGTGTGCAGGCCGAGGGCGCCGCCCCGCTGGTCAAGGGCGCGCCGGTGGAGCACCCGGAGACCGTGGCCACCGCCATCCGCATCGGCAACCCGGCGTCGTGGACGCTGGCCGAGGCCGCCCGCGACGAGTCCGGCGGGTGGATCGACGCGGTGAGCGACGCCCAGATCCTCGACGCCCAGGCCCTCCTCGCCCGCGAGGTCGGCATCTTCGTCGAGCCGGCCTCCGCCGCGAGCGTCGCCGGGCTGCTCCAGGCCGCCGATCGTGGCGCGGTCCCCGCCGGCGCGACGGTCGTGTGCACGGTGACCGGCAACGGGCTGAAGGACACCGCGACCGCGCTCGGCGACATCGACCTCGAGCCCGAGGTCGTCGCCCCCCGCGCGGAGGCCGCGGCCGAGGCGCTCGGGCTGCGGTGACGATGGCCCGCCTCGCTCGCGACACGGTGCGGGTGCAGGTCCCCGCCACCAGCGCCAACCTGGGCCCCGGCTTCGACTCCCTCGGCCTCGCCCTCGACATCGTCGACGACATCGACGTGCGGGCGACGACGGGCGCCACCCGGGTCACCGTCACCGGCAACGGCGCGGCGGGGCTGCCCGAGGGGGAGGAGCACCTCGTCGTCCGCGCCATCCGGGCCGCGCTCGACCACGTCGGCGCCCCGCAGGCGGGCCTGGAGCTGCGCTGCCACAACCGCATCCCGCACGGACGCGGCCTGGGCTCCTCCGCGGCCGCCGTCGTCGGCGGCCTGGTCGCCGCCCGCGGCCTCGTCTCCGAGCCGGAGGCGCTCGACGACGCGACCGTGCTGGCGCTGGCCACCGAGTTCGAGGGGCACCCGGACAACGCCGCCCCGGCGATCCTCGGCGGCGCGACCGTCGCGTGGACCGAGACCGCGGGGCCGCGCGCCGCGCGCATCCCGGTCGGCCGCCACGTGCAGCCCACCGTCCTCGTCCCGCCCGCCGAGCTGCTCACCGGCACCGCGCGGGCGGTGCTGCCCCGCAGCGTCACCCACGAGGACGCCGCCTTCAACGCCGGCCGCTCCGCGCTGCTCGTCCTGGCCCTCGGCGGACGCCCGGAGCTCCTCCTGCCCGCCACCGAGGACCGGCTGCACCAGCGCCAGCGCGCCATCGTCATGGAGGAGACGCTCAAGGTCGTCGACACGCTCCGCGAGCTCGGCCTGCCCGCCGTCGTCTCCGGTGCGGGGCCGAGCGTGCTCGTCCTCACCCGCGTCGACGATCCCCAGCTCTCCGCCTTCACCCGGCACGGCTGGCAGGTGCACACCCCGGCCGTCGCCGAGCAGGGCGCACGGGTCCTCGCAGGCGAGGCCTCACCGCCCGGGGTCTGAGCCTGGGCACGGCCGGCACGCTCGTCGCCACGTGTCGCGCGAGGTGCGGCGATGAGCGGTTCCCACCCGGCCGCGGCTGCTACACTTGCGGAGCACCGGCTCACCCGTGGTCCCACGATGGGTGTCATGCCTCCGAGCCGGAGCACAAATCCCCTCCAGCACCGCGTTCTGCGGTGACGACTGAGCGGAATCATCAGCCCTGGCGCCCGTGCGCCGGTTCACCGAGCCCCGGTCGGGGCACCTCGCCGAGGGAAGGAACCTCGTGACAGAACAGCTTGATGCCGCCGCAGGCCCCAAGCGGGCGACGGGCGGCTCGCTGAGCAGCATGCGCCTGGCCGAGCTGCAGGCCCTGGCCGCCGAGATGGGCCTCAAGGGCACCACCCGGCTGCGCAAGAACGACCTCATCGCGGTCATCAAGGAGGCCCAGGCCGGCACCTCCACCCCGCCGGCCAACGGCCAGTCCGGCACCGCCACCGCCGCGCCCCGCACCGCCGCCCGCCGTCGGACGGCCGCCACGCAACAGCCGGCCGACGAGCAGCCCGCGCCGGAGCAGCCCGCCGCGGCGGTCGCGGCACCCGCCGCCGAG
>NZ_CALGNQ010000161.1 GCF_937958535.1 uncultured Georgenia sp. | reverse complement strand
CGGCCGCGAAGGCCGACGCGGAGGAGCAGGACGAGGCAGGTGCTGCGAGCACGACGCCGCGTCGCCGGCGCGGCCACCGCCGCGTCACCTCCGGCGGACCGATCACGGCCTGACCGACCCATCCCGGTCCGCCCGCGCCCTGCGGTGCGGGCGGACCGGGACGACGGTCGTGCCCGAGCCGGCTCCTCACGGGCCTGGGACCGGCGACTGCGCCGACCGCGCAGGCGTCTCGAGCACCACCGGGCCACGGGTCGCCCCGGCGGTCCGGTCACCGCCTCACGGTGCCGGTGAGCCGTCGAGTACCGCCTGCGCCCGCCGCACCGCCTCCTCCACCCGGTCCAGGAGCAGCCGACCGGCCGGGTCCGGTGGCCGGTGGTGCTCGGCCACCCAGTCGCGCAGCGCGTCCACCACGCGCAGCTGGGCGCGGGCGTCACGCGGCTGGGGCAGCAGCCACACCGGGTGGCAGAAGCCCGGGAGCGCGGCGAGCACGAGCTCCACACCCGAGACCCGCAGCACGGCATCGACCGGCTCGAGCTGACGCTCGGCGTGGAGCAGCACCAGCTCGTCCGGGGTGAGCCACTGCTCGCCCTCGGTGTCGAGGTAGGTGAGCAGGTGGGCGCGCACCCGTGGCACCCGCGCCCGGATGGCCGGGTGGCCCAGCGCCGGCGCGGCCGCGAAGAAGGACGCGAGCAGGTGAGCTCCGGCGAGCGGGACCCGTGCGTCGTCGTCCATGGCGGCAGCCTGCCACCCACCACCGACATCCTCCGGGACCGACATGACGGAACCTGCCCCGGAGGTCTGGCGCACCCTCGGTGTGCTGTGGTCCACTTAGGTAATGCTTACCTCACCTCGGAGCGCCACGACGGTGCGGCACGTCCCCCTGGACGACCGCCCCGCCTACCGCCCCTTCGCCGTGGAGGTCGCGCGCGTCACCACCCTGGGCCCGAGCTTCCGCCGCGTCACCTTCACCGGCGCGGACCTCGTCTGGTTCGGCACCCACGGCCACGACCAGCGCATCAAGCTCCTGCTGCCGATGCCGGACGGTCACCTCACCGACGTCGGGCAGGACGACCCCGCCACCATCCTCGCCGGCACCTGGTACGAGCGATGGCGCCAGACCCCGGAGGAGCGGCGCAGCCCCTTCCGGACGTACACGGTGCGCGACGTGCGCCCCGAGGTCGCCGAGGTCGACGTCGACATGGTCGTCCACGGCGACGGCGGCCCCGCCTCCCGCTGGCTGCTCGCCGCCCGCCCGGGCGACCGGGTGGTCATCGTCGGTCCCGACGCCCGCTCCAAGGACAACGCCGTCGGCGCCGACTGGGCCCCCGGCACCGCCTCCGAGCTCCTCCTCGCCGGTGACGAGACCGCCGCCCCCGCGATCACCTCGATCCTCGAGAGCCTGCCACCCGGCCGCCGCGCCCGGGCGTTCATCGAGGTCCCGCGCGCCGGGGACGTCCTCGACGTCACCCTGCCCGCCGACGTCGAGCTCACCTGGCTGGTCCGCGACGGCAGGCCCCACGGGCACGAGCTCGTCCCCGCCGTGCGCACCTGGGTCGCCGCCAACGCCGCCGTGGTGAACGAGGCCCGCGCCGTCGTCCGGCAGGCGCTGGAGGACGTGGACGTCGACACCCAGCTGTTGTGGGACTCCCCGGTCCTCCACGTCCAGCCGATCGACAGCTGCGGCCGTGGTGAGCGGTGCGGCTCGGACTTCTACGCCTGGTTCGCCGGCGAGGCCGCCGTCATCAAGACGCTGCGGCGCATGCTCGTCAGCGAGGCCGGGGTCTGCCGCCGCCGCGTCGCCTTCATGGGCTACTGGCGCCAGGGGCGCAGCGAGGCGCAGTGAGCGCCGGCACCACCCGTCGATGACCGCGACCCTCACCCCGACGCACCGTCAGTCCGTCCCGACCCGGCGCCGCCTGGTCGGCCTGGGTGTCGCCCTCGCCGTGCTCCTGCTCGTCGTCGCGGCCAGCCTCGCGCTCGGTGCCCGCGACGTGCCGCTCGGCACGGTCGTCGACGCCCTGACGGCCCGCGTCCCCGGCGACAACGACCACAACGTCGTCCTCGACCAGCGCCTGCCCCGCACCGCGGTCGGGCTGCTCGTCGGCGCGGCCCTCGGGCTGGCGGGCACGCTGATGCAGGGGGTGACCCGCAACCCGCTCGCCGACCCCGGCCTCCTCGGCATCAACGCCGGGGCCTCCCTCTTCGTCGTCCTGGCGATCAGCGTCCTCGGGGTCACCAGCCCCTCCTCCTACGTGTGGTTCGCCTTCGCCGGGGCGGCCGCCGCCACGCTCCTCGTCTACGGCATCGGCGCCGCCGGCCGGCACGGCGCCACCCCGGTCAAGCTCGCGCTCGTCGGCACCGCGCTCGCCGCCGGGATCACCTCGGTGCTCACGCTGCTGCTGCTGAGCAGCACGACCGCGACGAACGCCTACCGGTTCTGGTCCGTGGGGTCGCTCGCCGGCCGGGGGAGCGGGGAGAGCGGCACCGTCGTCCTCACCCTGCTGCCGGTCCTCGCGGTCGGCGCGCTGCTGGCCCTCCTGTGCGGCCGCGCGCTCAACCTGCTCTCCATGGGCGACGACCTGGCCCGCGGCCTCGGCCTGGACGTGGGCCGCGCCCGGCTCGTCGCCTTCGCCGCCGCCGTCGTCCTCGCCGGGGGTGCGACGGCGCTCGCCGGGCCGGTCGTCTTCGTCGGGCTCGTCGTGCCGCACCTCGTCCGCCCCCTCACCGGCCCCGACTACCGGTGGGTGCTGCCCTTCGCCGTCGTCGTCGGCCCGGCCCTCCTCCTCACCGCCGACGTCGTCGGGCGGCTCGTCGCCCGTCCCGGGGAGCTCGAGGTGGGGCTGGTCGTCGCGTTCGTCGGTGCCCCGGTCCTCATCGCCATCGTGCGCCGCACCAGGACGGCCGGACTGTGACGACCACGCTGCTCCCCGCCCCGGCCCCGGCCCGTGAGGCCGTCCGTGCCGAGCGCCGCCGGCGCCGGTGGCGCACCGCGGTGGTCACCGTCGCCCTCGCCGGCGTCGTCCTCGCGCTCGCCTGGACCGCCCTGTCCTGGGGTGGTCACGCCGCCGAGGCGGCGGACCACCTCGCCGGGCTGCTCGGCGGCGGCAGCGGCGAGGACTCCTTCACCATCGGCCGCATCCGGCTGCCCCGCGTGGCGCTGGCCGTCCTCGTCGGCGTCGCGCTGGGCGTGGCCGGTGGGATCTTCCAGACGGTGCTCGGCAACCCGCTCGCCAGCCCCGACATCCTCGGTGTCAGCGGCGGGGCGAGCGCTGCGGCGGCGTTCGCCATCGTCGTCCTGGGCCTGTCCGGGCTCCTCGTCGGGCTCGCGGCCCTGCTCGGGGCGGCTGCCGCGGCCACGCTCATCTACCTCCTCGCCTGGCGCGGCGGCGTGACCGGCTACCGGTTCGTCCTCGTCGGCGTCGGGATCGCCTTCGCCGTCAACGGGCTCGTGGGCTACCTCCTCACCCGCAGTGACGTCGACGACGTCCGCTCGGTGCTCGTGTGGATGGTCGGCAGCATCGGCACCCCGCGCTGGCGGGACGTCGCCGTCCTCGCCGCGGCCGCCGTCGTCCTGGCGCCCGCCGTCGTCGGCGTCTCCCGTCGGCTGCGGGTGCTCGCCCTGGGTGACGAGACCGCCGGCGGGCTGGGGGTCCGCGTCGAGCGGACGCGGCTGCTCGCGCTCGCCGTCGCGGTCGCGCTCGCCGCCCTCGCCACCGCCTTCGCCGGCCCGGTCGCGTTCGTCGCCTTCGTCTCCGCCCCGATCGCCCGGCGCCTCCTGCCCACCGCCGGGGCGGTGCTGCTGCCCGCCGGGCTGGTCGGTGCCGCGGTGATCCTCGGCGCCGAGCTCGCCGCCCAGTACCTCGTCCCCTCCCTGGAGGCCCCCGTGGGGATCATCACCGGCGCCGTGGGCGCCTGCTACCTGCTGTGGCTGCTCGTCGCCGCGGACCGACGGGGTGAGACGGCATGAGCGGCCCCGACCTGCGCACCGTCGGGCTCACCCTCGCCTACGACGGCCGCGCCGTCGTCACCGACCTCGACCTCACCGTCCCGCCCGGTGCCGTCACCGTCGTCGTCGGCGCCAACGGCTGCGGCAAGTCCACGCTGCTGCGCGGCCTGTCCCGGCTGCTGCGGCCCGCCGCCGGTGCCGTCCTCCTCGACGGCCGCGACCTGCGCGAGCTGCCCGCCCGCCACGTGGCCCGCACCATCGGCATCCTCCCGCAGAGCCCGCGGGCCCCGGAGGGCATCACCGTCGCCGACCTCGTCGGCCGCGGCCGCCACCCGCACCAGGGCTGGTTCCGGCAGTGGGACGCCGCCGACGACGCCGTCGTGGCCGGCGCGCTCGAGGCCACGAGCACCGTCGACCTCGCCGGGCGCCGGGTCGAGGAGCTGTCCGGTGGGCAGCGCCAGCGGGTGTGGATCGCCATGGCGCTGGCCCAGGACCCCCAGATCCTCCTGCTCGATGAGCCCACGACCTTCCTCGACGTCACCCACCAGCTCGAGGTGCTCGACCTGCTGC
>NZ_CALGNQ010000160.1 GCF_937958535.1 uncultured Georgenia sp. | reverse complement strand
AAACCCCTCCGCCGGGGAGCGGGTGGCCATCCCGCTGTCGACGGAGGGGTGGAAGCGCGGTCCGTGCCTGCTGCGCGCCACGGGATCGAACGAGACCATGGTCGGTGGTGCCCTGGCCGGGGGACGGTCGCGGGCGGTCACAGCGTGTCGAGGAAGGAGAGCAGGTCCGGCATCCGGCCGACGGCGTCGCGGGCGAGGAGGAAGCCGACGATCCCGACGATCCAGGCCGTCGTCTCGGCACCACTGCGCTCCATCCAGGCCGCGATGCGCTGGAGCAGCGGCTCCACCGCCCGGCGAGCGCCGAGCCGGGCGCCGAGCAGGGCGAGTGCCGGCAGCACCATGACGAGGCAGTACGCGGCCAGCACCCCCACCCGGGCCGGAGCCGCGAGCCCGGACGAGCCGATGATCCCGGTCGCGGCGAGGTAGGGCAGCATGGTGGCGACCTCGAGCACGGCGGCGGCGAGCGCCAGCGTGACGAGCCCGCCGACCCCCGAGTCCGTCTCGGTACCCATCGCGCGGGCGCGCCAGCGCAGCAGCCGCCCCGAGCCGGCCGGGGCCCTCCCCTCCCGCCTGCGGCCGATGAAGAAGCTGCCCACGAGGAGCCCCACCCCGAGGACGAGCTGCAGCCGCGCCACGACGGGGTTGTCCAGCAGCCCGTCGAGGTCCCCGAGGAGGGCGCTCGCCCCGGCGACGAGGGCGATGCCGAGCAGCAGGTAGAAGCCCGCGACGGTACCGAGGAACACGAGGACGCGGCCGACCCGCACGCGGCCGGGCGTGAGGAGGAACCAGACCGGGATGAGCAGCGTCCCGAAGCTCGTCGAGTCGACGAGCGCGAGGACGACCAGCGCTCCGAAGGTTGCGATCGTCATGCCCCGACGGTCCCGCGCACCCCTGCGGAGCGTCGTCGGCCGTCGGACCGACGCCCGCGCCGCTGTGCGTACATCCTTCGACGGACCTCGCACACCGCCGGCTGTGCTGGGATGGGCACGTGCAGTGGCTGGTACGGATGTGGCGGGAGCGGGTGCGCGGGACCGAGCGCGGCCGCGTCGTCAGCGACGCCGTGAGCACCTTCCTCATCGGCCTCGTGCTTCTGGCCGCGGGGCTCGTGGGCACGCTCGGCGGCGGGCGGGCACCGCTCGTCGCCGACTCCGGCCGGTGGCCCTTCGTCCTCACCCTGACCGCGGTCTGCGTCGTCATGCTCGGCAAGGCGCGGTGGCCACTGCTCACGCTCGGCGCGGGCCTCGCGGTCTTCGGTGTCGACGTCGTGCTCGGCGGCAGCGTCGGCGTGACCATCGCGCTGCTCGACCTCTTCTACTCCGCCGCCCTGCGCGCGAGCGCCCCGGCCGTCCGCCGGCTCGGGGTCGGGGTGGTCGTCTGCGTCGGCGGCGGCGCGGCCGCCACCTTCGTCGCGACCGGTGACCTGCGTTCGACCGCGAACATCGCACTCCTGCTCTTCGCCGTCTTCGGCACGCCCCTGTGGTGGGGCCGCTCGGTGCGCCAGCAGAAGGAGCTCGCCGAGCTCGCCTCCGCGAGAGCACGCGACCTCGCCCGGATCGGCGAGCTGCGGGAGCAGGAGGTGGTCCACGCCGAGCGCACCCGGATGGCCGGTGACATCCATGACGCGCTCGCCAGCCACCTCTCGGCGGTCGCCATCCACGCGGAGGCCGCGCTGGCCCTCCCCCGGCCCGACGCCGAGGAGCCCGCGGCGCGCCGCGACCGGGAGGCGCTGTCCGCGATCCGCTCCTCCAGCGTCGCCGCCCTGCGTGAGATGCGCGCGATGATCGACCTGCTCCGCACGGGGGACGAGGCCCGTACCAGCCCGGCCCGCCTCGACGAGCTCGGCACGCTCGTCGCCGGGTTCCGCGGCGAGGGCATGGCCGTGACGGTCCACGGCGCCGCCGAGCTGCCGTCCCTGCCCGCGGCGGTCGACCAGGCCGCCTACCGCATCGTCCAGGAGGGCCTGGCGAACGCGCTGCGGCACGGCGCCGACGGACCGGTCGACGTCACGCTCGCCCACGACGGCGGGACCCTGCGGGTCGAGGTCACCAACGACACGTCCGCGGACCGCCCGCCGGCCGGGACCGGCGAACCCGCCGGCTCGTCGTCCGGTGTCGGGCTGCTCACCATGCGGGAGCGCGCCGAGGCGCTCGGCGGCACCTTCTGCGCCGGGCGCGACGGCCACCGCTGGCGCGTGCGAGCCGTCATCCCCGCGGAGGAGGACCCGTGACCGTCCGCGTGCTCATCGCCGACGACCACGCCGCCATCCGCTCCGGGCTGCGGCTCATCCTCGAGACGGCCGACGGGCTCACGGTCGTCGGCGAGGCCGCCGACGGCGCGAGCGCGGTGACCAACGCGCGGGCGCTGCGCCCGGACGTCGTGCTCATGGACATCCGGATGCCCGGCACCGACGGCATCGCCGCCACGCGGGCCATCGTCACCGACGTCCTCGCCGACGTCCTCGTCCTCACCACCTTCGACCTCGACGAGTACGTCTTCGGTGCGCTGCGCGCGGGCGCGGCGGGCTTCCTGCTCAAGACCGCCGACGCCCCCACCCTGGTCGACGCCGTCCGTCGGGTCGCAGCCGGGGAGGGGGTCGTCGCCCCCGAGGTCACCCGCCGCCTGCTCACCGCCTTCGCGCGGGCGCCGGAGCACACCGAGCAGGAGGTGCCGGCCGACGTCGCCGCCCTCACCGAGCGGGAGCGGGAGGTGCTCGCCGGCCTGGGGCAGGGGCTGTCGAACGCCGGGCTCGCCGAGTCGCTGGGCATCACCGAGGCGACGGCGAAGACCCACGTCTCGCGGGTGCTGGCCAAGCTCGGCTGCACCTCCCGGGTGCAGGCGGCGATCCGCGCCCGGGAGGCCGGCCTGGCCTAGCGCTGCGCCGTCAGGCCCGGTGGGCCCGGATGAGCGCCGAGTACCAGTGGGCGCTGGCCTTCGGGGTGCGGCGCAGCGTCGTGTAGTCGACATGGACGATGCCGAACCGCTTGGCGTAGCCGTAGCCCCACTCGAAGTTGTCGAGCAGCGACCACAGGTAGTACCCCCGCACCGGCG
>NZ_CALGNQ010000159.1 GCF_937958535.1 uncultured Georgenia sp. | reverse complement strand
AGGCGGAGGTACGCGCCGCGGTGCGAGAGGTCAACCGGCGGGTCGCGGAGTACATACGGCGACGGGACGGGCGCCACGGTCCGCGGCCGGCGAGGTGCCGGCTTCCAGGTCGCCGGGCGCGTCCCGGTCACCGGTCGCCCGGGACGCCCTCCGTCGTCGCCATCGTCTTCCGGTGCGGGCGGCGCCACGGCCACCACCACCGACGGCGACGGGACGCGGCCCGCGCCACGGTCCGCGGCCGGCTCGGCGCCCGCCCGTCCGCCGCCGGCCCCTCCGCCTCACGTGCGGCCGGCCCCCGCTCCGCGCGCCACCGGGCGACGACTGCGTCGGGGTCGGCAGGAGCGACCGGGAGCACCGGACCGGTCGGGATGCGGATGTACTCCGCGACCCGCCGGTTGACCTCTCGCACCGCGGCGCGTACCTCCGCCTCGTCCCGCAGGTGGCGGACCGTCTCCGGCAGGGCGGCGAGCTCGCGGCGCAGCTGCAGCGCCGGTGGCAGCAGGACCTCGGTGGGCAGCTCCTCGCTGCGCACCTTCTGCTTGACCCACCAGTCCTCCTCGAGCGGGCCGTCGATGCCGGGCAGCGGCTTGCCGGCACCGGGCAGGTCGTCGAACTCCCCCCGCTCCTGGGCCTCGCGGATGAGTCTGTCCACCCACGTGTGGATCGGCAGGTCCGGCGGTTTGCGCTGGGTCATCGCCACCAGCCTGCCCGGTCCGCGCCCGGTGATCCAGCGCGACAGAGGTGGGCACAGGCGGAGGACGGGGTCGTCACAGGCCGAGGACGGCGCGCGCGATGAGGAAGTAGATGACGAGGCCGGCGGCGTCGACGAAGGTCGTGATGAAAGGGTTGGAGAAGACCGCGGGATCGGCGCGCAGCTTCTTGGCGACCAGCGGCATGACCCCGCCCACGGTCGCCGCCATGGTGCAGACGGTCAGCAGCGTCAGGCCGATGACGGTGCCCACCGGCACGCTGTACGCGAGCGAGGCGAGGACGAAGCCGAGCGCGCCGAGCCCCAGGCCGAGGCACGCCCCGGTCTGCGCCTCGCGGACGAGCACCCGCCCGACGTCCCGCGGCGTGACGTCGTCCAGCGCCAGCGCCCGCGTGATCGTCGTCGCCGCCTGGTTGCCGGTGTTGCCACCCGTGCCGATGAGGAGCGGGATGAACACCGACAGCACGACCATCTGCGAGATCGTGGCCTCGAAGACCTCGAGCACCTGGACGGTGAGCGTCGCCCCGACCGCCAGGACGAGCAGCCAGACACCGCGGGCCTGCACCAGCGCCCGCACCGGCGTCGCGAGGTAGGGCCGCCGCAGCGGTTCCGACCCGCTGAGCCGGGCGTGGTCGCGGCTCTCGGCCTCCTCGAGGATCCGCAGCGCGTCGTCCACGGTGAGGATGCCGACGAGCCGGTGCTCGTCGTCCACGACGAGCAGGGCCAGCAGCTTGAGGTCGGCGCAGCGCCGGGCCGCAACCTCGGCGTCGGTGGTGGCCGGGACGGCGTGCGGCCGGCGCATGAGGTCGGCGACCCGGCTCGTCCCACGCTGCTCCTCCCGCATGAGGTCGCGCAGGCTGACCACCCCGACGAGGCGCCGCTGGTCGTCGGTGACCGGCAGGGTGTAGATCGTCTCGGCGTCGGCCAGCCGGGCACGCACCCGGTCCAGCGCGACGGCGACGGGCATCTCCGGCCGGACGGTGATGTGCCCCGGGCTCATCCGACGCCCGATCGACCCCGCGGGGTAGCCCAGGATCACAGCGGTGAGCTCACGCTCCTCCGGCGACAGGCCGCGCAGCAGCCGGCTCGCCACCGTCGCCGGCAGCTCGTCCAGCAGGCTGACCCGGTCGTCGGGTTCGAGCTGGGCGAAGATGGCCGCGACGTCCTCGGCCTGCAGCCCGAGGACGAGGTCGCCCTGGAGTGCGGGGTCGAGCCGCTCGAAGACCTCCAGGGCGGTGCCCTTCGGCAGCAGCCGGTAGACCACCGCACGGTCCATCAGGTCGAGCCGCTCGAGGACGACGACCACCTGCGGTGCACTCAGCGGACGGAGGAGGTCGGCCAGCGCGGTGAGGTCCTGCTTGCGCAGGGCGCGACCGACGTCCTCGGCCACCTGGTCCAGGTCCACCTCGGCACCACTCCCCATCGCCACCCACTCCTCGTGTGCGCCGGCGGTCCATGCGCCGCGGCCCGGTAGTCGAGGCTACTGCGCACCCGTGCCGCGGGCTGGCCGGCCCCGGGCGCCGGGGCTACGGTCGTCCCACCGTCGATGAGGAGGGACCGTATGGACGTGCCACCATGGGAACCGCCCCTGGCGGGCAGCGAGGAGGACCACGTCGTCGGGTCGCTGGAGCGGATGCGCGCGACGTTCCGCTGGAAGGCTGACGGCCTGAGCACCGAGCAGCTGCGGCAGCGGGCGGTGCCGACCTCCGAGCTGACGGTGGGCGGACTGCTCAAGCACCTCGCCGTGGACGAGGACGACATGTTCGCCTGGAAGCTCGCCGGACGCCCGCCCGAGACCTGGCTCCTCGCCCCGGAGGGTGAGGACCCGATGACCTGGCAGTTCCGGCCCGACGAGTCGGCCGAGGAGCTCTCCGCGCTGTGGGAGGCCGCCGTCGCCCGCTCGCGCCGGCGGCTGCGGGAGGCGCTCGCGGACGGCGGCCTCGACCAGCTCGTCCACCACGAGCTCGACGGGGAACGGGTGAGCCTGCGGCGGCTCGTGTTCGACCTCATCGAGGAGTACGCGCGCCACACCGGCCACCTCGACCTGCTCCGCGAGGCGATCGACGGCCGGGTGGGGGAGGACCCGCCGCCCGACTGGCCGATGCTCCCCGCGGACGACGGCGCGGCGACCGGGCCGTAGCCGGCCGGCGGGACCCCGAGCTCACCGGCCCGGTCGCCGGGACGGGCTCGGACCGCGGTGGCCGGGACGGGCTCGGACCGCGGTGGCCGGGACGCGGCCGGCCCGCGCGGTGGCCCGGCCGTGGTCGGCCCACGGTCGCCGGCACCTCGTCAGCCGGCCGTGTCCTCGGCGGGGGCGTGGCGCGCCGCGACGTCGCCGATGATGTCGGCCAGCTCGGCGGGCCGGGACCACATGGGCCAGTGGCTCGTCGGCAGGTCGACCCACGTGGCATCGGTCAGCTCGGGGATGCCGGCGAGCCAGGAGGGCGCCTCCTCGGCGGCGTACGTGCGGTACTGCTCGGCGGTGAAGCTCGTGCAGACGAAGGTGCTCGGGATGGTGCGGCGCGCGTCGTTCACCAGCGGGACGGACCCGCGGACGACGCCACCGGGCACCGGCACGGCCCGCTCGCGGAACGTCGCGAGCTGTTCCTCGCTGAGCCCGTCGAGGTTCTCCTCGGTGCTGATCTCCTCCCAGTCGAGCGGCAGCTCGACGGCGTCGAAGTCGGGCTCCAGCGGCCCGATGCCCGGGGCGGTGTCGACGTACACCATCGCGGCGATGCGGTCGTGGGCGACGTCGCCGGCGGCGTAGCCGGCGAACCCGGCCGCGCTGTGCACGACGAGCACGACCCGCTGCCCGGCCGCTCGCACCGCCTCGACGATGGCGTCGACATGGTCCTGGAGGGTGATGCCCGACCGGTCGGTGTCGCGGGACTCGTAGCCGGGCAGGGTCAGGGCGGTGACGTCCACGCCGGCGCCGCGTAGCCGCTGTGCCACCTCGTCCCACGCCCACGCCCCGAGCCAGAAGCCCGGGACGAGAATGACCGGTGCCGCCGACGTCTGGACCATGACCGCCTCCACTCCTCGGATGTCGCAGCGAGCGTAGTGGTGCGCGTCACACGGGTACAGGTCATATCGACGCTGCCCGTCAGTCGACCTGGGCGGTGAGCATCTCCAGGGTCTCCTCGTGGAGGTGGCCGTTGGTCGCGACGGCGTTGCCGCCGAAGGGACCCGGCGCGCCGTACAGGCTGGTGAACGTCCCACCCGCCTCGGTGACGATCGGGACGAGGGCGGCCATGTCGTAGGTCTCGAGCTCCGGCTCGGCGGCGAGGTCGACCGCGCCCTCGGCAACGAGCATGTAGGACCAGAAGTCGCCGTAGGCACGGGTGCGCCAGCAGCGCTGGGCGAGGTTGAGGAAGGCGCGCAGCCGCCCCGCCTCGGCCCACCCGTCGAGGGAGGAGTAGCTCAGCGACGCGTCCTCGAGGCGGGAGACGTCGGAGACCTGGAGGCGCCGGGCGGAGGACAGCGACCGCCCGGTCCACGCTCCAGCACCGAGGGTGGCCCACCAGCGGCGCCCGAGGGCGGGTGCGGACACCACGCCGAGGACCACCTCGTCGTCCTCGACGAGCCCGATCAGCGTCGCCCACACCGGCACGCCCCGGACGAAGTTCTTCGTCCCGTCGATCGGGTCGATGATCCACTGCCGGGGGGAGTGGCCGGTGGTCCCGAACTCCTCACCGAGCACCGAGTCGCGCGGGCGGGTGCGGCCGAGCTGGGCCCGGACGATCTCCTCGGCGCTGCGGTCGGCGTCGGAGACGGGGGTGAGGTCGGGCTTGGTCTCGACCTTGAGGTCCAGCGCCTGGAAACGGGCCATGGTCTGGGCGTCGACCTGGTCGGCGATGACGTGGGCGAGGCGCAGGTCGTCGTCGTAGCGGGGACGGGAGGTGGGCATGGGCCACACCGTAGCGGCGGCGACGCCGCGGTCGAGGGACGCGCGCCGCGGGGCGGTGGACAGGGGCGGCCCGCCGTGTGCAGCGGGGGCTGTGGCGGGAGTACCGCGGCTGCGGGATGCGCGCCTCGGGTCGTGCAGAGGCGACGGTTCGCTGGGTGGGGAGCGGGAGTTGTGCCGGCGACGCTGCGGCGCAGCAGGAACAGGGGAGCCGATGCTGCGGCCTACAGCGGGTCGCGCAGCCCGCTCGCCCGCCGGACCGGGGTCTCCACCGCCCGGCGCACGGCGTCCGCGGTGCCGACCACCCGGACCTGCTCGCGCGCGCGGGTGACGGCCGTGTAGAGCAGCTCGCGGGTGAGCAACGGGGAGGACGCCGGCGGCAGGACCACCGACACCCGGGCGAACTGGCTGCCCTGCCCCCGGTGGATGGTCATCGCGTGCACCGTCTCCACCGGCGGCAGCCGGTGCGGGCGCACGGCCAGCGGACGGTCCGGGTCCCCGAAGACCGCGACGACGCCGCCCTCACCGTCGGCGACGACCACCCCCGTGTCCCCGTTGTACAGGCCCGTCTCACGGTCGTTGGCGGTGACGAGCAGCGGCCGGCCGAGGTACCAGGGCCCGGTGTCCGGCCCCGCCGGGCCTCCGGCGGAGCTGGCCGCTTCCTCGACCCAGGCCTCGACGAGGTCCGACCAGTGCGCCACCCCGGCGGGGCCGCGCCGGTGGGCGACCATGACCCGGTGCTCGTCCAGTGCGCGCAGCGCCGTGGCGGCGTCACCCTCCCGCGCGGCGGTGACCAGACGCCGGCCGGCGGCGCGGGCGTCGGCCCGCACCCCGGCGACCTCGTCGGCGGTGGGATGCTCGTCGGCCGTCTCGACGAGCTCGACCGACGGGCCGCCCGCCCGGAGCAGCCGGAGCGTCTCCGCGGCGTCGCCCGCCCGGATCGCGGCGGCGAGGGGAAGGATTGCGCTGTCCCCTCGCTGCCGGTAGACGGTGGTGAGCCGCACGACGCCGCCGCGCAGCCGGTCGCGGTCCTCGGCCGAGAGGTCGTCGGGGAGGTGGGGCTCGAGTGCGGGGGACAGCGCGGGGGCGACGGGCGGCCGGGCGACGAGGTCGCCGAGCACCGCGCCCGCCTCCACCGAGGCGAGCTGGTCGGGGTCGCCGACGAGCACGAGGCGGGTGTCGGCGCGCAGCGCCTCGAGCAGCCGGGCCATGAGGGGCAGGGAGACCATCGAGGTCTCGTCCACGACGACGACGTCGTGCGGCAGCCGTTGGTCCGGTCCGTGCCGGAAGCGGGTGGTGCTGCCCGGCTGCCAGCCGAGGAGCCGGTGGATGGTGGAGGCAGCGGGCTGTCCGACGCGTGCCCGGTCGGCGGGATCCAGGTGGGCCACCACCTCGTGCACCGCCTCCTGCAGCCGCGCGGCCGCCTTGCCGGTGGGTGCGGCCAGGGCGACCCGCAGCGGTCCGGCGACGTCCTGGAGCACGGCCAACAGCCGGGCCACGGTGGTGGTCTTGCCGGTGCCGGGCCCGCCGGTGAGGACGGTGAGCCGCCCGGTGACGGCGGCCGCCGCGGCCAGCCGCTGTCGCGGGTCGGCGGGGTGCTCCCGGGGGTCGTCGGGGTGGCAGGGGAAGAGCCGCTCCAGGGCCCCGGCCAGCCGGGAGGCGTCCACCGCCAGGGCCGGGCGGGTGAGCCGGGTGTCGACCTGGCGGCGCACGAGCAGCTCGTCGCGCCAGTACCGGTCGAGGTAGAGCCGCCCCCCGACCCAGCGCACCGGCCGGTCGTCCGGGCCGTCCACGCCGACCGCGACGAGCGGGCTGGCCTCCACCGCTCGCCGCCACGCGTCCGGGTCGGGCCAGGGCAGGTCGGCGACAGCGGCGGTCGCGGCCGTCCCCGGGCCCACCGGCGCCGTCTGGACGCCTGCCGAGCCGAGGGGCTCCGGTGACGCTGAGGCGCCTGCCGTGCCGAGGGTCCCTGTCACCACTGAGGCCCCCTCCGTCCTCAGAATGCCCGGCGCCGCGGCGCCCGCCGGCCCGGCGGCCTCCCCGGCGGCGGCCTCCCCGGCGACGGCCTCCGCGTCGGCGGCGAGGGAGGGGGCGTCGTCGAGTCGGAGGCACACCGACCCGGCCCGGACCGCCCGGGTGGCCAGCGCCACCGCGAGCAGGACCCGCTCGTCGCTCTCCCCGGTGAGAGCACCGAGCCGGCGGGCGACGTGGACGTCGGGTGCGTCGATGACACCGGCGGTGTTGAAGCGGGCGAGGAGCGGCGGGGCGGACAGGGCCAGCCGCGCGTCGACCGCGGTGGTGAGGGCGGTCTCGGTCACGGGCGCCTCCCGTCGAGCAGGGCGGACAGCTCCACGACCAGCGCCGCCGGCGGTCGCCACGCCATGACGCCGTAGGGGGCGCCCGCCTCGACCGGGGTCCCCGGGCCGGCCATGCCGCGCACGAAGAGGTACAGGCCTCCGCCCAGGTGCTGCTCGGGGTCGTAGCCGCGGTGCCGCCAACGCAGGTAGCGGTGGAGGGCGGCGAGGTAGAGCAGCAGCTGGAGCGGGTAGTGCGAGTGCATCATCGCCTCGGCCAGGGCTGCGGGGCGGTAGTGCCACAGGGTGAGCGGCTCCTCGGCGGGGGCGAGCCGGTTGGTCTTGTAGTCGACGACGAGGTACCGCGCCTCCGCGCCGCGGCCCCGGCGCAGCACGGCGTCGATGCTCCCGGTGAGGTAGCCGTGCAGCCGCTCCGGGCCGAGGGCGGCGAGCCGGTCGGCGTACGGGGCGAAGACGTCGTCCGAGGGCAGGTGACGGCGCAGCAGCGCGGCGAGGTCGACGAGCGTGGCCGCCGAGCGGGCGGCCGCGTCGCCCCCGGCGAGCGGCAGCTCGAACTCCAGCTCCGCGAGCCGGTCCGCCGGCGAGACGTCGGCGAGCGTGGCGCCACCCGCCGGCGGCCCCAGCGGGGTGAGGAGCACCTGCTCCAGCGCGGCGGCGAGCACGTCCGGGTCCAGGCCCGGGACCCGGGTGGTCCCGGCCTCGTGGCAGCGGGCGCGCAGCTCGGCGGCGAGGTCGGGGGCGGCGGTGTCCACCTGCTCCAGGACGTCGTGGACGACGGTGCCGAACACCGTGCCGCCGGGCAGGTCGGCCATCGGCGAGGGGGGTGCCGGGGCGAGCCCGTCGCCGGCGGGGACGACGACGTCGCTCTCGTCCTCCACCCCGGCGGCCTCCGGCTCGCTGCCCACGCCCTCGGCGTAGGCGGCGGCGGTGAGACCGCTGTAGGAGGTGCGCCGCCAGGTGTGGTCCAGGGTGCGGCGCAGGTGCGCGACGGACAGCGCGGGCCGGTCCGGCTCGCGCGGCTGCCACGTCACGGCGGGGGGACGCTCGGTGACCCGCTCCACCGCCACGGCCTGCCCACCCGCCCGCTCGGCGAGGCGGGAGAGGGCCGCGGTGACGACGTCGTCGGCGGCCACGGCGACCCGCTCCGGCGGCTGCGCGCCGACGGCGAAGTCGCCGAGCAGCAGTCGGCTGAGCGGACCGGCGGCGGTGTTCTTCTTCGTGGGCACCCAGTGGGCCACGACCTGGTGCGCCGCCCGGGTGAGGGCGACGTACAGCAGTCGCAGGTCCTCACCGCGCTCCTCCTCCAGGTGGCGGCGGCGGGCGTCGGCGGCGTCGGCGTCCTCGCCGCCGCCGACGTGGAGCAGCCGTGTGCCGGTGTCGTCGTGGTAGCGCAGGGCGGCGGGGGTGCGGCCCTCGGCGCGGTCCCAGCCGAAGGGCACGTAGACCACCGGGAACTCCAGGCCCTTGCTGGAGTGGATGGTGACGACCTGGACCGCCTCGGCGTCGGTCTCCAGCCGCCGGCTGCGCTCCTCGGCGTAGTCGGACTCGGCCTCGGCGATGCGCGTGCGCAGCCAGTCGGTGAGGGCGGCCACCCCGAGGGACTCCTCGACGGCGGCCACGTGCAGCGCCTCGCCGATGTGCCGGACGTCGGTGAGCACCCGTTCCCCGGCGGTGGTGGCCATGAGCCGCTCGGCCACCCCCTCGGCGGTGACCGACTCCAGCAGCGCCGCGACGCCGCGCTCGGCCACCAGCCGGGACCAGCGGCGCACGGTGTCGGACAGCTCCTCGCGCTCGGCGTCCGTGGCCGTGCCGAGCCGGGCGGCGTCCCATCCGAGGAACGGGGTCAGCGCCAGCGCGGCGGCGCGGCCGGCGTGCCCCGGCTGCTCGAGCGCGGTGAGCAGGGTGAGCCAGTGGCGGGCCGCCTCGGTGCCGAAGACGCTGGAGAGGCCGGAGACGACGGCGGGCACGCCGGCGGCGGCGAGGGACGCCCGCACCGCCTCGGCGTCGCGGTTGACCCGGGTGAGGACGGCGACGTCACCCGGCCGTAGGTCGCGCCACCCGTCGCGGCCGCGGACGCGGGTGCTGGTGAGCTGGCGGACGATGTCGGCGGTGACGTCGGCGACGACGAGGTCGCGGGCCGCGGTGACGTAGGGTGCCTGGCTGCCCTTCATCCGGAACGGCTCCCGGGTGACCTGCCGGAGCCGCACCGGCGCCCCGCCCTCCAGGCGACGATCGGTATGGGCGGCCTCCACCGGCCGCACGACGATGGCGTCGTCGCCCAGTGCGGCGCCGCGGAACACGGCCTGCAGCCCGGTGAGGAGGGCGGCGTCGCTGCGCCAGTTGCGGCCCAGCGTCTGCGTGGTCCGGGCGACCGCCCGCGCCTGGAGGTAGGTGACGACGTCGCCGCCGCGGAAGGCGTAGATCGCCTGCTTCGGGTCGCCGATGAGGACGAGGGTGCGGTGGCCGTGGAACGCGGTGCGCAGGATCTCCCACTGCACCGGGTCGGTGTCCTGGAACTCGTCGACGAGGACGACGGCGTAGCGTTCCCGCACCCGGCGCGCGGCCTCCTCCCCGTGGGCGGGGTGGGTCAGGGCGTCGCGCAGCAGGGTGAGGAGGTCGTCGTAGTCCAGGAGGCGGCGGTCCCGCTTGCGGCGCTGCACCTCCGCGCGCACGGCCCGGGCGAAGTCCACCCGGTGCCAGGGCGGGGAGCCGGGCGGTGGGTCGGTGGGCCGCAGCGCGGCCTGGTGGTCACCCACCGCCTCGGCGGCGATGGTGCGGGCCTCGCCGACCTCGAGCTCCGGCGGGGTGGAGTCGGCGTAGCGGCGCAGGTAGACGTCGTCGACCACCTCCTCGCGCAGGTCGGTGGTGTCCGGGACGAAGGTGAGGTCCGGGTCGACGTCCGCCGCCATCCCCAGCGAGGAGAGCATCTGCAGGCAGAAGCCGTGGGTGGTGGTGATGGTCGCGGCGTCGAACTGCGCCAGCGCCCGGGTCAGGCGACGCCGGCGCACCTCCACCTCGGCGTCGTCGACGTCGGCGAGGTGGGCGACGACGACGTCCCGGCTCGCCCGGGCGGCCCCCGGGTCACGCAGGGCGCGCTCGGTGTCGACCAGCCGCTCGCGGACGCGGTCGCGCAGCTCGGAGGTGGCGGCCCGGCCGAAGGTGACGAGCATGAGGTCGCCGAGCTCCACGCCCTGCTCGGCGACGTACCGGGCGGCGAGGGCGGCGATGGTGAAGGTCTTGCCGGTGCCGGCGCTTGCCTCCAGGACGGTGGTGCCGCTGGGCAGCGGGCCGCAGACGTCGAAGACGGGCAGCTCGGTGGCGGGGTGTCGACCGTGTCCGTGCGTGAGAGTCATCGGCTCACCTGCTCGTGGGCGAGGAGCGGCTCCCAGATGCGGCGCGCGAGGACGCCCAGCCGGGTGGGGTCCTCCGGGTACCAGGCGCGCTCGGCCTCGGTGGGGACACCGACGATGTCGTCGAGCTCGGCGTCACTGCCCCAGCAGATGACGTGGTGCTCGTCCTCCCGCAGGAACCGGTCGCCGTTCCATGCGCGCCGCGCGCTGAGCAGCGCCATGTCGGCGGAGTCACCCCCGAAGCGGGAGGTCGCGTAGTGGTACGCCACGGGTACGGGCAGCGGCAGCGGCTCGCGCTGGGCCAGTGACCGCAGGTGGAGGAGCTGGTCGAGCAGCTCCCGGGCCGCGGCGGGGGCGGGTGCGGTGAGCCGGGCGACGGAGGCGCCGGGCCGGGTGTGCTGCGGGCGCCCGACGGTGGCGGTGCGCCACTCCCGGCCCGGGTGGGCCGCGGTGAGCGCGAGCAGCTGTACCCAGGCGCGCAGCCGGTGCTTGGGCGCGAGCCGGGAGTAGGTGGCACGCAGCACCGTGCCCCCGTGCACGCCGGGGACGGTGCCGCTGAGCGTGGTCCCCGAGGGCAGGGTGACCAGGACGTCGACGGACTCTGCCTCGGTGTGGCGCTCCTGGAGCGCGGCGTCGCCGATGGGCGCCACCCGCTCACGGACCGCGACCAGGGCGGCCCGACCGAGTTCACGCGGCGGGGCCAGGCCGCGGCGCCACTCGGCGTTCATCGCGCGGTCGGGGTGGACCCCGTCGAGGCGGGCCCGCAGGAACCGCTCGCCGATGCCCCACTCGTCGAGCTTGTCGAGGGTGAGTGGCAGCCGGTCCTCCACGTCGCTGACCTCCCCGGCGACCGAGAGCCCGAGCCGGCTGCGCAGGAAGTACTTCACCGGGTGCTCGAGCATCGCCACGAGGTCGCTGAGCTCGACGACCCCGCCGACCTCCGCCTCCGGGGGCGGCGGCAGCGGGGCGGTGAGGAACGCCGGCCGCTCGACCCGCTCGCCGCGGGCGACGAGCGCGGCCCGGTGGGCCACGGCGTCGAAGCTGAACGGCTGCCCGGCCCGGCCCAGCGCCCCGGGGACGAAGTTGCGCTCGTCGACCACCTGGAGCGGGTGGTGGCGCACGACGTGGGAGCGCACCGGCCGGCCGTCGGCGGTGGTCGCGGCGGCGTCGAGGGCGTCGAGCAGCTCCCCGAGCGGGACCGCGGGCGGACGCGGGGAGCCGGTGCGCTCACCGGCACCGGAGTACAGGACGAGGAGGTGGTCCTGCGCGGCGGTGACGGCGTCGAGGAAGAGCTGGCGGTCCTCGCTGCGGCGGTCGCGCTCCCCGATGCACGGCTCCCGCAGGAGGACGTCCTCGCCGTCCTGCCGGGTGCCGCGGGGGAAGACGCCGTCGTCGATGCCGAGGAGGCACACGACGCGGTGGGGCACGGCACGCATCGGCTCCAGCGCGCACACGGTGAGCGCGCCGGTGCGGAAGCCGGCACGGGTGGGCCGCCCCGCGAGCCGGTCGGCGAGCAGTGCCCGGACGTCGGCCAGGCGGAGCAGCGCCGCGGGGTCGCCGCCGGCCTCGGTGCGGACATCGCCCAGGATGCGGCGGGCCTGGAGCACCTGCCATGCCTCCGACGGGCTGGTGTCGGTCAGCCAGGTGACGGCGCGGTCCAGGGTGGTGAGCCAGTGGTCCAGCGGGTGGGCGCCGTCGAGCGCGGTGAGCACGGCGGTGAGCCGGTCGAGCAGCTCGGCGAAGCGCCCGGCGAGGTCGATGTCGGTGCTGTCGACGTCGTCGAGGGGCAGCGCGTGACCGACGTAGCGGTGGTCCTCCTCGGCCATCGCGACGCCGAGGAGCAGCCGGTCCAGCGCCACCTGCCAGGTGCCCTGGAGCACGTGGGGCAGCTCGAACCGGGCGCGGCGGCGGGCGTCCTCGCCCCAGCGCACCCCGGTGTCGGCCGACCACTCACGGATGCGGTCGAGGTCGTCGTCGGAGAGGCGGAAGCGCCGCCGCACCGGTTCCACCGCGGCGACGTCGAGCACCTGGGAGGCGGTGACGCGGTCGTCCGCCAGGGTCAGGAGGGTGGCGAGCAGCCCGAGCACCGGGTTGGTGCGCCCGGGGGCGCGGTCGGCGAGCCGCACCCGCATGGTGTGCCCCGGGTGGACGTCGCCGCTTCCCTCGGGGGCCAGCCCGAAGCTCGCCGCCACGAGCGGGGCGACCGCCTCGACGTCGGGGCACATGATGACGACGTCGCGTGGCTCGAGGGTGGGGTCGTCCGCGAACAGCCCGGCGAGGACCTCGCGGAGCACCTCCACCTGCCGGGCCAGGCCGTGGCAGGCGTGCACCTGGACGCTGGAGTCGCCCTCGGCGAGCAGGTGCGGCGCGGTCCCGGTGGGGGAGTCGGCGGCGAGGCGTTCCTGGAGGGCGCCGAGCAGCGTGGCCGGCCGCGTGGGGGCCGGGTGGTGGGTGTCGGTGAGGTCGCCGTGTCGGAGCAGCCGGGTCTGCAGCTCAGTGGCGTCGCGGGCCATGGAGGCGAGCAGCGGGTGGTGGGCCGGGCTGTGCCGGCCCCGACGACGGGGCGAGGCGGGCGGGCCGGCGGCGGCGACGCGCTCCCACAGCGCGGGGGAGGGGTGAGGCAGCCACAGGTGGACCGCGCGGTGGGCGGCCAGGGCGTGCAGCACCCGCAGGTGGGCCTCGGGCAGCCGGGTGGGGCCGAAGATGCTGAGCCGCTCGGGCAGGTCGACGGCCTCGGGTCGTGCCGCCACCTGCGCGACCGCGGCGTCCAGCCGCTCCGCCGGGCTCGGGATGCCCACCCGGGCGCGCAGCCGGCGCCACAGCTCGGCCTGCCAGCTCAGGTCGGCGGGCAACGGGCCACCGGTGCCGTCCTCGTCGCGGCCCTCCGCCCACGCACGCACCATGTCGGGCCGCTGGGCGCCGTAGGAGGTGAACAGCCGGGCCAGGTGCCGGGCGGCGCCCAGCCGGCGGCCGTGGCGCCGGTCCTCCGGCTCGCCGGCGGCGAGGTACCGGCCCAGCGGGGCGCACCACGCCTCCCCGGCGCAGGCGTCGACGACCTCGAGCAGCGGCCAGGTGAGCCGCTCGACGTCCCACGGGTCCTCCTCGGTGGTGCCGGTGACCGCGGTGAGGACCTCGCCGACGAGCCGCGCGGGGGACGCGAAGGAGACGTTCGCGCACACGCCGGCCTCGCCGTCCGGCCCGGCCCCGAGGTGGTGCGACAGGCGCTGGGCCAGCCACCGCTCGACGCCCCGGGTGGGGACGGCCACGACGTCCGCGGCGAAGGGGTCGGCCGGCGGCTCGGCAAGGAGCGCCGCCAGCGGCGCGACGAGCGCGTCGGCGCGCTCGGAGCGGTGCGCGTGCAGCATGGCGGTGACTCCCTGGGTCGGCTCGCCGTCCAGCCTACGGCCGGCCACCGACACGCGGCGGTCGGCTACGGGACCTCGCTGATGCGGGAGGCGAGCAGCCGGCGGAAGGAGTCCAGCCGGGCGGCGGCGAGCGGCCCGCCCTCGCCGCCGGCCACCCACGCGTCCAGGGCGCACCCGGGGGCCTCGCCGTCGTGCGAGCAGCCGCGGGGGCAGTCGACGGCCACCTCGACGAGGTCGGGGAACGCGGCGAGGAGGTCGTCGGGGCCCACGTGGGCCAGCCCGAAGGACCGCACGCCCGGGGTGTCGATGACCCAGCCGCCGTCCGGCAGCTCGAGGGCGACGGCGTTGCTCGACGTGTGCCGGCCGCGGCCGGTGACGACGTTGACGTCGCCCGTCGCACGGCCGGCGCCCGGCACGAGCGCGTTGATGAGCGTGGACTTGCCCACCCCGGAGTGGCCGACGAGCACGGACTCGTGCCCGCTGACCACCTCCCGCAGCGCGTCCAGCCCCTGCACCGCACCGTCGACCAGCGCGGTGGTCACCGTGGGCACGTCCAGCGCGGAGTACAGCTCGAGGAAGGGGGCGGGGTCAGCGAGGTCGGCCTTGGTGAGGACGAGGAACGGCTCCATCCCGGCGTCGTAGGCCGCCACCAGGCAGCGGTCGACGAGCCGCGGCCGCGGCGGCGGGTCGGCGAGCGCCGTGACGATGAGCATCCGGTCGGCGTTGGCGACGATGACCCGCTCGACGCCGGCGGCCTCGCTGTCCTCGGCGGACCGGCGCAGTGCCGTCCGGCGCTCCTCGACCCGCACGATGCGGGCGAGGGTGCCGGGCCGCCCGCTGGTGTCGCCGACCACCGCCACCCGGTCCCCGACGACGACGGCGTTGCGGGCCCCGCGGCCCAGCTCGCGGGCCTTCATCGCGACCAGCCGGGTGCCGTCGGCGGTGAGCAGGGTGTAGCGGCCGCGGTCGACGGCCAGCACCCGCGCCTCGACCGCGTCCTCGTGGCGGGGGCGGCGCTTGGTGCGGGGGCGGGAGCCGCGCTTGGGCGGGCGGACACGGACGCGCTCGTCGTCCGTGCCGATGTCCCGTCCCCGCCTCATCCGCGCTCCCTCAGCCGCGGCCGCCCGTCGCGACCATGTCCGTCCACATGCCGGTGAAGTCGGGCAGGGTCTTGGACGTCGTGGCCACGTCGACGATCTCCGTGCCCTTGAGACGCAGCCCGACGACGGCGGCGAAGTGGGCCATCCGGTGGTCGGCGTAGGTCTCCAGCCGGGCCGGGCGCAGCACGCCGGGCTCGATCTCCAGGCCGTCGTCGGTCTCCCGGGCGGTACCGCCGAGGCGGTTGATCTCGGTGGCCAGGGCGGCGATCCGGTCCGTCTCGTGCCCCCGCAGGTGGGCGACGCCGCGGATGCGGCTCGGGCCGTCGGCGAGCGTGCACAGCGCAGCGACCACCGGGGTGAGCTCCCCGGCGTCGTGGAGGTCGACGTCCAGCGGCTGGACAGAGCCGCTGCCGGTGACGGTGAGGCCGGCGGGGCCGAGCTCGACGGTGGCCCCCATCCGCACGAGGAGCTCGCGCAGCCGGTCCCCGGCCTGCGCCGTGCGCGTGGGCCAGTCCGGGACGCGGACGCTCCCGCCCGCGACGAGCGCCGCCGCGAGGAACGGCCCGGCGTTGGACAGGTCGGGCTCGACCGGGACCAGACCACCGGCCACCGGGCCGGGCTGGACGCGCCAGCGGCCGGGCTCGCCGTCCTCGCCGGCCGTGACCTCGACCTCGACGCCGCGCTCGCGCAGCACCTCGACGGTCATCGCCACGTGCGGCTGGCTGGGCATCGGCCCCACCCGGCGCAGGTCGAGACCGCGGGCGAGGGCGGGGGCGACGAGCAGCAGGCCCGAGACGAACTGGCTCGAGGCGCTCGCGTCGACCTCGACCGTGCCGCCGGGCAGCCCGCCGGTGCCGTGGACGGTGAAGGGCAGCGCGGCGCGGCCGTCGTCGTCCACCTGGGCGCCCAGGTCGCGCAGCGCGTCGATGAGCGCCCCCATCGGACGCTCCCGGGCACGCGGGTCGCCGTCGAACTCCACGGCACCGTCGGCGAGTGCGGCGAGCGGGGGCACGAAGCGCATGACCGTGCCGGCCAGGCCGCAGTCGACGCGGGCCGGGCCGTGCAGCGGAGCGGGGTCGATGAGGAGGTCGGGCCCCTCCGGGTCGGGGCGCCCGTCGGCGTCGACGTGCTCGACCCGCACCCCGAGCGCGCGCAGCGCGTCGACCATGAGAGCGGAGTCACGCGAGTGCAGCGGGCGGTGCAGCTGGGTCGGCTCGGCGGCGATCGCCGCGAGCAGCAGGTAGCGGTTGGTCAGCGACTTCGAACCGGGGACCGGCACGACGGCGTCGAGCGGCCCGCCGGCGACCGGGGCCGGCCAGGCGACTCCAGACGTGGTCAGGGTGGACATGCTCCCGAGGGTAGCGGGCGCCGGTGACCACCCCGGATCGGCTCGGCGTCGCCGGTGGAGCGCCCCGGGGTCAGCTCAGCCTCGCCTTGAGGTCGGCCCGTGACTCCTTGGCGGCGGCCTTGAGCTCGCGCAGGGCGGCCTTGTGCTCGCGGGTGTTGGCGGCCCGCCAGGCCAATGACGGCCTGCCGTCGCGGTCGAGGGCGGCGATGAGGAGCCCGCCGACGAGGCTGGCGCCGGTGAGCAGCCCGCGGCGCATCTCCTTCTTCTGCTCCTTGCTCGTCGCCGTCCAGAACGGGTGGTTGACGAGCGTCACCGGCACCGTGACGGCGGCCAGGGTGAGGGCGGCCGACCGCGGGTTGCGGTTGGTGGCGAGCATGAGCCCGGCGAGCGCGGTGACCCCGCCGCTCACCCGCACGAGCAGGCGTGTGTCGGAGGCGATGGCGGGTGGGAGGCCGGCCTTCTCCAGCGCGGGCTCCACCGCGCGGAAGCGCTCGACGTGGGAGTCGGGGTGCAGCAGCGCGTCGACACCCGTGGCGACGAACGAGGAGGCGAGCAGCGGGCGGGCGAGACGGCGGGAGAGACTCATGTCCCATTGCTACCGCAATCTCGACGCCGCTGCGAGTGGTGTGGGCGGCTCGACGTCGCTGCCGGCGGTGTGGCCGTGGCTCGCGGCGCCCGGCGGAATGTCCGGCGCGGGTGGGGCGTTACAGGCGGCATGACCCCGACCACGCCCGTGCTCGACCGGCCCGAGGCCTCGGCCCCGCCCTGCGGCGCGCACATCGAGGTCAGCGGACTAGGCTCGTGGGTGATGAGTGAGGACCGAGGGCCGGACCGCGCGCCCGAGAACGAGACCGACGCGGAGCGTGCTGCACGCTTCGAGGCGGACGCGCTGCCGTACCTCGACCAGCTCTACGGCGCCGCCATGCGGATGACCCGCAACCCGGCCGACGCCGAGGACCTCGTCCAGGAGGCGTTCACGAAGGCGTTCGCCTCCTTCCACCAGTACCGGCCGGGCACGAACCTCAAGGCGTGGCTGTACCGGATCCTGACCAACACCTTCATCAACAACTACCGGAAGAAGCAGCGCGAGCCGCAGCAGTCGGACGCCGAGCAGGTGGAGGACTGGCAGATCCACCGCGCTGCCTCGCACACCTCCAGGGGTCTGCGCTCCGCGGAGATGGAGGCGATGGACCGCCTGCCGGACTCCGAGATCCGGGACGCCCTCATGGAGCTGCCCGAGGACTTCCGGATCGCCGTGTACCTCGCCGACGTCGAGGGCTTCGCCTACAAGGAGATCGCCGAGATCATGGACACCCCGATCGGGACCGTGATGTCGCGGCTCCACCGCGGGCGGCGGCAGCTGCGGGAGCGGCTGGCCGACCACGCCCGGGAGCTGGGGATGAAGATTGAGGCAACATCGTGAGTGAGAACGCCATGCCCGAGCCGCTCGAGGAGTGCCGCTGCGAGGAGCTGCGCGAGCACCTCTTCGAGTTCCTCGACTCGGAGATGAACGAGTCCGACCTCGGCCGGCTGCGCCGGCACCTGGCCGAGTGCCCGACCTGCCGCGAGGCCACCGACGTCGAGACCCGGATCAGGACGCTGCTGCGTCGCTCGTGCCGCGAGGTCGCCCCGAGCACGCTCCGGCTGCGGGTGATCACCCAGATCGGCGTGCTGCGCGCCGGGGGTACCGTCCGCTGAGACGGCAAAAGGGTCGGCCACGAGGGCCGACCCTTTCACGTCACGGTCATCAGCTGTTGGGGCGCTTGCCGTGGTTGGCGGTGCCCTTGCGGCGCGCCTTGCGCTTACGTCCGCGCTTGCTCATGGTCACTCCCGGTTCGCTCGGTCCACCCGGTCGGGCGGATTCACGGTCACCTATCGTCGCACACTCCCGATGGCCCAGCCGCCGACGCCACCGCGCGCAGCAGCGCGAGCCCGAGCACGGCGACCCCCTGGTAGAGGAAGGTCTGCGCCCCGAGCTGGACCCGGCTCAGGCAGCGGGCCACCCAGGTGAGGAGGTGGTCCTCGACGAGCTCGCGGCGCCAGCGCGCCGCGTCCCGTGCGGCGACCTCCGCGGTGAGGAGCGCGGCGTAGGTCCCGAGCACCTGCGCGGCGGCCGGTGCCGAGGCGTCCGGCAGGGCGATGCCGGCCGCAGCCACCTCCTCGCGGAACCGCCGCAGTGACCGCTCGGCCTCGGGAGGGGCGTCGGCGGGCGCGACGGGACGGCGGCCCGGCCGCCCGACGAACAGCCGCGCGTGGTCCGCGGCCAGGCGCTCGGCCGCCTCCGCCGAGCAGCGGGACTCCTCGAGGAGGCCCAGCCCGCGCAGCGACTCCGCGTCGTGCACGGGCCAGCGCACGGCGTGGACCGCGGCCAGCGTCTCCGGCGTCGGCGGCCGCTCGACCACCCGGGCGACGGCGGCGGCCGCCTCGGCGACTGCGCGTGACAGCGTCCGCCGCAGGACCTGCTGGCTCATCGGACCCCTCCTGTGGTGTGCGTCCCATCCTCGCCGCGCAACGGCACGCGATCCTGGGCCCAAGGGCCCGGGGTAAGGAGGCGACCGGGGCCGGATGCTGGACTACGCTGGAACGTCGCACATCCCGCGCCCACCGGCGCCGAGCACGTCCCGAAGGAGCCCACCGGTGTCCCCGACCAAGCCACGCAAGCCCACCGCGGCCGAGAAGGCCAAGGCCGAGGCCGACAAGCGCAGCGTGGTCGCCCGCAACAAGAAGGCCCGGTACGACTACCACATCGACGACACCTACGAGGCGGGCATCGTGCTCACCGGCACCGAGGTGAAGTCGCTGCGCATGGGGCGCGCCTCCCTGGTCGACGGCTGGGTGGAGATCGACGGCGGGGAGGCATGGCTGCACGGCGTCCACATCCCCGAGTACAGCCAGGGCACGTGGACCAACCACGCGGTGCGCCGCAAGCGCAAGCTCCTCCTGCACCGGGCCGAGATCGACAAGCTCGCCGGCAAGAGCCGGGAGAAGGGCTACACCATCGTCCCGCTGGAGCTCTACTTCATCCGGGGGCGCGCGAAGGTCCTCATCGCCCTCGCCCGCGGCAAGAAGGAGTACGACAAGCGCCACGCCCTGCGGGAGAAGCAGGACGAGCGCGAGGCGCAGCGCGCCATGAGCCTGCGCGTCAACCGCTGACCGCACCGGCGGCGGCCGCGCGGCGCCGGGGCTAGGTTGGGGGCACAGCCACCGATCCACGCCAAGGGGGAGACGACCATGGGTCTGCCGATCAAGCTCCGTCACGTGCCGCCCCGGCTCGCCGCGGGCGTGTACATCCTCAACTCCGGGCTGAACAAGCGCGGCGTCGACGACGAGGCGGCGGCCGGGATGCAGGCGATGGCCGCCCACGCCCTGCCGCAGCTGAAGGAGATGTCCGCGCGCGACTTCGCCAAGCTGCTCTCCACCGGGGAGACCGCGCTGGGCGCGGCGCTGCTCCTGCCGTTCGTGCCGTCGTGGCTGGCCGGGCTGGGGTTGACGGCGTTCTCCGCCGGACTCGTGCGGATGTACCTCAACACGCCGGGGATGACGGAGGACGACGGCTTCCGGCCCACCGCCGAGGGCACCGGCCTGGCCAAGGACGTCTTCCTCCTCGGCATCGGGCTCGGGCTCGTCCTCGACGCGCTGACCTCCAAGCAGAAGTAGTCCCGGGCGCGACGCAGCGACGGGGACGACGATGCGGCTCGGGTTCTACACCTTCGGCGACCTCGACCTACGCCCCGGCGCCGAGCCGGTCGGCCCGGGGCAGCGGATCCGCGAGATCCTCGAGCGGGTCCGGCTCGCCGAGGAGGTCGGGCTCGACTACGCGGGCATCGGTGAGCACCACCGGCCCGACTACGCCATCTCCTCGCCGGCCACCGCCATCGCTGCCGCGCTCGCCCAGACCCGGCGCATCCACGTCGGCTCCGCCGTCACCGTGCTGTCCACCGAGGACCCGGTGCGCGTCTTCCAGCAGTTCGCCACCATGGACCAGCTCTCCGAGGGCCGGGTCGAGCTCGGCGCCGGCCGCGGCTCGTTCATCGAGTCCTTCCCGCTCTTCGGCGCGAACCTGGAGGACTACGACGACCTCTTCGAGGAGAAGCTCGAGCTGCTGCTGCGGCTCGACGCCGAGCACCCGATCACGTGGTCGGGCCGCTTCCGGCCCCCGCTGCGGGACGCCGTCGTACTCCCGCGCCCCGTCGACAAGCCGGACATCGGGCCGCACCTGCGGATCGAGATCGCCACCGGCGGGTCACCGGCCTCGGCGGTGCGTGCCGGCCGGCTCGGGCTGCCGGTCAACTTCGCCGTCATCGGGGGAGAGCCGCGCCGTTTCGCCCCGCTGGTGGAGTACTACCGCGAGGCACGACGCGAGGCAGGCCACCCCGGACCGGGGCAGGTGACCATCTCCGTCCACGGCTTCCTCGCCGAGGACGACACCGAGGCCCGCGACTTCTTCTACCCCTACCACCTGGCGGCGGCCTCCCGGATCGCCGCCGAACGCGGCTTCGCCCCACCCAACCGGATCTCCTTCGAGGCGCAGTCCGGCCGGCACGGCGCCTTCTTCGTCGGCTCCCCGGAGTACGTGGCGGACAAGATCCTCACCCTGCACGAGACGCTCGGCCACGACCGCCAGCACCTCCAGATGGACTACTCGGGAGTGCCGCAGCGGGAGTCGCTGCGCGCCATCGAGCTCCTCGGCACCCGGGTCAAGCCGCTCGTCGACGCCGAGCTGGGTGTGGCGGAATAGACGCCCACGGTGCCTGGTTGAGCACGTATGATGGAGGAGCCGGCCCCGGCCGGTGAGCTTGTCAACTGAACATGGGGATGATCGGTTTCGACGACGGTCGTCGTTCCAGAGGAAGCGGGTCGAGGACGCAGAGTCATCTCGTCAACGCCCTCTGCAAACCAATAGGTGCCGATTCCAAGCGCACCGACTTCGCCCTCGCCGCCTGAGCGAGCCGCGAAGTCCGTCAGCCCGGGCTAGCTCTCGACCCGGATCCTGGCGTCAGCTAGAGAGCCACTGCTCGCAGCCCTCGTCACCGGGGCTGCGGGGACTCCCAGGTGACTGAGCCCGTCAGCGACTTGTCTGCGTGATCGCTGGGGCCGAGAAAATCGCAGCAGACTGCACCCGGAGAAGCTCTGGTTCCACGCCGTCGGACGCGGGTTCGATTCCCGCCATCTCCACTTCTGCCGAGGCCGCCTCCCGCACGGGAGGCGGCCTCGTCGCGTTTCACGGGGACGGTCTCGGGGGCCGCCTCGGTGCGGCCGGCACGGGAGGACGCCCCGACCGTCGTGGCCCGGTCAGCCGGTGGCGAGGACCTCCCGGAGCCGGGCAGCGAACGCCTCCGGCTGCCCAATCTGCCCGAACTCACCACCGAGGAACCCGCCGTGGTTGCTCGGGAAGACGACGAGCTCCTGCCCGAGCTGTGCGGCGAGCGCCTCGCTCGTGCGCCAGGTCATCGTCCCCTTGCTCTCGATGCCGGCGGCCACGACCACCCGGGTCGGTGCCGCGGTGAGCGCCGCGACGTCGGGCCGGTATGCGGTGATGGCCTCCGCGACGCCGGAGAGCAGCGGGTCGTCGCGGGAGCCGTCGTCGTCCGTGGGCAGCCCGAAGGCCGCGGGGTCGGTGGGCACCGTGCCGAAGTCGGCGGGGATCTCGCCCTGCCACGACGTCAGGGCGATGAACCCGGCCATCCCCCAGCCCCAGCCGCGCTCGGCATACGTCTCCTGCACGCGCCGCCACGCCGCCGTGGCCCGCTCCGCGTCCGGGAGGATCGCCCGGAGCGGCGGCTCGTGCGCGACGAGGAGGCGCACGTCGGCGGGGTGCGTCGCGACGAGGCACAGCGCCGTCACCGCCCCGCCGCTGCTGCCGAGCAGGTCCACCGGACCCACGCCGAGGGCGCCGATGAGCCGGTGGAGGTCGTCGGCCTGCTGCTCCGGGGTCTGGGTCTGCACGCCGTCGTGCCGCACGCTGCGCCCGAGTCCGCGCGGGTCGTAGGTCACCACGGTGCGGTCGGGGAAGAAGGAGGCCAGCGTGCCGAACCCGGTGGCGTCCATCGGCTGGCCGACCATGAGGAGCGGCGGTGCACCGTCCGCCGTCGGCAGCGGGCCGCGGACGTCGTAGGTCAGGGTGGCGCCCGGGACGTCGAGGGTCCGGGTCTCCAGCGCGGTCTGGGTCATGGTCGCTCCGTTGTCTCGTGGTCGGACGGTTCACTGCTTCCGACCGCCGCGTCGGCCGGAAGTCATCGGGCGGGCACCTACGATGGACGGGTGGAGACGACGAGGCCGCCCGCCCTGGCGCTGCGCGGCATGGTGAAGCACTTCGGGCCCAAGGTGGCCGTCGCGGGCGTCGACCTCGACGTCCCGGCGGGGTCCTTCTTCGGACTGGTCGGACCGAACGGCGCCGGCAAGACGACGCTGCTGTCCATGGCGACCGGCCTGCTGCGCCCCGACGCCGGGCAGGTGTACGTCCAGGGCACCGACCTGTGGGCCGACCCGGTCGCCGGCAAACGCAAGCTCGGCATCCTGCCCGACGGGATGAAGCTCTTCGACCGGCTCTCCGGCGCCGAGCTCATCCACTACGCGGGTGTGCTGCGCGGCATGGACCCGGCGGTCGTCGCCGAGCGGCGTGCCGCCCTGCTCGCCGCGCTCGACCTCGCCGACGCGGCCGACGTCCTCGTCGTCGACTACTCCGCCGGGATGACGAAGAAGATCGCGCTGGCCACCGCCCTCGTCCACGCGCCGCCCGTGCTCGTGCTCGACGAGCCGTTCGAGGCCGTCGACCCAGTCTCCGGCATGACCATCCGGCGCATCCTGCGCACCTTCGTCGACAACGGCGGCACCGTCGTCCTTTCCAGCCACGTCATGGAGCTGGTCGAGGGTCTGTGCGACCATGTCGCCGTCATGGCCGACGGGCAGGTCCGCGCGGCCGGGACGCTGGACGCGGTGCGCGCCGGACGCAGCCTGCAGGACCGCTTCGTCGAGCTCGTCGGCGGCGCCCGCGACGAGGTGGAGGGGCTGGAGTGGCTGCACACCTAGTCCGGCTCAAGCTCACCCTCCTGCGCAACCAGCTCCGTGGCAGCATCGGCCAGGTCCTCGGGCTCGTCGCGTCCGTGCTCGGCGGGGTCCTCCTCCTCGCGTTGGTCGTCGTCGGGTTCGCCTACCTGCGCACGCTCACGGTGGACGACGCCGGCACCTGGGTCACCGTGCTCGGGGCGGGCCTCGTCGTCGGCTGGCTGCTCTCCCCGCTCGGCAGCATCGGCGGGGACCAGACCCTCGACCCCGCCCGTTTCGTCACCTTCGCCGTGCCGCGCCGCCGGCTCCTCACCGGTCTCCTGCTCGGCGGTCTGGTCGGCGTACCGGCCGTGGTCACCGCGGTGGCGGCGCTCGGCACCACCGTGGTCTGGTCGCGCGACGTGATCAGCGCCGTCGTCGCCCTGCTCGGCGGCATCGTCGGCCTGCTCACCTGCCTCGTCGGAGGCCGGGCCGCCGGCACCGTCCTCGCCGTGCTCCAGGGTGGACGGCGCTCGCGGGAGCTGCTCGTCAGCGTCGGTCTGCTCGTCGTCACCGTCGCCTCCCTGCTCCCGCTCATGCTGACGAACGGGGCTTTCCACCTCGGCGTCGAGACCCTGCGCCCCGTCGCCCGGGTCCTCGGATGGACCCCGCTCGGGTGGGCGTGGTCGGCGCCGTGGGACGCCGCGAGCGGCTCCACCGTGGCCGCGGTCGGCAAGCTCCTGCTCGGCGCCGCGCTGCTGCCGCTGCTCATGCGCGTGTGGGGTGCACTGCTCGACCGCCAGCTCGTGCGGCCCCCGGTGAGCGGGCGGGCGACGACGAGCGGACGGCGCGGGCTGCTCACCTGGCTCCCCGGCCCGACGGGAGCGGTCGCGCAGCGCTGCCTGACCTACTGGCGGCGCGACCCCCGGTACGCGCTCAGCGTCGTCATGGTCGTCGTCCTCCCGCTGCTCGGGCTCGTGCTCGTCCTCGCCGGGTTCATGAGCCTGGAGATGTGGGCGCTCGGGCTCGCGCCGGTCATCGCCTTCTTCCTCGGCTGGGGCCTGCACAACGACCTCGCCTACGACGCCGACCCGTGGTGGCTCCACCTCGCCGCCCACGTCCCGGGCCGGGTGGACCGGGCGGGCCGGGTCCTGGGCTCGGCGGTGTGGGGGCTGCCGCTCGTCGTCGCGGCCGCCGTCGCCGGTGGGCTGCTCGCCGACCGCGGCGACATGGTCCCCGCTCTCGTCGGCACCGGGGTGGCGGTGCTCGGCGCGGGGTACGGCGTCTCGTCGGTCGCCGCCGTCATCGCCCCGTACTGGGCGCCGGCGCCGGGGGAGAACCCCAACGCCGTCCCGCCCGGGGTGGGGATGCAGCTGTTCGCCTCCCAGATGGTGACCGGGACGGCGACCGCCGTCGCCGCCGCGCCGCTGGCCGTGCCGTTCGTCCTCGCCCTCACGGGCAGCGCCGCGGCCGCCTGGGTCACCCTCGGCGGTGGGCTCGCCCTCGGCGCGGCGCTCACCGTCGCCGGCGTCGCCGTCGGCGGTCGGCTGCTCGACAGCCGCGGCCCGGAGGTCCTCGCCCGGATCCGCCGCTGACCCTCACCCAGCGACATCGGCCCCCACCTCCCGTCGAGGGCTCATTTCTCGCCGAGAGCTCACTTCCCGACGGCGCGGGCACGGCGCATCCGGCGGGCCGGGCTGAGCGCCCGCGGTGACTAGGCTCCGCGGTATGCCCGCCTCCGACCGACCGGGCGGCCTCGACCTGGTACGCGTCCCGGGCGGGACCGTCGAGTTGGCCGACCGTCGGACCAGGACCCGGTGGCGCGTCGACGTCGCCCCGTTCCTGCTCGGCCGGGTCCCGGTGACCCAGCGGCAGTACCGCGACGTCGTCGGGGAGTCGCCGAGCATGGCCACCGGCCACGAGCTGCCCGTCGAGACGGTGTCGTGGTTCGACGCGGTGCGCTTCTGCAACGCCCTGTCGCGGCGGGAGGGAAGGGCCCCGGTCTACGCGGTGGATGGCGAAACCGTGGCCGTCGACGACCACGGGGACGGGTACCGGCTGCCGCGGGAGGCGGAGTGGGAGCACGCCTGCCGGGCCGGGACCACCGGGCCGCGGTACGCACCGCTCGACGAGATCGCCTGGTACGCCGACAACTCCGGTGACCGGGTCCGGCCGGTCGGCGGCAAGGCGCCCAACGCCTGGGGTCTGCACGACATGCTCGGCAACGTGTGGGAGTGGTGCCTCGAGCGCTACGACCCCGAGGTCTACGGCGAGTACCGGGTGCTGCGCGGCGGCGGCTGGAGCGACCGGGAGTGGAGCTGTCGCGCCGGTGTGCGGCGGCGCAGCCACCCGACCTTCGCGATCGAGGACGTCGGCTTCCGGGTGGCGCGCTCGCTGCCATGACGCGGCGGGGCTGCGGTGGGCGACGCGGACTGCCGTGCCGCTGCCGGCCGCGGTGGGCGACGTGGACGAGGCCGTCACCGGCTGCGGTGGGGGAGGTGGACGAGGCCGTCACCGGCTGCGGTGGGGGAGGTGGACGAGGCCGTCACCGGC
>NZ_CALGNQ010000158.1 GCF_937958535.1 uncultured Georgenia sp. | reverse complement strand
GGGGCGATGGGCCGCCGGGTGGCGGTGAGCGGGCGGGCGGTCGCGGTCCAGGCTCGGAGCGGTAGTTGTTGGTCCGGGAGAGTCAAGGTGATCCACCCCGTGGATCACCCTCAGCCTGACCCGAGCGACGGCTCGTCCGCGGGCTGATTCGGCAGCCGAGTCGTCCTCAGGCTGATTCAGCAGGCGGGTCATTCTCTGGCTGATGCAGAAGTCGGCTCAGCTTGACCCTTCGTGACAGCACATTGCCTCCGCGCTCGGCGCGCCCTGACTCCGGACACCCGGATCGCGATAGCTCGAACCGGCCCGCGGTGTCCTCCGGGAGCCGGCTGGGCTGGGGCACGCGGTGCGTGCCGCCGGCCCGGCCGGCGCTCCAGGCCGGCGGCGGAGATGGGACCTCCGACACCCTCCGAGCAGACTTGAGCGGAATAGACTCAACTCTGCGGTGTTGAACTCAGCGGAACCCTGAAACCCATTCCCGGAGGTCTCGATGGACAAGCTGACGACCAAGTCGCAGGAGGCGATCGCCTCGGCGATGCGTGCGGCCGCGACGGCCGGTAACCCCCAGCTCGAGCCGGTACACGTGCTCGTGGCACTGCTCGAGCAGCCCGGCGGTGTCGCCCCGGCACTCGTCGACGCGGTGGGCGCCAACCGTGCGGCGATCGTCCAGCGCGCGCAGGCCGCGGTCGCGGCACTGCCCGGTGCCTCCGGCGCCTCCGTCGCCCAGCCCGCGCCGTCGCGCGCGATGATGACCGTCATCACCCAGGCGGGCGAGGAGGCCAACGGCCTGGGCGACCAGTACGTCTCCACCGAGCACCTCCTCATGGCCATCGCGCGCAGCGAGAGCACCGCGGGCCAGATCCTGCGCGACCTCGGCGCCGACCGGGACGCCCTGCTCTCCGCGCTGCCCACCGTGCGCGGCTCCGGCAAGGTCACCAGCCAGGACCCGGAGGGCACCTACAACGCCCTGGAGCAGTACGGCCAGGACCTCACCGCCGCCGCCCGCGAGGGCAAGCTCGACCCGGTCATCGGCCGCGACGCCGAGATCCGGCGCGTGGTCCAGGTGCTCTCCCGGCGCACCAAGAACAACCCCGTCCTCATCGGTGAGCCCGGCGTCGGCAAGACCGCCGTCGTCGAGGGCCTGGCCCAGCGCATCGTCGACGGCGACGTCCCCGACTCCCTGCGCGACAAGCGCCTCATCGCCCTCGACCTCGCCTCGATGGTCGCCGGCGCGAAGTACCGCGGCGAGTTCGAGGAGCGGCTCAAGGCCGTCCTGGAGGAGATCAAGGCCTCCGACGGCCAGGTCGTGACCTTCATCGACGAGCTCCACACCGTCGTCGGTGCCGGAGCCGCCGAGGGCTCCATGGACGCCGGCAACATGCTCAAGCCGATGCTCGCCCGCGGCGAGCTGCGGATGGTCGGTGCCACCACCCTCGACGAGTACCGCGAGCACATCGAGAAGGACCCCGCCCTCGAGCGCCGCTTCCAGCAGGTCTTCGTCGGTGAGCCCTCCGTGGAGGACACCGTGACCATCCTGCGCGGCATCGCCCCGAAGTACGAGGCGCACCACCAGGTGACCATCTCCGACGGCGCGCTCGTCGCCGCCGCCACCCTCTCCGACCGCTACATCAGCGGCCGCCAGCTCCCGGACAAGGCCATCGACCTGGTCGACGAGGCCGCCTCGCGGCTGCGCATGGAGCTCGACTCCTCGCCGGAGGAGATCGACGCGCTGCGCCGCGTCGTCGACCGGCTGAAGATGGAGGAGGCCTACCTCGTCGAGTCCGCCGAGGACGACGACGAGGCCACCGCCGAGCGGCTCGAGCGCCTGCGCGCCGAGATCGCCGACAAGTCCGAGGAGCTCGCCGCCCTCACCGCCCGCTGGGAGGCGGAGAAGGCCAGCCACAACCGGGTCGGTGACCTCAAGCAGCGTCTCGACTCCCTGCGTATCGAGGCCGACCGCGCCCAGCGTGAGGGCGACCTCGAGCGGGCCTCCCGACTGCTCTACGGCGAGATCCCCGCCGTCGAGCGGGAGATCCGTGAGGCCGAGGTCGCCGAGGCCGAGCGGTCCGCCGAACCCCCGATGATCGCCGACCGCGTCTCCGCGGACGAGGTCGCCGAGGTCGTCTCCGCGTGGACCGGCATCCCCGTCGGCCGGCTGCTCGAGGGGGAGACCGAGAAGCTGCTCCGCATGGAGGACGTCATCGGCCGGCGGCTCATCGGCCAGCAGCGCGCGGTGCGCGCCGTGTCCGACGCCGTGCGGCGCTCGCGGGCCGGGCTGTCCGACCCCGACCGGCCCACCGGGTCCTTCCTCTTCCTCGGGCCCACCGGCGTCGGCAAGACCGAGCTGGCCAAGTCCCTGGCGGACTTCCTCTTCGACGACGAGCGCGCCATCGTGCGCATCGACATGAGCGAGTACTCCGAGAAGCACTCGGTCTCGCGGCTCGTCGGTGCCCCTCCGGGCTACGTCGGCTACGAGGAGGGCGGCCAGCTCACCGAGGCGGTGCGCCGCCGGCCCTACTCCGTCGTCCTGCTCGACGAGGTGGAGAAGGCCCACCCCGAGGTCTTCGACATCCTCCTCCAGCTGCTCGACGACGGCCGGCTCACCGACGGCCAGGGGCGCACCGTGGACTTCCGCAACGTCATCATCGTCCTCACCTCGAACCTCGGCTCGCAGTTCCTCGTCGACCAGACGATGTCCGAGGAGGCCAAGCACGAGGCCGTGATGAGCGCGGTGCGCCAGGCGTTCAAGCCGGAGTTCCTCAACCGGCTCGACGACATCGTCATCTTCGACGCGCTCAGCCTCAACGAGCTCAGCGCCATCGTCGAGCTGCAGGTCGACCGGCTGCGCAACCGGCTCGCCGAGCGCCGGATCAAGCTCGAGGTCACCCCGGCCGCGTCGGAGTGGCTCGCCTTCGAGGGCTACGACCCCGCGTACGGCGCCCGCCCGCTGCGCCGCCTGGTGCAGCGCGAGATCGGCGACCAGCTCGCCAAGCTCATGCTCAGCGGCGAGGTCACCGACGGGGCGACCGTCACCGTCGACCGGGGCCCGGAGGGCGGGCTCGTCCTCAGCTCCGAGGCCGGGGCCTCCGCACCGAGCGCTGCCTCCGCGGCCTGACCCCGTCGGGGGCCCACCGCACGTGGGTCCCCGACGTCGCTCCACGGCAAGCCCCTCCGTCCCCGTCGTCCCTGCGGGCGGGACGACAAGCACCCTCCTGCCCGTCGTCCCCGCGGGCGGGCACGACGCGGCCCTCCGTCCTGGTGGCACCCTGGAGACCATGACTGCCTTCGACCAGCTCGCCCTGCCCGACTTCCCGCACGCCGTCGTCGTCACCGACGCCGCCGGCACCCGGCTGACGCACGGCGAGACGCGGCGCTCCTTCCCCTGGGCGTCGGTGACCAAGCTGCTCACCGCGGCCGCCACCCTGGTCGCGGTGTCCCGCCACCTCGTCGACCTCGATGACGCCGCCGGGCCCGAGGGCGCCACGGTGCGCCACCTCCTCGCCCACGCCTCGGGAGTGGCGCTGGACTCCGGGGACGCGCTCAGCGCCCCGGGACGACGGCGCATCTACAGCAACCACGGCATCGAGCTCCTCGCCGCGCACGTCGAGGACGCCACCGGCACCGCCTTCGCGGACTGGCTCGAGGACACCGTGCTCATCCCCCTCGGCATGAGCAGCGTCGTCCTCGAGGGCTCCCCGGCCCACGGTGCCGTCGGCACCGCCGAGGACCTCGCCGCCTTCGGTCGCGAGCTGCTCGCCCCCACGGTGCTCGACGCCGACCTCCTCGCCGAGGCCACCCGGGTGCAGTTCCCGGGGCTGCTCGGCGTCCTGCCCGGGTTCGGGCGCCAGGACCCGAACGACTGGGGCCTCGGCTTCGAGATCCGCGGTGCGAAGAGCCCACACTGGACGGGCAGCCGCAACTCCCCGCAGACCTTCGGGCACTTCGGCCAGTCGGGCAGCTTCCTGTGGGTCGACCCGCAGGCCGGCCTCGCCACCGCGTTCCTCGGCGCCGAGCGCTTCGCCGAGTGGGCCGCCGAGCTGTGGCCGCGGCTCTCCGACGCCGTCCTCACCGACCTGCGCTGAGGGGCCCGGTTAGCCTGCTGCCATGCCACCCGCTCCCGGATCGCCCGTGGTCGGCCTCGTCCTCAGCGGCGGGGGCGCCCGCGCCAGCTTCCAGGTCGGCGCGCTGCGCTACCTCTACGACGAGGTGGGGATCACCCCGTCGGTCATCACCGGCACCTCCGCCGGGTCGATCCTCGCGGCCGTCCTCGCCCAGTCGGCGGACCACACCGGTCAGCGCGCGTCCCTCGCCCGGCTCGAGGAGCTCTTCCGCGGCATGACCGACTCCTCGGACATGTTCGAGGAACTGCCCTGGTTCACCCGGCTGCGCGAGCGCGGTCCCGAGCTCATGGAGGCGCTGGAGCGGCGCCACCGCCGCCAGGGCACCCTGGGCCGCTCCTTCCGGCGGGTCGCCGACCTGCGGCACGGCATCACCGTCGCGGCCGAGCGGGTCAAGGCAGCCAACGGCGCCCGTCCGGACGACGCGGCGGCCGAGGAGGAGCCGGTGGAGGCCGCGCGCAGGGCCGACGCCGCCGCGGCCACCGCGCCGCCGACGAAGCTGACCCCCGACGGCACCGGCCCGTCCGGCGGCGGGCTCCCCGGCGAGCCCGCGGCATCGCCGGAGGCCTGGCAGGACTGGACGACGTCGGTGTCGGAGCGGCTGCTGGAGTCGATCGAGCTCGTCCGCGCCGTCGGCCGGGCGAGCGCGGACCTCGGGACGATCGTCGGCGGCGCCCGCCGCGAGCGGTCGATGTTCCGTCCCGGCCGTGTCGTGGACCGCCTCGTGGAACCCGACGTCTTCGACGAGACGGCGGTGGCGAGCTCGGGGGTGACGCTGCGCATCGCCGTCGTGGCCCTGGAGAGCGGCGAGCTGCGGTACGTCACCGAGTCCGGCACCCTCGTCGACCGGGAGAACCGCCCGGTCGAGGAGGGCTACCGCACCCCGATCGTCGAGGCGGTGCGTGCGTCGTGCGCGATCCCCACGGTCTTCCCGCCCGTGCGGCTGGGACAGGAGAACTACGTCGACGGCGGGGTGCGGGAGTCCCTGCCGGCCGACATCGCGATGCGCCACCTCGGTGTGGACACCTGCTACGCCGTCGTCGCCGGCCCCTCGGGCGTGCAGCACGAGGAGTCCTACGACGAGCGCGACATGCTCGCCATCGTGCTCCGCACGACGACGGCGATCATGGCCGACGAGGTCCAGCGCGACGAGGTGCGGCGCGCCCGGGAGGCGGGCGCTGTCGTCATCGAGCCGGAGTTCGACGTCCACGACACGCTCACCGTCGAGCCCGGGCTCATCGCCATCGCCATGGACTACGGCTGGATGCGTGCGGCGGAGGTCCACCAGGACGCGAGCGCGCAGGAGCAGGCCGTCACCCGTGACGTCGTCCTCCTGCGCCGCCGCATCTGGCGCGCGGAGGAGGACGCCTTCGGCGGGGAGGAGCTGCCCGAGGCGGAGCTCCTGGAGCGCGTCACCGCGATCACCGGCCTGAAGTTCGAGCTGCGCGACCTGCTGCGGCGGCTGCCCGCAGGCCGGCTGCCCGCCGGTGCGGAGGACTGGTGGCGCACCTGGGAGCACCACACCTTCGACATCCCGGTCACCCCCGGCTGGGCGACCGCGTAGTCGCGCGGCCGGTCAGCGGCGGCCGGCCGCGGCGGCACGTGAACCGGTCCACGCCGGCTGGGCTGCCGCGGCACCACATCGACCGTGGCACCCCGCCGTCCGGCGGCGGCACCAGTTCGAGTGTGGCACCCCGCCGGCCGGCCGCGGCACCACAGCCCCGGGACGCTCCCCGCCGGGCAACCGCGTCCTCAGGCCAGGTCGACGACGACGGGCACGTGGTCGCTGGCGCCCTTGCCCTTGCGCTCGTCGCGCTCGACCCGGGCGCCGCGCACGCGGGCGGCCAGCGCGGGGGACGCCAGCACGAGGTCGATCCGCATCCCCTCGTTCCGCGGGAAGCGCAGCTGCTTGTAGTCCCAGTAGGTGTAGGCGCCCGGTGTGTGCTCGCGGGTCACCTCCCGGAACCCCACGTCCTGGAACGCGGCGAATGCCGCCCGCTCGGCCGGGGAGACGTGGGTGGCGCCGGCGAAGGCCGCCATGTCCCACACGTCCTCGTCGCGCGGCGCGATGTTCCAGTCGCCGACGAGCGCGACCTGCGCCGCCGGGTCGGCCGCCAGCCATCCCGCCGCAGCGTCCCGCAGCGCCGCCAGCCAGTCGAGCTTGTACTGGTAGTGCGGGTCGGCCGGGTCCCGCCCGTTCGGCACGTACAGGCTCCACACCCGCACCCCACCGACCGTCACCCCGATGGCCCGCGCCTCGGCGGCGGCCGGCTCGCCCCAGGTCGGCATGCCGGGGAAGCCGACCGTGACGTCCTCGATGGGCAACCGGGAGATGACCGCGACCCCGTTCCACTGGCTCACGCCGTGGTGCGCCACCTCGTACCCGGCCATCTCGAAGGGCAGGTAAGGGAACTGGTCGTCGCGGCACTTGGTCTCCTGGACCGCCAGGACGTCGGTGCCGGAGCGGTCGAGGAACGCCAGGACGCGGTCGAGGCGGGCACGGACGGAGTTGACGTTCCAGGTGGCCAGGCGCATGGCGCGAGGCTATCCGTCGGTACCCTGCAGCCGTGACCTCACCGAACGACTCCCTGCGCAGCCGCCTGGCCCAGTACGTCCGCGACCTCGCCGTCATCCGCGGCGAGGTGACCCTCGCCAGCGGCCGGACCTCCGACCACTACGTCGACATGCGGCGGGTGACCCTGCACCATGCCGCCGCCCCGCTCGTCGGGCACGTCATGCTCGACCTCCTCGAGGAGGCCGGGCTCGGGCCCGAGGAGGTCGACGTCGTCGGTGGTCTGACGATGGGTGCCGACCCGGTCGCCACGGCGATCCTCCACGCGGCCGCCTCCCGCGGCCTGGAGCTCGATGCCTGCGTCGTGCGCAAGGAGGCCAAGACCCACGGCCTGCAGCGCCGCGTCGAGGGCCCGGACGTCACCGGCCGGCGGGTGGTCGCCGTGGAGGACACCTCGACCACCGGGGGCAGCCTGCTCACCGCGATCGAGGCGCTGCGCGAGGCGGGCGCCGAGGTCGTGGCCGCCGCCGTCGTCGTCGACCGCGACACCGGGGCACGCCAGCGGATCGAGGAGGCCGGGGTGCGGTACCTCGCCGCGCTGGGCCTGGAGGACATCGGACTGCGCTGACGCGCCCCCTGCCGCTGACGCGCCCCCTGCGGTGAGGTGCTCCCCTGCGGTGAGGCGCCCGCCTGCGCTGACGCGCCCCCGTGCGCTGACGCGCCCCTGACGGCGCTGTCCGTCGCCGACGGCGTGGGACCCACACCACCCCGCGCCGATCCACCCCCGATCACCCCGCCCGTAACGGCCCCGCGCGGGCGCGTCTGCTCTACGGTGACGGGTGAGGCGGAGGCGTCATGGTGGACAACGGTGCATCGGCGGACCTCGAGGAGATCCGCTTCGCCTGCGTGTTCAACGGCGGCGTCAGCCTCGCGGTGTGGATGGGCGGGGTCGCCCACGAGATCAACGAGCTCACCGGCACCGGCGCCGCCTACGCACCGCTGCTGCGTCTGCTGCGGGTCCGCGCGCGGGCCGACGTCATCTCCGGCACGTCGGCCGGCGGCATCAACGGTGCGGCGCTCGCGCTCGCCCAGGTCAACGAGCACGCCGACCTCGCCGACCTGCGCGAGGTGTGGGGCGACCAGGGCCGCCTGGAGACCCTCCTCCAGGTGCCGTTCCAGGACCACCCCACCTCGCTGCTGCGCGGGGAGGAGGTCTTCCTCCCCGAGCTCACCCGCGCCCTGCACCGGCTGGCGACGCCGTGGCGGGCGCGGGACGTGCGCGAGCGCCCGATCGACCTCACCATCACCGCCACCCTGCTCGACGGCGTCACCCTCCAGCACACCGACTCCCTGGGCCGGCCGCTCACCCAGAAGCGCCACGACGTCCACTTCCGCTTCACCCGGCGCGACGGCGCGGGCGACGACTTCGCCGGTGCCCCGGCCCCGCGGGGCAGCGGGCCGGTGGACGGTGCGGCCCCGGACGAGTCCGGGCCCGGACACCCGGCAGGCCCGCGGGAGGACGTCGTCGCCGCGCTCGCCCTGGCCGCGCGGACCTCGGCGGGATTCCCCTTCGCCTTCGAGCCGACCCTCATCCCCGTCGACGCCGACGAGCCCGTCCCCGACCGTCCCGACATGGCGCCCTACGCGAGCTGGCGGGGCAACGTCCTGCCCGGCCGGGCCAAGGGGCCGGACCGGTCACGCTACGCCGTCGACGGCGGGCTGCTGAACAACACCCCCACCCAGCACGCGCTGTCCGCGATCGAGCAGATGCCCGCCGACCTGGTCGTGGACCGGGTGATGCTCCTCGTCGTGCCGCTGCCCGCGGTGGAGGTGGCCGAGGCCGGGCCGGCCGAGGAGCCGACCGTCGCCGCCATGGCCCGTGGCCTGGGCGCCAGCCTGACGAGCACCGGCAGCCGCACCTTCATCGAGGAGGTGGAGCACCACAACCGGCAGGCGACCTCGCTGCGCGGCACCCGGCGCGACGTCCTCGCCACCGCCGGCGACGCCGACCGGCTCACCGCCACCGCCCGCGACCTGTACGCGCACTACCGGCGTGCCCGCCTGCGCCGCGACATCCGCGACCTCGCCGCGCAGACGCGCCAGCCCCGGGGCTACCCCTACGAGCGGGTCCGGGCCTGCCTCGAGGCCTGCCACGAGCAGTTGGACGCCGCCCCTGACACCACCACGCTGCCGGGCCGGTTCGACGAGCTCGCCGCCCCGTCCGCCGCGTGGCCGTGGGGCGCCAAACCGCTCCTCGACATGGGCGCCGCCGCCCTGGAGTACCTCGGGGTCCTGCACGACGCGCTGCCGGTCGAGGACCGCGGCACCGTCCGGGAGGCCCGCGGCGAGGTGCACGCCGCGATGGTCCAGGTGCGCGCGGTGCGCGCCGCCCTCGACCGTGTGTGGGGTACCGACCCCGCCCTCGCTGTCGCGGTTCCGGACCTGCACTACTGGCACGCCCGGCTCGCCACCGACGCCTGGTTCCAGCGGGGTGCGGCCGCCGCCCTCGACGTCGTGCGCTCCGCCCTCCCGCGGCTCGAGGTGGACCCCGGCCGCCGGGCGGAGGACACCCCTGCACGGCTGGACGCCGACATCGACCCCGACCGCGTCCTGGCGCTCACCGCCGGCCGCCTCGAGCGGCTGCAGCAGCTCGCGCGGGCGGCGGACGGGCTGGACCCCGCGTGGCTGCCGCTGCTCGACGCCGCGGGCGACGCGGCGCCGGACCGAGCGCGCGCCCGTACCCGCCAGGTCCTCGCCGCGCTCCACGTCGTCGCCTGGACGGTCGGGGAGGAGCTGCCCACGGAGAACACCAACCCGCTGCGCTACACCCAGGTCTCCGCGGCCACGCCGAACCACTTCGCCAGCTACTCCCGCACGGTGGACGAGAAGCTCGGGGGTGCCTCCCTGGCCCGGTTCAGCGGGTTCCTCAAGCGGTCCTGGCGGATCAACGACTGGGCCTGGGGACGCTTCGACGGCGCCAGCGCCCTGTTCCGGGTGTTGCTCACGCCGGCACGGGTGCGCACGCTCGCCGAGGCCACCGGTGCCGGCACCGACCCGGTCGGGGTGGTCGACCTCCTCCTGGCGACGACGTGGGGCGCGGAGGCGGCCCGGGCGCTCCGGGACGACACCGCCCAGGAGCGGACCGGCGCGCTCACCCGGCTGGCGGCCCTGCGCGAGGCGGCCGTGGAGGAGGTCGCCCGGGCGCTGGGCGGCACCGACCGGCACCCCGAGCCCGAGCGCCCCGACGCGCCGGAGATGGCGAGCCTCGCCGCTCTCCTCGCCTACGGCCGGCACGTCGTCATCGTCCACGAGGAGCTGCCCGAGGTGGTCAGGGCGGTCCGGCACGACGCCGCCGACGGCGCCAACCCCCGCTCCCACGGCCACGTCTTCGTCGCCCAGCACGAGACGCTGCTCCGCCGGCTCGAGGAGACCCGCACCGCACCGGGCACACCGGACTGGCTCACCACCGGCGTCGCTGCCCTGCACGCCTTCGACCACGCCGGGATCGGGCGCGAGCCCCTCGACGAGGAGGGGGCCAGCGACCAGATCATCCGCACCGCCGTCACCGCCATGGCGGTGGCCGCGACGGTGGCCGCCGGGAAGAACTCCGGGCTCGGGGTGGTCGCGCCGGTCACCCGGTCCGTCAAGGGGGCGGTCAAGGTCCCGTACTGGGTGACGCTGGGCCTGACCTCCGGGGGGCTGCTCGCCCGGTCGCTCGGCCTCCTCGCGCTCGCCGCCGGTGGCGTCCTGTTCGTGCTCGCCCTGCTCGGCCTACTCGACGGCGGGCTGGCCGGGGTCGCCGGGCCGCTCGGTGCGGGCGTCTTCCTCACCGTCCTCGCCTACGCGGCCCTGCGCACCCGCAGCCACCTCCACGGGGTGGTGCTGGCGATCGTCGGTGCCCTGCTCGTCTACACCGGTGTCGCGGCCGCCCGCGGCGGCTGGGAACCCAGCCTCGCCACCGGCGGCGCGGTCGGCGCGGTGGTCCTCGTCACCGGGCTGGCGCTCCTCGGCAGCCTGCGTGAGCCCCTCTCCAGCCCGAAGGTCATGGTGGAGGACGCCACCGTGTGGGTGGTCGAGCGTCTTCTGCGGCACCGGCTGACGGAGCGCGGCGCCGGCCCCGTCCGCACGGCCGGGGTGCTGCTCGTCGTGGCCGCCGTCGCCGTGCTCGTCGTCGTCCTCGTCGCCCAGGGCGCCGCTCGGCTGGACCGGCTCTTCGGGTGGCCGGTCCCGGCGGAGCGGGACCGCTGGGCCCTCGGGCTCGCGGCCGCCGCCGTGGCGGGCCTCGCCGCCTGGGCGGTGCTCGCCGGGGCGCGCGGCCTGCGCCGGTGGGAGCACGTCGCGGGGGAGTGGCGCCTGGAACGGATGTCCGGTGCCGCCGGTGTGACGGCCGGGTGGTCCGTCGTCTACGGCACGGCCGCCCTGGCCGGCTGCGGCGCCGTCCTCACCTGGTGGCCCGAGGGCCGGCTGCTCCCCGCCACGTGGATGGTGGGCGGCCTCGCCCTCGCCGCGGTCGTGTTCCTCGCCGTCGTGCCCACCTGGGTGCTCGCCCGTGAACGGCGCCGGGTCGCCGCCCGGGTCCGTGCCGCCTTAGCGAGCGTCGTGCGGGCCCGGCAGCAGCTCGCCGCGGGCGAGCCGACCACCGACCCGCGGGACCGCGCCGAGCGTGTCGCCCGGTGGCTGGAGGCCAACCGGTGGGCCTACAGCTCGGTGGTCCGCCGGGTCGGGCGCGGTGCCGAGCAGCGCCTGGAGCTGCGGCCCCGTGCGCTGCGCGGACACGCCGACGCCGGGCCGGAAGGTGTGACAGGCTGATCCCGTGGACATCTCGTTCCTCGTCACCACCCTGGCAGTCATCGCCGTCGTCCTGCTCATCGCGCTCATCTGGGCCGTCGCGACGTACAACGGCATGGTCAAGCTGCGCAACCTCGTGCAGGAGGCGTGGCGCCAGATCGACGTCGAGCTGCACCGCCGGCACGACCTCGTGCCCAACCTCGTCGAGACCGTCCGCGGCTACGCCGGGCACGAGCGTGAGGTCTTCGAGGCCGTCGCCCAGGCGCGGGCCGCCGCCGCCGTCCGCGGTGCCGGCCCCGCCCAGCAGGCCCAGAGCGAGCAGGCGCTGAGCTCGGCCCTCAGCCGGCTCTTCGCCGTGGCCGAGGCCTACCCCGAGCTGCGCGCGTCGCAGACCTTCGCCGACCTCCAGGCCGAGCTCACCAACACCGAGGACCGCATCGCGGCCGGACGGCGCTTCTACAACGCCAACGTGCGCCGGCTCAACACCCGGATCGAGACGTTCCCGCCGAACGTCATCGCCCGGCTCTTCAACTTCCGCCGGGCCGAGTACTTCGAGGCCAACGACCCGACCGTGCGCGCGGTGCCCTCGGTGCACTTCACCGCCGGGGACGTCCCGCCGCCCCCCTCCGGGCAGCCGACCTTCCGCGGGCCCGCCCCGGGCGGTCCCGAGCCGCACCACCGTCCGTGACCGACGACGTGGGCGTCGGGCCCTGGCCCGGCGGCCCTGACGCGTGGCCGGACGACCCCCGCCTCGACCCCGAGCTGCTGGCCCACGGCGACCGGCGCAACGTCGTCGACCGCTACCGCTACTGGCGCCTCGAGGCGATCGTCGCCGACCTCGACACCCGCCGCCACCCGCTGCACGTGGCGATCGAGAACCTCGGGCACGACTTCAACATCGGCTCGGTGGTCCGCACCGCCAACGCCTTCGCCGTCGCCGCGGTGCACATCGTCGGCCGGCGCCGCTGGAACCGGCGCGGCGCCATGGTCACCGACCGCTACCAGCACCTGAACCACCACCCCGACGTCGCCTCCCTCGTGGCGTGGGCGCAGGAGGAGGGGCTGCCCCTCATCGGTATCGACAACGTCCCCGGCTCCCTGCCCATCGAGCACCGGCCGCTGCCCGCGCGTGCCGTCATGCTCTTCGGCCAGGAGTCGGGCGGACTGTCCGCGCAGGCGCGCGCCGCGTGCACCGAGATCCTCCACATCACCCAGTACGGGTCCACCCGCTCGATGAACGTCGGGGCGGCCGCCGCGGTGGCGATGTACTCCTGGGTCCTGCAGCACGGACGTCCCGGTCCGGCCGACCCGGGGCATGACACAATCGAGGGGTTCCGATCGACCTAGCCACACAGGAGGCCTGCAGTGCCCATCGCAACCCCTGAGTCGTACAACGAGATGCTCGACAGGGCGAAGGCGGGCAAGTTCGCCTACCCGGCCATCAACGTCACCTCCTCCCAGACCCTCATCGCCGCCCTGCGTGGCTTCGCCGAGGCCGAGAGCGACGGCATCATCCAGGTCTCCGTCGGCGGTGGCGAGTACGCCTCCGGTTCGACGGTCAAGGACCGGGTTGCCGGCACCCGCGCGCTGGCCGCGTTCGCCCACGAGGTCGCCAAGAACTACCCGGTGACCGTCGCGCTGCACACCGACCACTGCGTCAAGGAGAACCTCGACTCCTGGGTGCGGCCGCTGCTCGCGCTGGAGGCCGAGGAGGTCGCCGCCGGGAAGAACCCGACCTTCCAGTCCCACATGTTCGACGGCTCGACCGTCCCGCTGGAGGAGAACCTGCGCATCGCCGAGGAGCTCCTCGAGCTCTCCCAGAAGGCGCGCACCATCCTCGAGATCGAGGTCGGCGTCGTCGGCGGTGAGGAGGACGGCCACGTCGCCGAGATCAACGAGAAGCTCTACACCACGCCCGAGGACGGTCTGGCCACCGTGCGTGCGCTGGGCACCGGCGAGAAGGGCCGCTACCTCACCGCGCTGACCTTCGGCAACGTCCACGGCGTCTACAAGCCCGGCGCGGTCAAGCTGCGTCCCGAGCTGCTCGGCGAGATCCAGGAGGTCGTCGGCAAGGAGGTCGGCAAGGAGATGCCCTTCGACCTCGTCTTCCACGGCGGCTCCGGCTCCTCCGCCGAGGAGATCGCCACCGCGGTGGACAACGGCGTCATCAAGATGAACGTCGACACCGACACCCAGTACGCCTTCACCCGCCCCGTCGTGGACCACATGTTCAAGAACTACGACGGCGTGCTGAAGATCGACGGCGACGTCGGCAACAAGAAGGCCTACGACCCGCGCGCCTGGGGCAAGCTCGCCGAGGCAGGCATGGCCGCGCGCATCGTCGAGGCCTGCGAGCAGCTGCGCTCGGCCGGCAAGAAGATGTCCTGACCCAGCAGATGACGATGGCCTGACCCAGCAGGTGACGCAGGGCCCGTCGGCGGACTCCGCCGGCGGGCCCTCGCGCTTCTCTGCGCCCCGAGCCTGACGGCGGGTTCTCGGGCACGTGGCCGCCCTCGGCTCACGCGCGCGTGGCTCGCCCTTTCAGCTCAGTTCGGGGTGCGCGCAGGGGCGAGCCGTGATCGAGAAGTACGAGCCACGCGGTGCAGCGCTCGGTCTGGCTGCGCGCGGGCTGCCGGGCGGCGTGGCAGCGCGCGGTCTGCCGGGCGGCGTGGCAGCGCGCGGTCTGCCGGGCGGCGTCGTCGGGTGGACGAGCGGCGTGGGCGTGCGGTCGAGCGGCGTCGTCGGGCGGTGTGTCAGGCGGCGTCGTCGCCGTCGGGGCCGGAGCTGTCCGGGAACCCGGGGTCGTCCTCGAGGATGGTGACGACGTCGCCGAGCCGGGTGATGTCGAGGAGGAAGCGCACGACGTCCGGCGGCTTGATGATCGCCAGCGGCCCCGGGGTGCGGTGCGCCAGCCGTGCCAGGAGCGCCACCCCGGAGGAGTCCATGAAGGTGACGTGCCGGGCGTCGATCTCGACCGGGTTGCGGGAGGCCTCGGCCTCGGCGACCGCCTCGCTCAGCTCGCTGCTCAGCGCGACGTCGATCTCCCCGGACAGCACGAGACGGGTACGGCCCTGGGCGACCATGACCGACGCCGTGCCACCGTCGTGGCCCTTGCCGGGCGGGATGGAGCGTTCGTCAGGCACAGGCTCTCCTTCGTCTCTTCCGGCAAAGGCTCGCACCGGAACGTCCTCCAGGGCATCCTAGGAGACCGAGGACGATCGGAGAGCCACCATGACCGACCCGGTTCGCGGGACACCCGCGACGGCGGCGGTCCCCACCCCTTTCCCCAGGCGCCGAACCACCGTGCCCGACGCCGCGGAGCTGCCCACGACCCTCATGGTCCGGGCCGACCAGCTGCTCGACGCGCTGCCCGACCCGACCTACGTCGTGGACGTCACGCTGGAGGACGAGGACGTCGACTGCCGCGTGGTGTGGGTGAGCACCGCGCTCGCCGCGGCCACCGGCTACCCGGTGGCCGAGCTGCGCGAGCGGGCGCCCCGGCTCGTGACCCGCGACGGCGGCGGCTCGCTGCGGGAGGCGCTGCGCGCCGGGCTGCCCGTGGCGGTGGTGCGCACCGTCGAGCGGAGCGACGGCTCGGAGTTCCGCGCCACCGTGTCCTTCAGCCCGCTCGGCGAGGGCAGCGACGGCGCCACCCGCTGGCTGGTCACGGTGCGCGACGCCACCGAGGAGCTCGCCTCGGCGGTCATGGCCGAGGAACGGGCGGTCACCGAGGAGCGGGCCCGGCGCGGCCTGAGCCTGGTCGCACGGGTCTCCGACATCCTCCAGGACACCGACTCGGGGACCGCGCTCATCGAGATCGCCGGCCTCCTCGTGCGCCGCATCGTCCCGTGGGCGGCGTTCTACGCCGACGGCACCCGCCTGCAGCGCATCACCGACCTCACCGGCATCCCCTACCACCGGCGCGACCTGCGCCGTCAGGCACGCCTCCAGCCCGGCGTCCCCGACCCCGTGCGCGACCTGCTCCTGGACCCCCGGATGCAGACCGTGGTCATCGACCGCGACCGCCCCGCGCGGGAGAACACCCTCACCGCCGAGCTCCTCGCCCTCGTCGCCGAGGACGAGACGGCGCCCGACGACGGGCCGCTGTGGCTGCTGCCGGTGCTCGGCCGCCAGGCCGTGCTCGCGCTGCTCGCCGTCCGCCCGCCCGACCGCGACCTCGACGACCGCGCGATGCCGCCCGGTGAGCTGACCACGGTGCTCGAGCTCGTCGCCCGCCGCGTCGGCATGGCGATGGACAACCTCCAGCTCTACGACCGCGAGCACCGCCTCGCCGAGACCCTGCAGCGGGCCATGCTCCCCGAGCAGAGCCACGTCGAGGGGGTGGACGTGTGGAGCTACTACGCCCCCAGCTCGGAGCACGCGCAGGTGGGCGGCGACTGGTACGACGTGCTCGACCTCGGGGAGGGCACGGTGGGCGTGGTCGTCGGTGACGTCGTCGGGCACGACGTCGAGGCCGCGGCCGCCATGGGCCAGCTGCGGTCCGTCGTGCGCGCCTACGCCGCCGAGTTCGTCGAGCCGGGCAAGGTCCTGGGACGGGTGGACCGGCTCGTCGCCGGGATGCGGATCGCCCGCCCGGCGTCCTTCGTCTACGCCACTCTCCGGCCGCGGCGGGAGGACACCCGGTGGGACGTGGCCTACTCCCGCGCCGGCCACCTGCCCATCGTCCACGTCCGGCGGGGCGAGGCCCGCCAGCTCGAGGGCGCCAACGGGCCGCTCGTCGGCTTCGGGGGACGTCCCCGCAGCACCGGGCACGCCGTCGTCGACCCGGGCGACGTGCTCATCTTCTACACCGACGGGCTCGTCGAGCGGCGCGACCGCTCGATGCGCGACGGCGTGGCCGCCCTCGTCAAGGCCGCCGGGCAGATCGACGCCCCCGACGCCGCCGGGATCGGGGAGGAGCTGCTCCAGCAGCTCGCCGACGCCCCGGAGGACGACATCGCCCTCGTCGTCGTGCGGGTCCCGGACCCGGCGGCGGACACCGGCCAGTCGTGGTCCGGCCCGCGGGAGCGGCGCTGGCAGATGCCGATGGACCCGCAGACCATCGCCCGCGCCCGGCACGCCGTGGTCCGCGCCTGCGAGGCGTGGGGCATCGCGGACATCGCCGCCGCCGAGCTCGTCGCCTCCGAGCTGGTCGCCAACGCGGTCATGCACGGGTGGGGACGGGTGGACCTGCGGCTGCGGGACACCGGTGACGGGCTACGGATCGAGGTGGAGGACGCCAACCCCAGCCCGCCGGTCGTCCGCGAGGGCCGCGTCGGCCGCGTCGGCGGCTTCGGGCTGCACATCATCTCTCGGCTCGCCGAGTGGGGCTGGCGCCCCACCCCGACCGGCAAGGTCGTGTGGGCCCGTGTCCGGGGCCGCAGCCCCTGGTCATCCGCCGCGACGGCCGAGTAGCGGGCGGACCGGGCCGTCGCCACCCGCGCGGCGGAGCGTCTGCCGGACGCGCCCTCAGGAGGCGCGCTGCTCGCAGCGGTGGTTCGGGTCGATGCGGAAGCTGTCGAGGGCGCCGCAGATCTCCAGCACGAACAGCTCGCGGTCGTCGGCGCCGCGCAGCACGGTGGTGCCACCGCGCCGGGCCGTGGTGTCGGCCAGCGAGATGAGGAAGGCCGCCCCGGTGGAGTCCAGGAACGTCGCCTCGCACAGGTCGATGACGAGCAGCTGGCGGCGCAGCCCGCTGACGCGGGCGGTCACCTCCGGGAACTGGCCTCGTTCCGCGAGGTCGAGATCACCGCTGACCGTCACCGTCGTCGTGGTCGGGGACGTCGCGATCTCGATCATTGCGCTCCTTCAGCCCGCACGTCCCCCCGATCGCGCAGCTACCGCCCTTGTGTTGTCCGAGGACGAGCCTAGAGCGCCCGGTCGACAGGTGCACCCCGAACCGCCGGGGCCGATCGGGATAGCCTGATCCGGGAGCCGATCGGCGCCCGTCGTCACAGCGAAGGGATCGAACATGCCAGCGGTCGTCGTCGTCGGAGCCCAGTGGGGCGACGAGGGCAAGGGGAAGGCCACCGACCAGCTCAGCTCGCAGGTCGACTTCGTGGTGAAGTTCAACGGCGGGAACAACGCCGGCCACACCGTCGTCGTCGGCGACGAGAAGTACGCCCTGCACCTGCTGCCCTCCGGCATCCTCTCGCCCGGGTGCACCCCGGTGATCGGCAACGGGGTCGTCGTCGACCTCGAGGTGCTCTTCGCCGAGCTCGACGGCCTCGCCGCCCGCGGCGTCGACGTGTCCCGCCTGCTCGTCTCGGCCAGCGCGCACATCATCCCGCCGTACAACCGGACGCTGGACAAGGTCACCGAGCGGTTCCTCGGCAAGCGGCAGATCGGCACCACCGGGCGCGGCATCGGCCCCACCTACG
>NZ_CALGNQ010000157.1 GCF_937958535.1 uncultured Georgenia sp. | reverse complement strand
GACAGGGCGCGCTCGGTGGTCGTCTCCGTGGCCGAGCGACCGGCCCGTGCCGCCGGCGTCAAGATCGTCGACGAGGGGGACGCCGGGGAGCAGCTCGCGGAGTTCCTCGTCGCCAACCGCCTCGCGTGAAGGGAGACCCATGACGAACGCAGGTCGGGACGAGATCCTCGTCCTCGTCGAGCGCACGGCCCAGGGCGACGTCGCGGCGAGTGCGGCCGAGGTCATCGGGGCGGCAGCGGGGATCGGCACGCCCGTCGCCCTTGTCGTCACCGCGCCCGGCGCACCCGGGGAACCCGCGCGGGTGGCCGCGGAGCTCGGCGCGGCGCGGGTGCTTCTCGCCGAGCACCCCGGGGCGGCGACCGGTCTCGGGGTGGCTGAGGTCGACGCGCTGGCGGCAGCGGTCGACGCCGTCCGTCCCGGGGCCGTGCTCGTCCCGCACTCGGTGGACGGGCGGGACGCGGCGGGGGCTGTGGCCGTCCGCCGGGGGCTGGCGCTGGCCGTGGACGCGGTCGGCGTCTCCCGTGGTGCTGACGGGGTCATCGCCCACCACTCCGTCTACGGCGGTGCCTACGACGTCGACTCCACCGTGACGACGGGTCCGCTGGTCGTCACCCTGCGGCACGGCGCTGTCGACGCCCGCGCCGAGCCCCGGCCGCTCGTGCTCGAGCGGCTGGAGGTGACGCCGTCGGGGCGCCGGGCCGCCCGGGTGGACGGGGTCGAGCCCGTCGGTGCCGCGTCGGGCCGTCCCGCGCTCCAGGGGGCGGACAGGGTCGTGGCCGGCGGGCGCGGCCTGGGCTCCAAGGAGCAGTTCGCCGTCGTCGAGGAGCTCGCCGACGAGCTCGGGGCGGCGGTCGGTGCCTCGCGCGCCGCCGTCGACGCCGGCTACGTCCCCCACGCGTACCAGGTGGGGCAGACCGGAGCCGTCGTCGCCCCTCAGCTGTACGTCGCGCTCGGGATCTCCGGCGCGGTCCAGCACCGGGCGGGGATGCAGACTGCGCGCACCATCGTCGCGGTCAACAAGGACCCCGACGCCCCGATCTTCGACATCGCCGACTTCGGCGTCGTCGGTGACGTGTTCACGGTGGTGCCGCAGCTCGTCGCGAGGCTGCGGGAGCGACGGGGCTGAGCCGGGGCGGGCACGTGGTCCCGCCGCGAGAGGAGGACGCGATGGAGCTCGACGGTGCAAGTGCCGTCGTCACGGGTGGTGCCTCAGGACTCGGGCTCGCTGCCGCACGGCGGCTGACGGCGGACGGCGCCCAGGTCGTCGTGCTCGACCTGCCCACGTCCCAGGGCGAAGCTGCTGCGGCGGAGCTCGGGTCGCGGGCGACCTTCGTCCCGGGTGACGTCACGAGGCCGCAGGACGTGGCGGCCGCGGTCGAGGCGGCCACGAGCCGCGGCCCGCTGCGCGTCGCGGTCAGCTGCGCCGGTGTGGCGACACCGGGCAAGCTCGTCGGACGCGACGGGCCGCTCCCGCTGGAGCAGCTGCTCGGCGTCGTCACGGTCAACCTCGGCGGGACCGTCAACCTCGCCGCACAGGCTGCGGCGGCCATGGCGCAGACCGAGGAGGTCGACGGCGAGCGCGGTGTCATCGTCAACACCGCGTCGGTCGCCGCCTTCGAGGGCCAGGTCGGGCAGATCGCCTATGCGGCGTCCAAGGCGGGCGTCGTCGGCCTCACCCTTCCGGCAGCCCGGGAGCTCGCGGCCTCGCTCATCCGGGTCGTCACGATCGCTCCGGGGGTGTTCGAGACACCGCTGCTGGCGGGACTGCCGGAGGCGGCGCGGGAGTCCCTCGAGGCCAAGACGCTCCACCCACGCAGGCTGGGGCGGGCGGAGGAGTTCGGCGCCCTCGTCGGCCACATCGTGGCCAACCCCATGCTCAACGGGGAGACGATCCGCCTCGACGGCGGCATCCGGCTCGAACCGCGTTGACGACGGCGAGGTCCGGGCTGCTGTATGCACAGGGCCGCTCCGACCGGCAGAACGGCCTGGACTGGTGGCGGACTGTATACATCTGCTCCTCAACAGGGGTACATTGAGGACCGTGCGCGCCAGTGACCTCGCTTACACCAGGCTCCGGCAGGAGATCGTCCTGGGTCGTCTCTCCCCGGGCGCGCCGCTCGCCGAGGTCGAGCAGTCCGACCGGCTCGGCGTCTCCCGCACCCCACTGCGGGAGGCCCTGCGTCGGCTCGAGGCCGAGGGCCTCGCCGTCGTCGGCAAGGGCAGGACCTACCGGGTCTCGACCATCTCGCCCGACGACGTCCGGCACCTGTTCGAGCTGCGGGAGGCACTGGAGTGCCAGGCCGCCCGGCTGGCGGCCCAGCGGCGCGAGCCGGACGTGTTCCACCGCCTCGCGGAGCGCTTCGCGGAGGCGGCGGCCCTGCTGTCCCCCGGCGACCCCGACCACACGACGTACTACGGGCTCGTCGCCGAGCTCGACACCGCGCTCGACGAGGCGATGGGGAGCCCCGCGCTCCAGCGGGCGCTCACCGCGCTGCGCTCGCAGGTCGCCCGCGCGCGCAGACTCTCCCGCGACGACCACTCACGGCTCGTCCAGGCGGCGCAGGAGCACCGCCTCATCGCCGAGGCGGTCGCCGACGGCGACGGCACCCTCGCCGCCCAGGCCACCGCGATCCACCTGCGGGCGAGCCTCGCCGCGATCCTCACCGCGCTCACCGGGCGTGGACCCCACGAGTCGGCCGCGGTTCTGGTGCGGCCGACCACACCAGCCAAGGAGGCAGCAGTTCGATGAGCAACGCCCGTCTCGCCTCGCGCGACATGGTCTTCCACGACGTCCGGGTCCACCCGAGCGCGGACAACCTCGCGCGTGAGGACCAGCTCGCCTGGAAGATCGCCGAGGTCGCGACCGACGACGCCCCGGTCACCGACGCGGTGACCGACATGATCATCAACCGGGTCATCGACAACGCCGCCGTGGCCACCGCCTCGCTCACCCGCGGACCCGCCGTCGCCTCCCGCGCGCAGGCCCAGGCCCACCCGTACAGCCCCGGCGCGACGGTCTTCGGCCTGGAGCAGTCCGAGCGGGTGAGCCCCGAGTGGGCAGCCTGGGCCAACGGCGTGGCCGTGCGCGAGCTCGACTACCACGACACCTTCCTCGCCGCGGACTACTCCCACCCGGCCGACAACATCCCGGCGATCGTCGCCGTCGCGCAGCACC